>NZ_CP022297.1:2806125-3117917 GCF_017310015.1 Marinobacterium iners
TGGTCAGCTCGCTACCAATATGCAGTGCCGTTTTGGCCGCCATGCTGTTCAGTGCCTGCGCATCGGTATTGGCGCAGATGAAATCCACACCCTCCAGTTCGGTGGTTACCATGTGGTTGACGGCATTACCACCGCCGCCACCAACACCGACCACCTTGATTACAGCACTCTGAGGTACACTATCCACCAGCTCAAACATATTTATCCCCTCCAGATACGGCCCCGCTCTGTCGCCGGGTACCGCTGTTTGCCCAAACTTAATAATTACCCTGCAGCCAGCTCTTCATACGCGAGATCAAGCTGCCTTCAGCCTTGCGCTGTGGCCGCAGGCTGTCTTCATATTCTTCAATTTCCGGCACCGGGCTGACCGGTCCGTGACCCTGGCGTGCGTAGTGCAGCAAGCCGATAACAGTGGCATAAATGGGGTTGCTCAATTGAGCTTCCAAACCGCGGATACCCTGCGGTTTAGCCAGCCGTACCGGCATATGAAAAATTTCTTCCGCCAACTCTACGGCACCTTCCATCTTGGCCGTTCCACCGGTCAACACAATCCCGGCTGCCACCAAATCCTCAAATCCGCTGCGGCGCAACTCCGACTGCACCAGCGTGAACAACTCTTCATAACGCGGCTCAACCACCTCAGCCAGCGCTTGACGTGACAGGTCGCGTGGTGCGCGGTCGCCGACACTGGGCACTTTAATCATCTCGTCTGATCTGGCCAGCTGAGCCAGTGCACAGGCGTATTTTATCTTGATCTGCTCGGCATGCTGAGTCGGGGTGCGCAGCGCCATGGCAATATCGCTGGTGACCTGATCACCGGCGATTGGAATGACGGCTGTATGACGAATAGCCCCGCCGGTAAATACGGCAATGTCAGTGGTGCCACCGCCAATATCAACAATACAGACACCCAGATCCTTTTCGTCATCCGTCAGTACGGAGTAACTGGATGCCAGCTGCTGCAGCACCACCGCATCAACCTCAAGACCACAGCGGCGCACACATTTTTCGACGTTCTGAATCGCATTAATTGCGCCGGTAATCAGATGAACCTTGGCCTCAAGTCGAACGCCAGACATTCCCAGCGGCTCCTTGATCCCTTCTTGGTTATCAATCAGGTATTCTTGCGGCAGAATATGGATGATTTTCTGGTCTGCCGGAATGGCCACGGCACGCGCCGCATCAATCACTCGCTCAAGATCGTAGTCGGATACTTCTCGATCACGCACGGCAACGATGCCATGAGAGTTCAGGCTATTGATATGGCTGCCGGCAATGCCCACGGTCACGCCGTGAACCTTACAGCCAGCCATCAGTTCTGCTTCTTCAACCGCGCGCTGGATCGAACTGACCGTCGATTCGATGTTGACCACGACACCGCGTTTCAACCCTCGCGAAGGCTGAGCACCAACACCGATAATTTCGATGGTGCCCTGAGGGGTCAACTCACCCACCAGACACACCACCTTTGAGGTGCCGATATCGAGTGCAACGATCATGTTATGTGCAGTCACCATATTGTGTGCTCTGAACCCAGCTGGACAGGCGGAAGGGAATAACCCTGATTTCATCTCTGTTGCCATATTACACGCAAAATCCGGGCCAGTTCTTCAAACAGCTACCGAATTAAGCTGCGAGTAAGTATCGCCGGTACATGGTCAAAAAATCAACAACCAGCACGTTATCTTATATCGGCAAGTTTTTGCCGTTGTTTAGCGTTTTTTCTTTATTTTTCAGCAACCTGCTTTGCCCAAGGGTGAATGGAGTTGCCGCTGGTTAAAATAAAATCAATTTATTTTCATGATACCATCATCAATATTTAATTTTGAATAACATATGATTATTCAAAACTTTATCTTGACGAAACGCGAAATAATCAATATTTGATTTTGATTTTTATAGCCTTAAGTTTTGGGATTTTGACGAAAAAAAAGCGGCAACCCGATGTCGGTATGCCGCCTTCAGATGACCCTGTGAGCGTCAGTCGCGGGTCGCGTTGAGCAGGTGATCAGGTGTGAAGGCAACGCAGAAGCTGCCCCAGCGACGCCCATTTACGAACAGGGGAACCGACAAGGAGTTAAGAATTTCTCCGGTATCACGGATGAAGGTCTGAAGCAGGAACGGGGAATCGTGGGAAGCACGGCGGATTTCGGCGCGCGTTCCGGCAAAAATGCGACGGTGACGGCTTTGAGCGTTATCCACTTCAAAATCACCCGTAAGCGGCTTGGATACGCGCGTATTGTTCGCTGGGCAGTAACCATTCAAATCAAATCCGGCAGCCACCAGGAAGGCGTCGTTTTCGGTAATACAGCGGTCAAACAGTGGCCGCAGCCTGGCTTCGTAGGCATCCGTGTAGCGAGTATCATACTTCTCCGGCAACTGGTCCTTGTTGGTACGAACATAATGGGTATCGAACAGGTCCAGCCCCTGAGCCGCCAGGTTTTCCAGCTCGGCCTCCACCATGCGCGCCCATTCCCGGGTTGTGGTGATGATCTGCTCAAAACCGCCATAACCGATCGTGAAGCGCGACAGCAGCTCCTGCATCTCTTCGGTTGCACCATCCAGCTCCTGCGAGTGCTGGCTCGACACTTCCATTTCCTGCCGAATGCTGTCAGCCAACCGGGTTATATCGGACACCTGTTCATGACTGTGTCGGTTGGTGTAGGAGAGCTCTTCAATGGCGGCACTGATCTCGCCCAACTGGCTGTTCAGCGCTTCAAAATCACTCACCATGGTGCTGAAGCGACGACTGGTCTGAGAGATGAAGCCATCTGTATCCGACACGTTCTGCATAATCACTTCAGCCCCGCTGCGGGTACTTTCCACCAGCGACACCATTGCGTTGATCTTGCTGTCGATTTCGCCGGTGGCGGTGTTCACTTTCTGGGACAGCGTACGCACTTCATCCGCGACCACAGCAAACCCCCGCCCAGCTTCACCGGCACGCGCCGCTTCAATGGACGCATTCAGTGCCAGCAGGTTGGTCTGCTCAGAGAACCCTTGCACCAGAGAAAGGATACTGATGATACTGGCGGAATTTTCCGCCAGCTGTCCCACCACCTGTTGAAACTCCTTTACCTGAGTTTCGATGGTTGCTACCTGCTCACTGACCCGCATGAGCTCTGAACTGGAATCCTTCACCTCAGCCAGGTTATGGCTGTTGCGCTCCGAAATGCTTTGAGTATGTGCAGCGATTCCCTCGATCGCCGTGGTGGACTCCTGACTGGCCTGAAACACGGCCTGCGCCTTCGACACCTGCTCTTCGGCCGACCCCTTTGCCGCCAGCACCACCTTTTGCAGCTGACTGGCACTGAGCGACACTCGCACACTGCGCTGACGGGTATCGGCAATCATCTGCTTCAGGCTGGCCGAGAAATCATTGTAGCTTTCCGCCATGCGTGCGATCTCATCCTGAGTCTGTACCGGCAAAGTTGCCGAGATATCACCATCCTTGTCTTTCACCGCCCTCAGGACCCGCGTCATGCTGTGAATCGGTCGCAGAAAAAGATGACGCATGAAAAACAGCGCGAAAGCGGCTATCACCAGGGTGAACACCAACATGGCACCCGCGATCATACCGGTGGTGTGCGCCAGCTGCGCCACCTGTTCTCCTGCCGCGGGTGTATCGGCCAACACCACCTGCAGATCCCGCAGGGATAAATGCAGCCAGTAGCCAAGGCCGATCAGAATCAGGCTGGGGAACACAAGGAAAAGCACATTGCCGCAGATTTTGCGGGTCAGGCTGTGGAAGAAAGTTTTTTCAATACTCTGGTAGAGACTCATCGGGGCACACTCATTATTGTTATGTTGCTACTTTGGTCGGAGTCGCATGCAGCAGACGAAAAGAGTAATGCTGATTACCTTTACAGGCAACCATGCGTGATACATGTGGTGTAAAAACCTGTAACAATTTGTAACGGATTGATTAATGGTGCTTTACCCCTGCCCCGTATGGCGCCAAACTGATGCCCCGACTCTTTCCCCGCCGTATTGACCCCGTGGAGTGGCGCAGATGAACAGTAACAAGTTGGCAACCCCCATTAGCCTGCGACAGGCCCTTACCCTTATCGAGGAAGGTCACTGTACCGCACTGGAACTGCTGGAGGCCTGCCTTGCCCAAATCGAGGCCCGCGAGCCTGAGGTCGGTGCCTGGCAGCACCGCCTTGACGCCAAAACCTGCCTGGAACATTACCGCAATAACCAGTCGTTTTATGAAACCAGCCTGCTGAAAGGACTACCCATCGGTATCAAGGACATCATCGACACCGCCAATATGCCGACCGAGATGGGGTCCCCCATCCACAAGGGTCGCCAGCCGGTTGACGATGCCAGCTGTGTTGCACTTCTGCGCCAGGCCGGCGGCATTATTATTGGCAAGACGGTCACAACCGAATTCGCCTATTTCAAGCCCGGCAAGACCGCTAACCCACGCGATCTGAAACGAACGCCAGGCGGCTCTTCCAGTGGTTCGGCGGCGGCTGTCGCCGATGGAATGGTGCCTGCGGCACTGGGCTCACAGACTGCTGCATCCGTCATCAGGCCCGCCGCCTACTGCGGTACGGTGGGTTATGTGGGTACTCGCGGGGAGTTTTCGCTGCGTGGCATCCAGCCACTGGGACAATCACTGGACTCGCTCGGCCTGTTCAGCCGCCAGGTTGAAGATATCGAACTGCTGCGCGCCATTCTGCTGCGCCAGCCAGAGCCGATGACCACAGCCGACGCCCTGCAGCCCAAACGCATCCTTCTGTGTCGGGGCGATGCCGCCGGTGAGGTCGAGCCGGACATGGCAGACGCCATCGAGCGGGCAGCTACCACTCTGCGCACTCAAGGGGTTGACGTAATAGAGCCCGACAACAGTGACTGGCTGGGTGAGCTGGTACAGCATCATGGCCTGATAATGGCGTATGAGGCGGCTCGCAACCTGGCACTTGAATCAGGCCAGCCTGACCTTCTGAGTCCGGCGCTGCAGGATCTGATTTCAACGGGCCTGGCGACCCCGCGCGCCGATTATCTGGCATCCCTGCAAGCAGTGGCGGATATCCGTGACACGCTGGCTCAACGCTACCCGGATGTAGATGCCATGCTCGCACCGGCCGCACCGGGCGTGGCGCCCGAAGGACACGAACGCACCGGCGCTCCCCATATGAGCCGCCCATGGCAGGCGATGGGGCTGCCGGTGGTAACACTGCCGGGGCTGACGGATGCCGACAACCTGCCGCTGGGGATTCAACTGATCGGGCAACCGCACAGCGATGACGACCTGCTGCGCATCGCACGCTGGCTGGAACCGCTGCTGAGCTGATCAGCGGTAGCTGTACTCAACCACCTCGGCCGGAATCAGGCCGGGGTTATCCGCCAGATATTGACGCACAGAGCGTCCGTCAGCGGTGAAACTGGTATCAAGAAAATTCTGCAGCACCGACTCGCCCTGAGTGGCCGCAGACTGCAGGCAGAAAGCCAGATAGCGCGGGTTGGGCAGAATATCGCGTCGCCAGAGCGGACCCGCGTAATACTGCCCGACCCGGCGCTGATATTCCGCCTCAGTGACACACTTGTTAAGGCGGTAATCCGTATCCGAATAGCCTGTGCACATGCGTCCTCGAGAAGGCTCACCCGTGTCCAGATGACACGTTTCCACCTCGATCCAGCGATAACGATGCTCGCGTTCGTACAGTTCCAGAAAGTCAGACTCGCTGCACTCGAACTGAGCGGCAATGATGTCGATACCGTCTGCCGCTTCGGTGGAGCATGAGGCCAGCTCCAAACTGTCCGGCGGCATGCCATGCCGACTGATGAACACGATGCCCACCTTATCAAACACGCGGCGATAGCCTGGCACTCGCACCAAACGGTAATTGCTTAGATTCGGAACAGTTTCGCGCGCGGACTGCTCCGACAGCAGCGAGCCATACCCCACAACGGAAATCATGGCGTTACCAGAAGTACCAAAGCGCCACAATGGACGCCAACACCAGCGGCAGCATCAGCAACAACGCCTTGAGGTCACCCAGCAGGCGTTGAACCAGCACCAGATGCACCACCGGAAAGGTGATGAACAGGCAACTGACGGGAATCCACCAATCAAGGTGCCGAATACCATAAGCCAGCGCTCCGATCAGTGTCAGCGCTCCCAGGTTGCCGGCCATCACTACGGTCACCGCACCGTTGCGGGTCTGCATGAACGCCGGGCGCTTCTCCTCCGGCAACTTGTTCAGTGCTCCGGCACTCAGTGCCGCCGACATGGACACCAGGCCCGTCGCCAGAAACAGATACAAAGCTTCGTACATCAGAACTCTCCTTCAAATCAGCGCAGATTGTAAAAGATCAGGCCGCATTTCGGTATCAATATCCCTGACCGGGAAAAGTGCTGCGGGGTAATGCTAGAATTGCACTTTGCCGTTTGTGATTCAGGTACACCACCATGCCCGACTTTCTGGTTGATGAAACCATTGAAGACTATGCCTTTGTTAACACTCGCTCAGAGCCGCCACTGCTGCAGGAGCTGATCGACCAGACCAACCTCAACATGGGCTGGCCGCAAAAACTGTCGGGCCGCCTGGTAGGCCGCACGTTGAAAATGCTCAGTGCCCTGGCACAGCCAAAGCAGGCACTGGAGATCGGCATGTTCACCGGCTACTCCGCGCTATCAATCGCAGAAGGCATGCCAGCCGATGGCAAGCTGATCTGCTGTGAAACCAACCCTCGTGCCATCGAATTTGCCAAGGGCTTTTTCGATCGCAGCGAGCACGGTCAAAAGATCGAGGTAATTTTCGGCCGTGCGCTGGATACGCTGGAAACACTGGATCTGGAGCTGGATTTCACCTTCATCGATGCCGACAAGCGTAACTACCTCAACTACTATCAGCGCGTTAAACAGATGACCCGTCCCGGTGGGCTGATTATCCTCGACAACGTGCTTTGGTCAGGCAAGGTGGTACAGCCCGAATCCGAGATTGACGACATTCTGGTTGAAACCAACCGCTTCATCGCCGCCGATCCCGAGGTGGAAAACGTGTTTTTGACCGTGCGCGACGGCCTTAACGTAGTCCGCAAGCTGCCATGAAGAAGTGGCTGGGCCTGCTGTTTCTGTTACCACTGTTGCTGGCAGGCCTGGTGTGGCTGTCCCTGCCCTGGAGCGCCCAGTATCTGATCGAGCGCTGGCTGACTGAACAGGGCTTCGTTGCACCCGCATTCAATATGCGCCACCCCTCATGGGAAAAGCTTCATATTGATCACCTAAGTGTCAGTCAAACCGGCGATGGCCGGCGTGTAACACTCAGCGCCGATCATGTTGAGCTGCATTTCGACCCGATCAACCTGTTGCAGGGACAGCTGGCAGAGCTGCGCGTGCAACAGGCTCGTCTCGATATCGTTGCGGATCATTCGCTCAAAGGCCGTGCTGAACAACTTCAACTACAACCCGACCCGATCGATCTGACCCATTTTCACCCACGGCAGCTGTTCAGCTACGCCCCCTCAAAACGATTGGTGATTGCCCAACTGGAGCTGAACTACACGGCGCCGGAGCAACCACCCCTGACCCTGCTTGGCAATGTGGATCTGGAGCCACAGCTACTGCAGAGCCGAATGCAGATCCAACTGGATCAGCAACCGCTTGGTTATCTTGATCTCAACTTTGATCCCGACTATAAGCTGCAGCTGAGTGTGAGCAACACCCAGCAACCATTACTGCAGAGCCAACTACAGCTGTCCCCTGACGCACAAAACTGGCGTTTTGAAGCCGATACTACGGTTCATCTCCAGCACCTGCTCCCTGCCCTTGAGTCATTGCAGATTTCACTGCCACAAGAGGTGCGCCGACTCAGTGGCGTGCTGAAGCTTAACAGTCAGCTGGAATTGCCGGTCCAGCTGACACCTGACGCGCAAACAATGCTGCATCTCGACAGTCGGCACGACATTGCCGCTCAGCTCAGGTTGCCCGGCCAAAATTCCATGCCCGGCAGCAATCTGAACCTGCAAGCCGGCCTGCAATTCCTTGATGGCTCAATTCGCCTGCAATTGAAACCCTCTACCCGGCTGGTACTCCAGCAGCCGGATATTCCAGAATTGCCGCCGATCAATTTGAGTGCCGACCTGCAACTGCAGCCACACCTTATGCAAATAAATGGTGTGGTCGGCCTGCGCACACAGGAACCTCCGTTGCAGCTGGACACCGAACTGATACTGGATGCCAACCTCAATGGCCAAGCCAGCCTGAACCTGCAACCTGTTCAAGTTGCTGCACTGTTACCAGCATTACAACGTTTACTGCCTCAGCAGACAACCTGGCCTGATATTCACCAGGGGCAACTTCAGGCCGGGGGTGAACTCCGTTTGAGTAAAGGTGATTGGCAACTGGAGCTGCGGCCAGCACTGACCAGAGTCAATCTCAGCCTGGACAACACTCATATCCACAGCCTGAATCTGGATAGCCAGATCGAGCTTGCGCCAAGTGGACGTTTCAGCGCACGCGGCAACTTCAGTATCGACCATACCGATACGGGCCTTAGGGTCCATGGCCCTGACCTCGACTACATCCTGACCGGCTATGGCAACAGCCAATACTGGCTGCAGTTGACCCCTTTCAGCCTGTCAGCCTTGGATGGCATCATCGCAGTACCGGCGCTAGGGTTTGATCCGCTCAAGCCTGATCTGGACACTCGCCTGGCCGTCTCGGCCTTTGACCTGAGCCGGATTCTGGAGCTGTACCCCCAGGAGGGCCTTTATGGCAGCGGTGTGCTGGGTGGAGAGCTGCCCATCCGTATCAACGGCAATAAGGTCAGCATCCAAAACGGCCATCTGCTCAGCGGCGCAGAAGGTGGCGTAATCCGCTATCAACCCTCCCCTGAAGTCGCGCTGATGGGACAACAGAACCCCGGCATTCAACTGGCACTGGGTGCCCTGACAGACCTGCGCTTTGAACTGTTGGACCTTAAGCTGGACTACCAGCCCAACGGTGATGCCGATATGAGAGCCCGGCTTAAGGGACACAATCCTGGCTGGCAGCAGGGCCGACCGGTCGATCTTAACCTGAATATAGAGGAGAACCTGCTTGACCTGTTACGCACGCTTCAGCTCACAGGCCGTGTCACCGACTCCATCGACCGTCGTTTCCGCCGCTAGCCCATTTCCGTTAAGGCTGCTTTCAGCTAAGCTGCTGCTCAATGGAAACCATTGATGCGATTCTGTGTCAGACCGCATACAGCCCAGCAAGAAAAGGAACCTATTATGCTCAGCCGACAACTGCTGCCCGCCACGCTCTGCGCGCTTGGTCTGCTTGTCGCAGCCGGCTGCACCCCTACCGTGCAAGTGGCCGCGCCGTCCGAGCCGATCACCATCAATCTCAACGTCAAGATCAAGCATGAGATTCTGGTCAAGGTCGACAAGGAAATTGACTCCATGCTGGATGAAAACAGCGAACTTTTCTGAGGGGCGAACCATGTTGCGCACATTGAGTAAAATTCTGACCACAGGCCTGTTGGCTGTAAGCCTGAGCATGCCCGCCTTTGCCCTGTCACTGGACGAAGCCAAATCCAGCGGCGTTGTAGGTGAAAGAGCCACCGGCTACCTCGGCATCGTGACCTCCAACCCCAGTGCCGATGTAAAGGCGATGGTGAATGAAATCAACAACAAACGCCGCGCGCTGTATCAACAAAAAGCCAGCAAGGCCGGGGTTTCACTGGACGTAATGGAACTGCGTACAGGCCAGCGCCTGCAGGAAATGACCCCAGCCGGAGAGTATATTCAGGACGGTAACGGTCAGTGGCGCCGAAAGTGAAGCAAACTCTCTGTCTACTGAGCCTCGGCTGCCTGGCTTCGGCGGTAACCGCAGCCGAACAACCGCCGGCGGAATCACCCTCGCTCAACCCGGATCAAAGCTGGACAGCCAATTTCTATTTTGAAAACGACCTGTTCAGCGATACTGACCAGCAATACACCAATGGTGTGCGGCTATCGTTTGTATCACCGGAAATCGACAACTTTATCGATGACCCAGACCTGCCCGGCTGGATGCGTGATGCCAACCGCCTGCTGGCACCGCTTGACCCTGAACCTGTCCGTCTTGGCGAAGACGTGAGCCGCCGCCTGATTTTCACCTTGGGGCAATTGATGTATACGCCGGAGGATCGCGAGCGTACCAGCATCGACCCAACCGACCGCCCCTATGCAGGCTGGTTGTACATGGGCTTTGGCTACCATACCCAAACCCGAGATCGGATGAACTCCTTTGAGGTGAATCTTGGTATGGTTGGCCCCGCCGCACTGGCACAGGAGTCACAGGACTTCATCCACGACCTGCGCGGTATCGACAATTTTAACGGCTGGCATAACCAGTTGCGCAATGAGCCAGGGCTGCAGCTGGTGTATGAACACAAGAACCGTTGGCTGCGTCAGTCACTGGGCAAAGGCTGGGAGCATGAAGTCCTGCTGCATGCCGGTGGCAGCCTCGGCAACGTCGCAACCTATCTGAATACCGGGGCTGAGTATCGTATCGGCAAGCACCTGCCACATGACTTTGGCACCTCGGCGCTGCGCCCGGGGGGCGACAACAGCGTTCCGGGACGGGGCGATCCTCGCTTTCGACATCACTGGGGCATTCACGGCTTTGTGTCTGTTGACGGCCGTTGGGTACTGCGGGACATTTTTCTTGATGGTAACACCTGGCGCAGCAGTCACAGTGTCGACAAGGAACCACTGGTCGGCGATGTCGCCTTTGGCATTGCGGCCACGTGGCAACAGTGGAAGCTGTCTTACGCCCGCATCTACCGCACACGTCAGTTTGAAACGCAGCAGGGCAACCATAATTTCGGCTCTCTTGCCGTTTCCTATACATTTTAATATCTGTATCAACGTCAGCTGATTTAAGGGTAATTCCGTAAATCAGCTGACTAAAATTGCTTCACTTGTTAAACTTCTCGCTTTATTCCTGCAACGACACGCTGACACCATGACAACAACAAAACCGATCAACCTGCTGCTGGTTGATGACAGTCGTATTGCACGTCTCAGTCTCAGCCGTCAGCTGAAATCTCTGGGCCTGGAACTGAATTTGCTGGAGGCTGATTCGGCTGATGCAGCCGAAACCCTGCTGCAGAGTCAAGCCGCCGATATCGCCCTGATCGATTTCAACATGCCCGGTCGTGATGGCCTCGAACTGGCCGAGGCGCTCAGTGCCCGTTTTCCGCAATTGCGGATGGCACTGGTGACCGCCAACATACAGGACGCACTGGCCCAGCGCGCCCGCGACATGGGCATGGCGTTCCTGCCCAAGCCAACCACCGCCGAGCAGCTCGCTGCCTTTGTCTGTCAGGAGGCGTGAATGGACCTGTTCAGCGCCGATGAGCACGACCTGATTGTAGAGCTGATGAACCTGGGGGTTGGCCGTGCTGCTAACGCCCTGTCACAGCTGGTCAATGACGAAGTCCTGTTGTCGGTCCCGCGTGTAGAGTTCATCTCTGTGCCCGAAGCTCAGGCAGCCTTCCGCAAGGACCTGCCCTCATTTCTGGCCGGTGTGTTGCAGGATTTTGAAGGCTTTATCAATGGCCGTGCCGCGCTGCTGTTCCCGGAAGCCCGAAGCCTGGAGCTGGTAAACGCCATGATCGGTGAAGAACTCAGTGCCGATGAGATCACCGAGCTGGAACAGGAGACCCTGGCAGAGCTGGGCAACATCCTGCTCAACAATTGCCTGGCCACGCTGGCCAATCAGTTGAAGCAGCAGGTTCAGACCGATATTCCCAAAGCGTTCAGCGTCAGTGCAGCTGACCTGCCCAGCACCCTGAGCCTGTACGACTCAGACAACGAAAACACGCTGGTAATGCTGGTTCAAATCGATTTCAGTCTGCGACACAGTGCACTGCGCGGCTATTTAGCCTTCATTATTGATCTGCGCTCGGCTGATACGTTTATTACCGCCCTTCGCAGCTACCTTGCTGAGTTATTGTAAGCAGGAATCGCATATGCACCAGACTGAACTCCAGAGTGCCTGCCTGTCCGATAGCCTCGAAAACCTCGACTGCACCGAACTGCTGCACAGCCTCGATGGCGGTGTCTTGCTGCTGGACGATGAGTGTCGCATCATTTTTTGCAATCGCTGGTTCAGCCGCCACACAGGTTTGACCGAACATCAGATTGTTGGCCACACCATTGAAAGTCTGTTTTCCGCACAACTGCCCCTCGCTTTACTGGACGCCATTGAAAGCGGATGCCGGCTGCGCATGGGCCGCATTCTGTCACATCAGTTACACAAACGACTGCTTCCACTTTGGCGACGCGGACCCGGGGGTGAACAGACGCCCCTGTACCAATCGATCCTGATCAAACCGCTCAGCCACAGTAACCTGACGCTGGTGCAGTGCCTCGACATCACCAATGCCGTCAAACGCGAGCAACACCTGCGCGCCAGCGAACGCATATTACGGCTGGAACGCAGTGTGCTGGAGCTGATCGCCACCGGTGATTCGCTGGAAGAGGTCTTGCTGCAGCTGTGCAATACTGTTGAAAGCCTTGTGCCGGGCGCCAGCGCGGCAATACTCCTGCCTGACGAAAGCGGTCGACGCCTGCATATCAAAAGCGCTCCGAACCTGCCCGGACATTTCCTGCAGCGCCGCGAGGGACTGGGCTTGACGGCAGAAGGCACCACCTGTGCACAGGCGTACCTCAGCCGTGGGCTCACAATCTGCCCGGATATCCATCAGGACAACAACTGGAACCATTGGCGTGATCAGGCACAACGCTACGGCATCGCTGCCTGCTGGGCCCAGCCGATCATAGCGGCCTATGATGAAGTGATCGGGGTGTTCGCCTGTTATCCACACAACCCGGCTATGCCAGACGACACTCAGCGTCAGCTGCTGCAGCGCATGGCCCATTTGGCCGCGATCGCAATGGAGCGACACAAGCGCATCGAACGTATCCGTTTTCTGGCGATGCATGACCCGCTGACAGGGCTGCCCAACCGCAGCCTGCTCAACGAGCACCTGGGACGCAACCTGCGTCGCGCTCATCGCGAAGGCAATCAGTTTGCGCTTATGTTCATCGATCTTGACGGTTTCAAGCAGATCAACGACCTGCATGGACACGATGCCGGTGATGACCTGCTGTCGGTGTTGTCCGGCCGCATTACAGAGCAGCTTCGTGGTACCGACACCTGCGCACGCATTGGTGGAGATGAGTTTGTAGTAATGCTGGAAACCGTCACCACAACAGAAGCGTCAGAGCAGGTGGCAGAGAAGCTGCTGGAATGCCTCAGCCGTCCGGTCAAGCGCGGCCAACTGCAGTTGCAGGTGTCCGCCTCAATCGGCATTGCACTTTATCCACAGGATGGCAGCAGCGCGGATGCCCTGCTGACCCGTGCCGACGATGCCATGTACCGTGCCAAGGCACTGGGCAAGAATCGCTGGCACCGACTGGATTAATGCAGGCTTAGTGCCGGAACTTGCTGACAGCCTTTTTCAACTGCACGGCAAGCGCCGCAATCTCTTGACTGGTCGCCGCTACACTGTCAGCCGCTGTGGATGTTTCATCCGCAGCCATATTGATGCGAGTGAGGTTCTGGTTCATCTCATCAGCGACTGAGCTTTGCTCTTCAGCAGCACTGGCAATTTGAGTGTTCATATCATTCATCCGCATGATCTGCTGGATAATCGCCTCCAGCGCTTCATTGGCACGCGCGGCCTTTTCCACTCCATCACTGGCCTGCTGCTGCCCCTGCTGCATCACCTTGGCCGCCTTGACCGCAGCCCCCTGCAGGTGACTAATCATGTCATGAATTTCAGTGGTTGACGTTTGGGTGCGGCCTGCCAGGCTGCGCACCTCATCCGCCACCACCGCAAAGCCACGCCCCTGCTCACCGGCACGGGCAGCCTCAATGGCTGCGTTCAATGCCAACAGGTTGGTCTGTTCGGCAATCGCACGAATTACGTCCACAACCTTGCCTATCTCCTGAGCATCTTCGGCCAGCTCCGCGATCACCTGTGCAGCTGATTCCACCTCGGATGCCAGATGGTTCATGCCATCAACGCTTTCGGTCACCACCGACTGACCATGGTGAGCCGACTCATCCGCGGCCGTAGCACTTTCGGCAGCGGTTGCCGCACTCTTGGCTACGTCATGCACGGTGGCGTTCATCTCATACATGGCGGTTGCAACCAGATCGGTTTCGGCCTTTTGTGCCTGAATGCCACTGCGCGACTGCTCGGCCATGGCAGCCCCGCGTTCGGCCTGCTCACTCAGAGACTCGCCGACCTGACCAATCTCACGTGCCAATTGGGCAAGGCTGTTGCGGGTCTGGATGAAGCGTTGGGTGATACGCCCCACTTCATCCTCATTCGAAGCAAACGGCAATGACTGGTCCCGGAAGTCCCCGGCCGCCATGTTGTCGGCAATACTGCCCAGATTATCCATGCCGCGGTTGATACGGCGTGTCACGAAGAAAGCGAAACCAAACGCCAACAATAAGCCCACGATACCAACTGCCAGCAGTTCAATATTGAGCATCTGGCCCGTTGCACTCATTTCAGCCCGCGCTTCCTGCGCTCCCCGCAGTTTACGGTCACTCAGGTCGGCACGCGCCTTGTCAGCCGCGGCAAAGAGAGGGTTGACCTGCTGCAGGATCTGCCAGTTGGCACCCACATAGTTACCCTGCTCAAGCAGTTTGACAGTGGGAGCCACACCCTTCTCAAAAAACAATTGAAATTGCTCTTCAAATGCGCTGGCCAGTTCTGACGCCTCTCCACCGTGACGCACTGACATAAACGCCTGCCAAAGCTCATTGATTTGCGCTTCATATTTGCGAACCAAATCGGTATGCAGACTGGTAGGATGGTTGTGAGCCTTGACGAATTCAGTCCCCGGCTGATGCTGAATACTCAACAGCAGCTGCGAACGAATATCCCCCATCAAACCGCCAATGCGTTCCACCTGATACAGCGGCACCATGCGACGGTCGAAGTTATCATCAAACTGAAACGCTTCGTATTTGAGGCCATACATGGCGAAGCCTGTCAGGGCTACCACCACCAGAAAAAACAGTGCCACAAGCATGCGAAGCAGGTTTTTGATCGAGCCGAACAGACCAACGTGCATATAAACTCCTTGAGTGGGGGCAGTCCTAAACCAAATATGTAGTCATTCTAATACAGTTGAACACCTGTTTGTATCAGAATCATCTCATTGATCGATCTTACGCATGGCACCCGACAATTCGTTCACTCGCGCGTGCGTTTCTTCGACCAACTGTCCGATCTCACGGGCTGATTCTCCCGATCGCTGAGCCAGTCCGCGAACCTCGTCCGCGACCACCGAGAAGCCTCGACCCGCCTCTCCTGCACGCGCTGCCTCAATGGCGGCATTCAGTGCTAGAAGGTTGGTTTGCTCAGCAATCTGGTTAATGCTGGTGACAATATTGGCGATACGGTCACTGACCTCCTCTACCGAACTCATCGCCTGCAGTGTTTGAGTCACCGCCACCCGCCGATCAGAAATATCGATACCAAAGCCAACCAGGCGAGTAATCCTTCGTTTGAAGTCCCGCAGGGCACAGAAACGCATATCCAGCGTCAGAGGGTCTCCACTGGCGAGGGTAATCCCAAGCTTACAGGCCAGCTCACCCTGTTCTTTCAGCCGGTTAAGCTGCTGCGGTTCAATCTGTTGCCACAGGCTGTGAGCTACCTGCTCGGCACGGTTGCGACTGCGCTTGGTGAAGTAAGTGTTGGCCGATGCAAAGTGGCCCTCAGGGGTGTACTCAACCATCAGAAGGGATTCACTGATCGCCTTGAGACGGACTTCGGATTCCAGTGCTTCGCGCTTGGTTTCGGTAATATCCGCCTGGATGGAGATAAACTTGTCAGGGTGGCCGCGCTCATCAAGAACCGGTGAGATCGACAGCGACACCCAGTAGGGCTCGCCAGCCTTGTTATAGTTGAGAATTTCATCATAAAACACATCCAGATCACGCAGATGCTGACGGATGCGTTCAATGGTTTCAGGACTGGTCTCTTCGCCCTGCAGGAAGCTGCCTGGCTTGCGGCCCTGCACCTCAGCCAGCGTGTAGACGGTCATACGAATGAAGCCGTTATTCACATACTCAATGCAGCCTTCCGCATCGGTAATAACCACCGAGTTTTCAGTCTTGTCCGCGACCAGGCTGAGCATGCGCATCTCTTCGCGCCGCTCGACTTCTTCAGTGATATCGCGCAGGAAGGCTGTATAGGTGACGCGACCATCCACCACCACCTTGGACAAAGACAGCAACGCCCAGCGGTGCCCACCGTCAAGGCGCTCAATATCAACTTCACGTGACGTGCCGACAATACGATCCTGTCCGCCCTCGCGATTGCGGCGTACATACTCGTCATGGCGTGGCTGATGTATCTGGGGCACCAGCATTTTGACGTTCTGCCCCATCACCTGATCGCGAGAACACCCCCAAAGTACCTCGGCCGCCTTGTTGAACAGGGTGATGTTATTGTGTTCATCAATACAAACCACCGCATCCAGCGCCTGCTCAAGCGTTTGCTGCATCATCTCTCGAGCACTGCGCTCGGCCGTTACGTCACGCACGAAAGCGCTGTAGTATTTCTTGCGCCCGACTTTGACCTGCGACAACGCCAGCTGAACCCAGATGCGTGAGCCATCCTTGCGTTCGACCTCAACTTCTCGCGAGGTCCCCACAATTCTGTTTTCACCGGTTTTACGGTGATGGCCTACATAATCGTCATGCCGACTCCGGTGTTCTTGCGGTACCAGCATCGACACGTTGCGATTGATCACTTCTTCGCGACTGTAGCCCCAAAGTGCTTCGGCAGCCCGGTTGTAGCGTTTGATGCGGTTGCGCTCATCAATCATGACCACCGCAATCAATGACTGATCCAGCGTTTGGTCCGCCGAGCTTTTCCCTGGCCACACCTGCATCTGTTGTCCTCTTGAGTCCTCAGGCTACAATCGTCGCCTGTGAGTGTCTTATTTTTGTGACGACTGTATAAAAGTGAAATTTAGCAGTTCTGCATTAAGGGGGAAACCGGCGATTGATGTGACTGCCATCTAAAATCGAGTAGGAGGAGGTCTTCCGACCTCCGTCCTCTCACACCACCGTACGTGCGGTTCCGCATACGGCGGTTCATGACATACATTTAAGCCGATGGTACTGATCCATCAGCGATACCAGTCCGATTCGATCAAACACTTTCTTCGGCAGCGCCTGATTCAAGTGCGAGGCGCATGAGTTCCACCAAGGACCACGCCCATTGGTGGCACTGCGCCAAGCCCTGCCTTCAGATAGCCCCAGTCGCATCAGCATCTTGACCCGGGTGAACGGCCGTTTCCATTGACGCCAGAGGATTTTGCGCAGATGCCGGCGGATCCAGCCGTCCAGCGCCTCGAAGCTCCCTTTCACATCGCTATAACGGAAGTAGTTGATCCAGCCCCGCAGTTTCGGGGTCAGTATCTCGACCGTCCGATAGATCCTCTGCCCTCGACCTCTGCGAAGCACCCCCTTGATCGTGGCTCTGAGCCGTTTCAGAGACTTGTCTGCCACTTTGAGCCGGATATTCCGCTTGCGATTATCCACGCTATAGCCCAGAAAACTCCTGTTCCAGGGTCGATCGACCGCGCTCTTGCCCCGGTTGACGCGAAGTTTGAGTCGTTGCTCAAGATAGTCGGTCAATGATGCAAGCACACGTTCTCCCGCCTTCCGGCTTTTCACGTAGATGTTGCAGTCGTCCGCGTACCGGCAGAACCGGTGGCCCCGCCGTTCCAGCTCTCGATCCAGATCCGTCAACAGGATATTGGACAGCAACGGCGAGAGAGGGCCGCCTTGTGGCGTGCCTTCATGCCGTGCCGTCACCACACCTCCCTCCATGATCCCGGCCTGTAAATAGGCACGGATCAGTTTCAGGACACGTGTATCCGTGATCCCGCGCGCCAACCGAGACATCAAGATGTCGTGGTTGACCCGGTCAAAGAACGCTTCCAGATCGATATCGACCACCCAGCGACGCCCCTCTTCCATGTAGGACCGGGCCTGCAATACCCCCTGAGCAGCACTGCGTCCCGGTCGGAAGCCGTAGCTGTGATCAGAGAACGTGGGTTCAAAGCGTGGACTAAGCACTTGATGCAATGCCTGTTGGATCAGGCGATCCAGAACACTGGGAATACCCAGCATACGGATGCCTCCCCCGGGCTTGGGGATTTCAACCTTGCGCACCGGCTGGGGTGTGTACCGCCCCTCCAACAGTTGCTGTTTGATCTCGGGCCAATGGGTTTTCAGGTAAGGCTTGAGCGCCTCGACTGTCATCCCATCCACCCCGGGCGCGCCTTTATTGCGACGAACCCGATCGTAGGCCAGCAGCATGTTGCTGCGGGCCAGTACCGCTGACATCAGATCCCTGTCAGCCTCGCTCGGCAGTGATCCTGCGCCCGCTGTAACCGGCAACACCTCGCACGGGACCGCAACCGGGTTCTGCCCGGTCACCGCCTCGGCAAGTGATGGCGTCTCAGCCATCTGTTCAGTGTTGTTCAGGGTCATCAAGGGGCAGGGCTCCCGATTCGTTTATCATGTTCAGCCCTTCAGTGACCGGTAAGTCACCTACTATGGCGTCTGCTGAATTCTGTGGTCCCATCCGGCCGCCTCACGACAGCCGTAGCCAAAGGCAGGACAACAGACCTCCCAGGGTAAGACGCGCGACCTTCACACTTATACCTGCCGCATTTACGACCGCCGCTCCGTGCAAGTACCGGGCTTTGAAGATAGTAGACTCCTCACCCACAGCTGCCGCCTCGTATGCGATTTCTATTCGTCAGGTCAGTGCTTTGCCTTCGACTTCCTTCAGATTCCATCTCGCGATGGACACCCTTGCCGTTCGGCTAGTAGTTCCCCTTGCCGGGCCCACAGAGGACTTGCACCTCTAAGTCATCCGACCGCCACCACGCGCATCGGAACAGCGCCCGTCACGGCGCTACGCGCCATGCCTGGCGCACTACAAAAAAGGGGCCTGAACAGGCCCCGAAGTATGATGAAGAACAGGAAAGAGCAGTAACGTCGATTAGAAGCGTGCGGTCAGGCGCACCCAACCGGTGCGGCCGGGTTCGTTGACCTGGGCCGAGTTGCCAAAGGCATCTTCACGATTGAGATGATAGGCATAGGCCTTGTCGAACAGGTTGTTGATCCCTGCATTCAGACTCAGTGACGGGTTGAAGTCGTAACCCGCATTCAGGTTGACCACACCGTAGCCCGGTGTCGTGCGTACATCCTGACCACCGCAGGCGCTGCCGGAGAAACATACATCATTCTGTTTTGCCGCCACTTCCCACTCAACACCCGCTTTCAGTGCAGCACGGCGATAGTCCAGTGCCAGCGTAGCGGTCAGCGGGGGGATCTGTGACAGGTCGGTATTGTCGTCACGGTTTTCACCTTTCACCCAGGCGATGCCGTTACGCAGTTGCCAGTGGTTGTCGAGTTGCCAGGCCAGTTCAAAATCCAGACCGTACAGCGTGGCATCGATATTGTCATATCGGTTGTTTTGGCGGTTGATGTAGTCATCCACCCGGTTGTAGTAACCAGCCAGCGACCAGCTCAGATCGGCTGTTTCCGAGGCCAGCACCAGTTCCAGCTGGTGGTGTTTTTCGGGATCGAGCGAGGGATTGCCGCGCCAGTTACCGGTGGCCATGTAGCGCTCGGTCGCATCGCCGGTGCGCACGCTGCGCGACAGCGTGGACTCCAGCCGATACTGATCATTAAGGCGGTGAGTCCAGCTGACAAAACCGCTCAGGTTATGCTCACTGGTATTGTCATCGGCGTTGCTGCCGTAGAGATCGTTCGGTGTCTGGCCGTTCAGCATGCCTCCGGTAAAGGCCTCGTTGGCTCTGCCGGCATCGACGCGCACATAATCATAGCGTGCACCCGCCTTGAGCAGGTCACCACCGGCCATATAGTGTTTTGCCTCAGCAAACACACCGGTCTGTTTGATGGTCACATCCGGCCACTGAATGCCGGTCACACGTCCTGCCATCATGCCGCTTGCGATGATGGCAGAGGCATCACGGTTGTTTTCCTGATGATCCACACCCCACTGAATCTCATGCCCTCGCACACGGCTATCGATCAGCAAACGACCACCGAGGGTATCCGAACTGGTCGGCGCGTCCATCGCCATCATGGCAGTCAGCGGGCGCAGGCTGTAGTTATCCATCAGATGATCGACATCAGCCCGATACACTTCGGCCCGCACTCTCTCGATGAAACCGCCATCGATGGTATGGTCCAACTTCAAGCGCCATGTATCGCTATCGCTGTAGGGTGAATCCATGCCCGCACCCGGAAAGAGCACGTCCTCTTCGTTAACCTGCTCATAGCTGCCCTCCAGCCAGGTCTGCTCGCCCAGACGAACACCGGCCAGCAGCGCGTTGCTTTCGGTTTTGTAAGAGGAGCGCACCTCGTTACCCTTGCCGTCTTCATAGTTGCCGGCATCGGCTTTTTCAGTGACAAAGCGGACATAGCCCTGCTCACCACCGGCCGCCAGATCCGCTGACAGGTTGGTGGTATCGCTGTTGCCAGTGTAAGCCGCCAATACCTTGCCGCGATAGGGTTTGTCGGCGTCCAAAAATGGGCGCTCACGCTCGAACAGCACAGTGCCGCCAGAACCGCCCGGGCCATAGATCACACTGCGATTGCCCTTGATCACCGTTACCCGATCGTAGCTCTCGGCAGCGGTATAGGTGGTGGGCGGGTCCATGCGGTTGGGGCAGCCGCCGTAGAGGAAGGCACCATCAAGGATTACATTCAGCTGATTCTGCTTCTGACCGCGAATCACAGGATCAATGCCGCGCCCGCCCATGCGCGAACCGGACACCCCGTTGATCGACCGCAGCAGATCGCCGCCATCACTGCTCGGCGCAGCCTGCACCGCCTCGGTATCACTGCTGGTAATCACCGCCGACACCGGCAGAGGTTTGGTTACTTCCAACACGGCCTCGGCCCAAACCGGGGAAGACACTACAGGTACAGACAAAGCGGCCATCACCGCCAGCGACAGACTGGAATAGCTGAATTTCATGCTCTAACTCCCTTCAGGCTGCAAAATTGCGGCTCATTCTAGGGAGAAAGTTCCGAGGGGATAATGTGACACGTTGTCGCAGCTGTGGTGTAAAAGCCGAGCTTTTTACGCCGCTCTTTTGCCCTACAGCGAAAAATCATCCATTTCATCGACGGCCTGGACCTGAAGCGTACGCGGAAAAATCCGGCTGATTGCCCGGGTCAAAGGCAGATCAGTCAGCTCAGTGCGTATCATCGTTGCGACCAGCCGAGCCTGATTTTCATCACGAATTCGTTTCATGGGTTCACGATCAGGCTGCCGACTGACGAACCATTTATGGAGCACAAAAGCACGCGGATCAACAGTCGCAACACGCAGCGGCATTCCCTGCTCATCAAACACCACAGCATCATAATGCGGCGCCGATACATGCCATTTCAGCGTATCAATCGCTACGGGGTGAAGATCTGCCTTATCCAACAGCTCATCAAATGCGCTTCGCTGCATGGGCGAACCAGACCCCTGAGTAATGAAGTCCACCCGATAGCCTTTAGCGTTGGCAGCCGCAAACTCAAAGGGTGAAGACGACACCTTGTGAAAGCTCTTGTCACTTTTTTGTAGCAAGGACAGTAATGAACCCGGCTCAAGGCCCGACAGGATACGTATTCCCTGGCGCGCATCCATCAACACATCCATGTCTTCAGTGGCAAGATGCTCGGACTGGATCATCACCCCGGCTCTGGCTTCGAATGCATACAACGCATTCGTACCGATCAAACGATAGGGGATTTTTTGTTGGTGCAGTGCGCGAAGCACACGCGCACCCGCCAGCGGGAAGCGATTAAGATGGTTTGCCTTGATATACGCCGCGTGCCTTTTGAACTGATCCCGATACGCTGCCTCTTGTGCCTTGTAATCTGACTGTCGCCGCTCAAACTGTGCCTTGATACGCTCGGTTTCGTCGCAGCGCGCACCCAGTGACCGGTTCTTGCCATAAGAGTAGGCACGATAAAGGTATTCACGACCACTGATCGTTTTCCAATGCATGGAGCCCGCAACACTATCTGCCTGCAGTCGATGCTGCTCCAGCTGCCCAAACAACTGACGCGCATTGACGGCAACACGAACCTGTTCAGACTCCATCCGCCTGTACCCCATATTCGGAACCTCATTATCACACTTGAAGCATACAGCCAGGATTTAACTAAACATTGCTGGATAACACAATTAGTTTAGTTAAAGGCGGTTACCTGCTGCCCGAGAAAGGTTGGTGTCGCTGATCGAGTAGGAGGGAGCCCTTAGACCCCCGTCCTCTCACACCACCCGGCATACGGATCCGTACCAAGGCGGTTGGTTAAGTGTTGGCAAACCGACTCAGGTAGAAGCTGAGCCCTCGATATCCACAGCGTCGCCAGAACTGAATGTTGAACACAAATCGTGTGTGGTGCAACTGAGCGTAGAACCACCAACGTTTGTGTTGGCCATACCCGGCCGCCTCTTCAGGCGGCATACCTAACCGGATCAGCTTCCTGATTCGGGTCTTGGGTTTCGGCCAGAGCTTCATTAAACACATTCTCAGGCGACTTCGAATCCAACTGTCCAGATCCTTGAACAGCCTTTCGGTTTGGGTCAATCGGAAGTAGCTAACCCAACCTCGGATGTACCGGTCCAGTGCTCTGAGCCTGATGCCCATTGACTGTCGGTGGTGCCCCCGTGTGAGCTGTCTGATCCGGCGTTTGAATCGCTGGATAGACTCCGTGCCACACCGTATGCGGGGTTGGCGAGTGCCGTAAAATGAGTACCCCAGAAACTGGCTCCGGGTGATGCTCCCAACTGAGCTCTTCTTTCGGTTTACCTTGAGCTTAAGATGCTGCTCGATAAACCGAGACAGGCTGTCCAGCGTTCTGGCGCCCGCCCGCCTGCTTTTGACGTGGATTTGCACATCATCGGCATATCGACAAAAGCGGTGACCTCGGCGCTCCAACTCTTTGTCCAGCTCATCCAGTAGGATGTTGCTTAACAGAGGACTCAGAGGGGATCCTTGAGGCGTTCCTTCCGAGCGCTGTGTGACTAGACCGCCTTCCATCATGCCGTTACTGAGATAAGTTCGAATCAACTTCAGGAGACTTTTGTCCCGGATTCGTTTGCTCAATAAACCCATCAGAATATCGTGATTGACCCGATCAAAGAACTTCTCCAGATCGATGTCTACGGCGATATTGTATCCCTCAAGGGCGTGATGATGAGCCTGTGTCACCGCCTGCAGCGCACTTTTCCCAGCCTGAAAGCCGAAGCTCGAAGGCGAGAAGTCTGCCTGATAGTACGGTGACAGCTGCTGCATGATCGCTTGCTGAATCAGACGGTCAGTGACGCTGGGAATCCCCAGCATCCGCTGCCCGCCACCCGACTTCGGGATATACACCACTTTTGTTGGGACAGGTTTGTAGGTCCCCGCCAGAAGGGCTTTCCGAATATCAGGCCATTGCGTCTTCAGGTAATCGGCTGTGTCTTCGATTGAACGACCATCCGTGCCGGCCGCTCCTTTATTGCTGCGTACCCGTTTCCATGCTTGGGCCATATTCGACCGCTCAAGGACGTCCTGCAGGGTTATTGGGTAGCAGGGTTCACTGGATTGAGGGCCTACCGTCGCCTGATCCAAGCTGCACTTCGTACGGTGGTCATCGCGTTGCTCAGAGATCAATAGATCAACCCTATCACTTTACCTTTGGCCCTTCAGAGGGGCGTCATCTCCTACTATGGCCTCTGCTGACTTCCACATCGCCCTTGCTTTCACTCCTCTACTGAGTTGATCCGGCTCCGACGGTCGATATGGACCTCCCGGGGTAAGACGCACGTCTTTCCAACCATCTACCTGCCCCATATACGTTGTGCATGCTCGGTGTCAGGATGAGCTTTGTGGCTGTCAGCCCACTCACTCCATGCACCCCGCCTCATATGAGGTTCGTGTTCCTCAGGCCGGTTGTTTGCCGCAGGCTTCCTTCAGATTCCACCTTACAATGGACACCCTTGCCCTCTGGCTAACA
Organism: Marinobacterium iners; assembly: GCF_017310015.1. Taxonomy (NCBI): domain Bacteria; kingdom Pseudomonadati; phylum Pseudomonadota; class Gammaproteobacteria; order Oceanospirillales; family Oceanospirillaceae; genus Marinobacterium; species Marinobacterium iners. Next base: position 2,830,199 of record NZ_CP022297.1, read on the forward strand.
GTTACTCCTGACTTCACTGCTCGGGACTTTCACCCTATAGACGTGCGCCATGCCCGGCGCACTGACAGCTCACCGCCCTAGCGGGCGATGCTTCCAACATCATAGGCAGTAACCGGCAAGTTGCCGGATTTACACCGCCTCAGTTGGCAGGAACAGACAGTCCTTCGGCTCGTAATTTCAAAAGTCCCTGCTGCCGGATGTTGATCGCGGCATTAATGTCGCGGTCGATGCCGGTGGTACCACAAGCCGGGCAGTCCCAGCGGCGGACATTCAGCGGCATCGAATCCACTTTGTGGCCGCAGCCGGCACAGGTCTTGGAGCTGGCAAACCAGGGATCGATCTTGACCAAATGCTTGCCGGCCCGTTCGGCCTTATACGCCAGTTTCGTTATCAGGCTGTGCCAGCCGGCATCGGCGATGTGCTTGGCCAGTTTCTGGTTTTTCAGCAGGTTTTGGATCTTCAACGTCTCGACAATCACTGCTTGGTTATCGTCAGTGATCTGCCGAGACAGTTTGTGCTGGAAGTCCGCACGGGCGTTGGCTAGGCGCTCATGCGCCTTCGCCACCAACAGCCGGGCTTTGGCCCGGCCCCGACTGCCTTTCTGGCAGCGGGACAGAGCTTTTTGCTTGCGCCGCAAGTTGGCAGCGGCACGTTTCAGGAAACGGGGATTGGGGGTTTTCACCCCGTCCGAGGTGATGCACAGATCGGTCAGGCCCGTGTCGATGCCAACGACCCGATCCAGTGTTTGCATCGGTACAGGTGCTGGCTGTCCGTCATCGGTTAGGATCGAGGCGTAGTATTTCCCGGTCGCTGTGCGACTCAGGGTAATGCTCTTCACCGTGCCCGTGATTTCACGATGAATCCGCGCCTTGATCCGATCCAGCTTGGGGATTTTAATCCAGCGATCACCGACACTCGTACAGTGGTAACTGGATTGCTTTCCCCGCTTGGATTTGAACCGCGGAAAACGCGCTCGCAGTTTCGGATTAAAGAAATTGGTAAACGCCGTGTCCAGATTGATCACGGCCTGTTGCAGCGCCATGGAGTCGAAGTCTTTAAGCCAGTGGTATTTTCGCGACTTCTTCGCGACCGCCAGCAATGGCTTGATATCGCGTTTGACCCGCAGCTTCAGTCAGTAGCGCTTATACTGGGCTCGCATCAGCCACAGCGCTTTGTTGTAACAAAAGCGCACAGCGCCGAACTGCCGGTTCAAAAAACCAGCTTGCTCAGGCGTCGGGTAAATGCGAACTTTCGTGGCGGCGATCATAACTGTATATTACCACAGTGCTTTGATCGGTGTTACAACACCGCTCCGCGGTGTGCGCTTTCCTCACCGCCCGATTGGGCGATGGTTCTCACGCAAATTTGCTGACTGAGTTGCTGGTTGAGTTATTCATTTTGCCTCCCCTTCAGTGCGGGCGAGCATCGCCAGTGACCAGTACATACAGGGCAGCAAACGCGCCATATTACAGGCATCATCGATCCCCCGGTGCGGTTGCCCTTCAAACGCCAGGTTGTGATATTTCAGTGCCGACCCAAGACCGTTGCGTTTGCGCTCGCCCGTCGTATTCTTCCAGATCGTCTTCAGATTCAGGTGAGGCAGGTGCATGAAGTTAGGCATTGAGCCTTCGCGCCTGGACTGAGCCGCGATATGCCGCCGATCATAATTGCCCCAACTGGCCCAGTAAGTCAGGTCAGACCATTGCCTCAGCCAGGCGTCAATCTCCGGTACGACCTCGGTGAACAGGGGGGCCGTATCCACCATCGCCTGACTGATCGTAGTGAGCTGCTGACAGAACGGGCTCAATTCAGAATGAACCCTAGGTCGCACCAGAAAAGAACGTTTATCCAGCACGTCTCCGGCACGTGTTGCGATCACACAGCCGAATTCGATGATTTCCATTTCATCCACGGACTGACGCGCACCTGAGGGGGCTATGTGGTTTTCCCAGCAGGTGGACTCCAGATCCACAATCAATAGTCGTTGCATGACGTTTTCCTCCTGCTGATCTGTTTTGTGCTCGCTCAACAGATCCAGCTTCTGCTACCTGACACCCGGGTTAAAAAATCAGCTTGCCAATGTAGAATAACAGTCCTAAAGTGTAAGTCTAGTCGCAGCAACTATCTGAGATAGGCTTTATTATGGTAGGCAAAAACCGAGCACCTCACCCGAAGAATCTCACCGAGGTACTGAAGCGCTTTGATCCTGAGCAGGGGAAACTGCTCACCTGGCCCCAGATCGGAGCCGCCATTGTGCAGGCAGAAGCGATGGGCTATCCCGATCAGCATAACGGTGAAAAGCACTGGATTGAGACGCTGGTTGAGCCCTTGGGCCTGAAGCGTGCTTCGGCCTGGCGCTACCGTGCCAACGCCAGGGGCTGGCCCTGGCTCAGAGCGCAACTCAGGCTCGCGGCTATCAAAGTTCCGGATTTTGAGGCGCTTGATCCCAATGTCAGCGCCGAGAAGCTGGAGTTGCTGATGAAGCTGGTGAAGGTGGCGCCCATACATGTCTGGAAACCAGCCGCAGAGGGGGTGCTGGACCAGTCGATGCCGCTGGCCGAGATACGCCGACTCTGGGCGCATTATCGACAGATGCTGCAGGGCAAGACCGCTCGCTCGCGTGGCTCAAAAGGCTTTGCAGACAGCGTTTCGGTCACTGGGCCGGCGGATCAGCGGGCACATGCACTTTACGTCAGTCAGGCCTGCCAGTGGCTCGATCAGCACTATGTCGACCTGGCGGAATATGTGACCGGTGGGCGCGTCGTGCGTCGCTGTTTCACACAAGCATTCGAAGGCCTGGCTGAACTCAGTGCCATTCGCCCCGATGCCGTAGCCGGACTGGTGTTTACACGTCGGCATGTTCCACTCACCCACGCCTTTGTCATTACACCGGATCCCAACAAGGAAGCCGATCTTTTGGATCGACTGAAGCGACTGCAGCCATATGCGGATGCCGTTTGGCTGGTCACCCCGGAAGCAGTTGTACTACCGGACTCGATCGGCATCATCCTGTTCGATGGCGTGCGGTTGAATGGGTTTGGAGCAATCAGTCGGGAGGCTTTACACACGTACGGCCCCAAAGGAGATGTGTTGGCGTTGTGGCTGCTGAGTCATGCCTCCATGCTGCATGTGAGCGCACAGGACTGGCCGGATCGCCCAAAAGGTATCGCCATGCGTTTGGCTGAGATATTCGAAGGACTGGAGGACGAGATATGAACCATCCACGTACTGCACCGCGCGACAACCAGACTGCTGCAGATACGGTACCAACCGACACTGCCAAGCCTGACAGCGTGGCAAAAGAGCTGAAATCAAACCGACGAGGCCTTGGCGCACTGATCCAGCAGGTCACTCGGATTTTCGCCGATAAACCGGCCAGTCAGGTTGGATCTGCACTGGCGCCACTGATCCCTCAAATACAGGCACATCTGACACCGGAGTCGATCGACCTGCCCACGCCGGAACAGGAAGCCCTGCAACTGGCTATCAGTGTGAGCCAGTTGCAGATCCCGAGTCGCGCCTTCCTGAAGAAAGCACGTGATGAAAGTAACAATATCGAGGTGCGTGATCAGCTAAGGCACACCCTGGAAACCTATGACGATGTGTTGATGTCATTGGGGCACCTGCAGGCGCTGGTCACTGCGCTGGCGCAGCCTGCGCTTAAAACCCTGTTGGGGCTGTTGTCGACTCACACTCACTACTACCGCAAACGTACGGTTGATGCACTGACATTGGGTGGGCACGAATCGTCATGGCGTTATCAATATGCGTTTTCCCGAGACAAACAGGAAGATGCCGAGATCGAAAAAAGCCTGTCCTATGCCTACCGCATACTGGATATGCTGGCCGCTGAGCGACCAATCGAGCTGGCTAATCTGGCGCGGGCCGTCGAGCGGCTGCACACCACCCTGGGTCAGTATCTGCCGGCCACCCTGCAGCTCAAGAACACAGTGGACATCTCCGGCATTCCGCCCACGGTACACGCCTTTGCCGGTACCCGCGCCATTGCCATCATTGCGGTCGCGCACGCCCGTGCCTATCTGGTGCCGAGACTACAGTCCTTGAGCGCTCGCCTGGGGCTGGAGCTTGAACTGCCCACGGATGAGACATTGCAGGACAGGTCGTTTGATGCGGTCAAGCAACTGCCCTCGGATGCCGCATCTTTGGCGACCTCGCTGCAGTACTGGATTGAGCGCACACCGATTTTCATGGGCAGCCATGCGGTTATCCGCATCCAGGCACTGCTGAGCCAGTTGGGTCAGAGCGCTGTATCGACTAACGATGAACATCGTCAGCTAACGCTGGTGAAAAACGCCCCGCCGACCAGTAAATCCAATGAGGAGTTCTTGCGCTATTACGATGCGCTGGGCCACCCGATGCCGCTGCAACCCTGTCCGGATGAACTGAAAGCGGTAGAAGCGCAGTTGATGCTGGAGTCACCCTGGATGAAAGCGATCATCAAGCGGATGTTCTCGGCAATTCGCGGGCATCTGGCGCAGGGAGAAGCCGCCAACAGCGCCTTGTTGCCGCCTATTCTGCTGGTGGGCTCACCGGGCTGCGGTAAAACCTATTACCTGCAGCGGCTGGCTGAGTTGATGAACTTGCAGTACACCCTCATCCCTATGGGCGGGATGCATGACAGCATGACGCTTCGCGGTTCGCCCCGAGGTTGGAGCAGCACCCGCCCCGGTCTGTTCGTGCAAACATTGGAGCAGAAACGGACCGCCAACCCGCTGTTCATTTTGGATGAACTGGAGAAAGTCGGCGACAGTCGACACAACGGCAACCCCTTTGATGTGCTGCTACAGGTTCTGGAACCGCAAAATGCGCGCATGTTTTACGATGAGTGTCTGCAGGTCAATGTGGACCTGTCCCACCTGATTCTGCTGGCCACCGCCAATTCCATCGAGGGAATACCGGAACCGATCCGGGACCGATTTGTGGTGCTGAACGTCAACGACCCGACACCGGCCGATCTGGAGGTGATGGCACGCCAGCTGTGGAATGCAGAGATGAGCCGTTATGGCTATGCGGTACCACTGATGCCGGAGTACCCGGAAGCTATTTTGCATGAGCGTCTGGCGAGATCTCCTTCGTTGCGTCGGGTTGTGTCGACGGTGAAAAAGGTGGCTTCGACTACCATCAGTGTTCAGATGGGGGATGGTTTTGTGCATTGAAATTGAATGAATTGATCTGCCAGTGATACCTCTCTGATGCAGAGGGGTATCACTTCCCCAAGGGTGCGAAAGAAAATACCTGCAACTACAATTAGCGCATCAATTTGAGAGGCGGGCCACAAACTGACGTCCGGAGGCTATTTAAAAAGCCATTTAAACAGATCAACCCTGTTTCGGCCCACTCGGTTTTACCCTCTGACCCAGCTGGCCCAACAAATGATCATCTGAATCAACCTGCCCTGCCTGTTGGTCAGAAACCTCCGATTCATGCTGAAGGTGCTGTTTGGCTGCTACTTTGCTTGAAGCTGCAGCAAATAGGTCATCCTCATCAACCTCCGGATCTGAATCAAGTGCAGGCTCCGACTGCGTTACAGAACAAACCAGAGGATCATTATCGAAATCCACGTCACCACTATCAAAATCGACCGACGCTGTTGCAGGCCGACGCAAGGGACTCGGTTCAACTAATAACTGCTGTTCATTTGATTTGATAATAGCCGCTTTCAGGGCAGCATCAATTTTCGCGTTTTCATCCAGCTCTGGCACGGCCGATGATAATACGTCATCCTCATCAACCTCCGGATCTGAATCAAGTGCAGGCTCTGACTGCGATACACAACAAACCAGAGGATCATTATCGAAATCCACGTCACCACTATCAAAATCGACCGACGCTGTTGCAGGCCGACGCAAGGGACTCGGTTCAACTAATAACTGCTGTTCATTTGATTTGATAATAGCCGCTTTCAGGGCAGCATCAATTTTCGCGTTTTCATCCAGCTTTGGCACGGCCGATGATAATACGTCATCCTCATCAACCTCCGGATCTGAATCAAGTGCAGGCTCTGACTGCGATACACAACAAACCAGAGGATCATTATCGAAATCCACGTCACCACTATCAAAATCGACCGACGCTGTTGCAGGCCGACGCAAGGGACTCGGTTCAACTAATAACTGCTGTTCATTTGATTTGATAATAGCCGCTTTCAGGGCAGCATCAATTTTCGCGCTTTCATCCAGCTTTGGCACGGCCGATGATAATACGTCATCCTCATCAACCTCCGGATCTGAATCAAGTGCAGGCTCTGACTGCGATACACAACAAACCAGAGGATCATTATCGAAATCCACGTCACCACTATCAAAATCGACCGACGCTGTTGCAGGCCGACGCAAGGGACTCGGTTCAACTAATAACTGCTGTTCATTTGATTTGATAATAGCCGCTTTCAGGGCAGCATCAATTTTCGCGTTTTCATCCAGCTCTGGTTCGGCCAATGATAGGCTCACCTCTTTCAACGCTTCAGCTGCGCGACCAATAGATCTACCGAGTTCTGCAATGCGTTCAACCAACTCTCCAGCTGTCGCAGCGCTCCATCGGTTTTCTGTTGGTGTACCTCCAGCTCTAGCATCGCGTTGTTCGAGGTACTGCTGTAGAGCTGATCTACGTCCAACTGATTCGAGGCGGTCAACGCTGTTTCGACAACGGTCTGCAAGCTTTGAAAATTTTTCGCTTGTTCGGTGATTGCCGAATGCAATACGTCGCACCGTTGTGTCTGTTCTTCGATAGTTATGTTCAAGCTTTCTAAAAGCTCCTGTTGCTTCTGTTGCTGCTGCAATAGCGTGCTCAGCTGCTGCTCTAAGCTGCTGATCTCCTCGCATCTCTGCTGCTGAAGGTCTTTCAGTTGCTGCTGTAACAACAACTCGATTTCGGTCATTTTTGAGTTGCTCCTGCTGAGCCAATTCAGCCCTGAGTTGGGCCATCACCTGAACCGGATCTATGGCGGGGCGAGGCGGGTATCTCCGATGATTATAAGTGGTGCGTTCAGCAATTTCGGCGTTCAGCCTTCTACGTTCCGCATCGGCTTGCTTAAGGTCAACAGTACCGCCACGGCCGGAACTGCGAATCGCTTTTTTACGTGCTGCCCTATCGGCTTCTACAGCTGCAGTCCACTCCAATTTAAACTGCACGCCTCGAAGGCGCCGGCCACGCTTAGCCCCAGGCGGCTTAATGCTGATAAAATTATCTCCCTCTGCCGTCACTTCTCCCCACTGCCTGGCCTGTTGCCTCACCTGCAAACCAGTTGTCAACTCGCCCGTGTCAATCATTGCTTCCAGAGTGTGGTACATTTCTTTTTGAGTATAAGGCTCATCAACAACGACCTGTGCTGCATGTACAGCACGGCCAGGTTGAAACAACCTCGCCCGATCAGGATCATCGGGACGAGCCCACCCATTAATGTAGTTATGTAGACCTCTCACCCGATCAAACTGTTTTAAGCTTCGAGGAGGACAGGGGTTAAACGATTTTCCGGAATCCAGATCCACACGCGCCACAATTATGTGTAAATCGATTTTACCCTCGGCATTTGTATGCTGAATCGCAGTAGACATAAATCGATCGAGATCCATACCAGCAAAGGCCAATCTGTCCCAATCGTCGATCAGTGCACCAATCTCGCGCAACGTGGGTTTTTCCTCTGGCGCCCATCCGTAGATATAAGACGTATAACGGAAAGCAAAATTCAGGCTGTCAGCAAGTGCTGCAACACCATAGGGATCACCACGCAAAACATCAACTCGAGCACGAGTCTCTCCTTTATGGTCATGGTCACCCAATAGATAATCAATAGCCCGTCTACAGCTCCCCCGTCCATGAGAGAGCCCTTTACCGTGACACAAAATCCACCCCCTGTGATGAGAGATCATGAGCTTGGGCCTGAGTTAACACCTCTTCGCGGATCACCGTCAGGTCGGCGGCCACGTCAGACAGAAATCCCAGCACGGTAATCACATCCTCCGGCTGCAGCCCTGCAGCATTAACTGCCCGCGCGATCTGATTCATATTGCTACCGATTCTGGATAGTTCACGTATCACTTTTGGATCGGCTTCCAAAACCACGCGCTGCACAGATTTAGATTTAGGGCTTTTCAAAGCAGAGTCATTCAAGCGTTTCCTGATCAGGTCAGCGAGCGACACGCCCTCTTCATCAGCCAACGCTTGCCACACATCACGCTCGTCAGAGGTAGTGCGGATTTTCACATATTTATTGCGTGCTGATCTTTCGCTCATACGCTTTTGAGGCCTCCTGATCTGCCCCGTTTAGTGGTAAGGGACGCTATTGGTAGTTCAAGCAAAGTCGAACCAAATAAACTTTAATCTTTCAATTATGTGGCCACGGGGTAGGCTGGCTAGAAACAAGAAATATAATCATTACTTACCATGGACGATATACACTGTCAAATTTAACCTTTCTTCGCGGAATTCCACTTCCAAGTGACCATTGCGTAGCATTGCGTAGCTTTGGCCTGAATCAGTGACTTCACCCGCTGTTGCAGCACCCAGCACTGAAGACGACCTCGCTCTTTAACACAGCTCGATCTTATCTAACGTGTACCGGGTTAATCTACGCCACTGCAGCATCGATCATGCTTCTCACCGCAGTATTTCGTCTCGATTCTGTCTGCAGGCCAAGGCATACCCTGCCATGCATGGCGCTCGGGCGTGTGGCTATTTTGAATGGCTGTAAATCCGACAGTCCGGATCAGGCCAGCCCGTAGACGCGACTGAATGCCCCGAAACCGGGACAATGTCGTCCGAAGCGCAGGTGGAGACGACGACCGCTGCTGACTAAGCGACAGGCCATATACATCAGTTCCTGAATCACGGTTTTCAGCCGCCGACGCTTGGCCGGATGACGCACCGGTGCATCCGGCCCCAATAGCGCGTTCTGTCCCATCCAACGCAGTATGTTGTAGCCCAGTACGGCAAAGGCTATGACCAGGTCGTTGGTATCGAACTTCCCTGACGGCAAACGTTCGAGATCCAGATCAGTCTTGAACTCACTGTGGAACTGTTCGCTGGTGGCGTGATCCTGGTAGAGCGCAATGACCTTGGCGTTATCTGCTGCGTCCGATGTGAGTGAAGTCGTCCAGCCCTCCAGGCTGACCTCCGGCTCCAAAAACAGCTGTCCTGAACTGTCACTCTGGCGCACCGTCACCTTGACGATCAGGCGGTCGTCCGTGCCATCCAGCGGTTCGCTTACCAGCGTTTCCATTTTGCCCGGTCGGGTATGGCACCAAAGTGCGCCGGCCGCATGAGCCTTGTCGACCCAGGCCAGTCCATCTTGTGAGCGGGGGTTCCACTTAATCAGGTAGTCTGCCCCGTGCGCACGGAAGTACCCCCGGTTCTCGGCGGCATCATGGGCGCTGTCAAGACGTACCAGTAGCGGTGCATCGGTCAGCTCTCGGACTCGAGGCAGCACCCGGTCGAGGGTGTGAATAAACTCTTTATTGGCATGTTGGTTACCCGGTCGCAGCTCACAGCCCAGACACCAGCCCTCCGTGCCCAGGTAGGCCGCGATGGGGGCATAACCGTCATGCCCCTTGTAGGTATAGGCCACGCCCTCTTTTTTACTGTTGCTGTTGTCCATGGGAAACACGTCCATATCCAGTGGCACGTGCCCGGTGGTGAGTGTGCCGATAGGCACCGAAGCGTTACACAGAAACTCGACGCTGGCCTCATCCAATAACGGGATCAGTGCGCGGGCATCTTCATCAAAGCGCTGACGCAGCCGGGCCGATGAAGGTGATTGCTTGATGCCCATGGCCGCTTTGAAGAAGGGATCATGGCGTGCGTGCTCGACCGCTTCGAAGTCGCTCTTGCCAAGGCAAATCAACCCCAGGTAGGTACGGATGAGGTCGATGTTGGCGATGCCATGGCGCTTGACGATGGAGCGCGAGGTCTTAGCCAGAGAGGTCATCCTGTTCACGCTGTGCCCAACCAGCGCCAGACCACCGTGGGGTGTGATAATCTCGGTTTTTGACTGTTCAAGCTTGAAGGTACGCATAGTCAGATATCACTGCCTGGGTGAATCGAGAATGGCGTCCATATTACCGCCGCAGGCCGCGTGGTTACAGTGTTGTAGAGGTGTGAGTGGGGTTGTAAGTCACGGAATCAGGTTTGGTCGTTTGGTGGTGGATGGATAGCGAGCCGTCCGTTAGGACGGCCTTGCCTGATTCTGGATGTACTGCTTAATTACTTCGGTGCTCGCACCGTCACCGACTGAAATTAAGCAGTAACTGCGTGACCAGAAGCGATCCTTCCACAGCATTTTCTTGATATGTTCCCAATGATCCTTGCGGATCATACGACTACTCACTGTCTTGATGGAGTTAACCAGTTTGGAGGGCATCACATTCGGATGCAGTTCCAGCAAGATATGGATGTGATCAGGCTCCCCAGAGAACTCCAGTACGCTCACATCTGACAACTCACACACTCGCCGGACATGTTGTTCGAGGTCTTCCATGATCTCTTTGGTGATAACCTTACGTCGATAGGCTACGACTAACACTAAATGAGCCTTGATGTTGAAAACACAGTGAGGATGAGACCTAAGTATGGTTTTTGTCATTGACACTAATCCTAAATGAACTTATGATTGCAGTGTACCAAACGAAAAGGGAGCGTCCAGTGGAGCTGATACGCGCTGAGCGCATTGTCATTAAACCCGGTCATGTGAACCATGCAGCGTGCAAACGCTACTGCGGCGCTGCTCGTCGGGTGTATAATGCTGCGCTGTACCAGATGCGTCAGGCACTCTTTTCTGAAGCGCCAATTTCGGCCAGCCAAGCTGACAAGGTGCTCAAGCAGACTCAGCGGGAAACCTACCAGCTATTACCGTCTGCTGGTGCACAGCGCACGACGCAGGTGCTAGGAGACAACTGGAAGGGCTGGCTCGCTGCAAAAAAGGACTACGAACAACACCCGCACAAGTACCAGTCACGACCTAAACTACCGAACTACGCCCGCGCGGCCAAAACCTATGTGGTCGGTCGTAACGGTCATAAGATCGAGCAAGGCAGGCTGTTTCTGGCCAGCGGTAAGGATTTTGGTTTCCAGCCACTCAAAGTCACTTGCTGCCAGAACCAGCCTTACAACAGCAAGGCCAGCGAAACCATCGTAAACGATGTGAGGATTGTGCCATTGGGTACGGCCTTCGTAGTCGAGCTTGTCTACCGTGAAACGGTCGAGCCTCCATCCAAACTAAACCCTGATAATGCCTTTGGCATTGATCTTGGTATCGACAACCTTGTAACCATCGTTTCGACTCAGCAGGACTACGCTCCTGTTCTGGTCAAGGGCAGGGCCATCAAGTCGATCAACGCCAAGTACAACAAACTCAAGGCTCAGTTGGCGAGTAACGACAAGCACGGCCACATCAGTACCAAGTCACGCAAACGCTACAGCCAGATCAGTGACTACTTCCACAAGGTCAGTCACTGGCTGATAGCGGAGTGTCTGCGCACGGATACGGGCAGGGTTGTGATCGGGCTGAACGCCAACTGGAAGCGCTCAGTAAACATTGGGCGAGTGAACAACCAGAAGTTCTGCGCAATCCCTCACCGCCGCCTGCTGGATATGATCCAGTACAAGGCCGAGCGTCATGGTATTGAGGTGGTGATCCGTGAGGAAAGCTACACGTCCAAGGCAAGCTGTCTGGACTTGGACTCGATACCTGATTATCAGGCTGTGAAAGAGGGGAAGGTTGTGCCGCTATTCAGTGGTCGCCGCGTCAAGCGAGGCCTGTACAAGACTGGAAGTGGTGTGCTACTCAACAGTGATGTGAACGGCGCAGCCAATATCCTCAGAAAAGAAATCGGTGACCACTGGCTGATGAGCCAGATCGAAGCCGGTCAGGGCGTTATGGGCACGCCCGTAGCAGTCAAACACATCGACCTGCTACTAGAAGCGGGGCTACGGCCCCGCGAAACCATGTCTAACCGCGAAGCGGCTTAGGCGTGGTAGTTCATGGCTGGTTTTTTTTTGAAGAGAGAGGGAGCTGGGGAGTACTGGCTTACACTGTAGTGCCAGAAAACTGTGTGCGGAACATCTTCGAAAATGAATAAGGATTATTTGATAAAATGGCAAACTTTGCCAACCTGTGCAAAAATCACTCAAGAGGTGATCGATATGGCAACCATGAATATTTCTTTGCCCAACGAATTGAAAGAGTGGGTCGAGCAGCAGGCGCACACCGGGCGATACAGCAATTCCAGCGACTATGTTCGTGACTTGATACGGCGGGACCAGGACCGAGCCAGTCAACAGCATCATTTACAGCAGTTGATTTCCGAGGGAATGAACAGCGGCAAGGGCTCACGCTCTATGGATGAATTGCGCCGAGAAGCACTGAGCAGACTGGCGTCTGACTGATGGAGTACATCCTCAGCCAGCTTGCAGAAGAAGATATCATCAACATTTTTGTTTCTGGCGCTGAACGCTTCGGTACTGAATTAGCTGAACGCTATCATGCGCATCTAGAGGCTACATTCCGTTTTCTCGCCAATAACCCCAAGGCAAGGCCGATCAGGAGTGAGTTCACGCCTGAAGTACGCATTCACCCGACAGGTTCGCACCTGATCATTTATCGTGTTGAAATTGATAATGAGGTGTTTGTCATTCGAGTCCGCCACACCCACGAAGACTGGCAAACTCAAACGCTTCCGTGAACACCTAAGACCAGAGTTCTGCTGCGCCACTCCCCTCTTCCCTGCTAGAATAGCGCCCATTTGATGAACAATTCGGGATCGATCTGCCATGAGTGAACTGTCTTTGCGCCCGCTGAACACCCTTGAACAGCAGGATGCCTTTATCGGCCGCCATATCGGCCCTTCAGCAGACGAAGCCGCCGCCATGCTGGCAGAGCTGGGCGTTGACAGCCTTGCGGCACTGATCGATGAAACCGTGCCCGGCAGCATTCGCGTCAAGCAGCCGATTGCGCTGGATACACCGAAGACCGAAGCTCAGGTACTGGCTGAGTTGAAAGCGATTGCAGGCCAGAACCAAATCAAGCGCTCGCTCATCGGTATGGGTTACCACGACACGCTCACGCCCAATATCATTCTGCGCAATGTACTGGAAAATCCGGGCTGGTACACCGCCTACACCCCCTATCAGCCGGAAGTGTCACAGGGCCGTCTGGAAGCGATTCTGAACTACCAGCAGATGGTGCTGGACCTGACCGGACTGGATCTGGCCAACGCCTCCCTGCTGGATGAAGCCACTGCCGCCGCCGAAGCGATGACCCTGTGCAAGCGCATGAGCAAGGCCAAGCGCGCCAATGTATTTCTGGTCGATGAAGAGCTGCACCCCCAGACCATCAGCGTGATTCAGACCCGTGCCGAGCCGCTAGGCTATGAGGTTATCGTCGGTGATGTGGCGGCGCTGCTGGACCAGCATGAAGCCTTCGGTGTGGTAGTACAGTATCCCGGCACCAGCGGTGTGGTGCGTGACTTCTCGGCGCTGATCGAAAAGGCCCACGCGCAGAAGGCGCTGGCCTGTACGGCGGCGGATCTGCTCAGTCTGGTACTGCTGAAATCGCCGGGCGAAATGGGCGCCGATGTGGTGTTCGGTTCTGCCCAGCGCTTCGGTGTTCCCATGGGGTACGGCGGCCCTCACGCCGCCTTCTTCGCCACCCGCGACGAGTACAAGCGCTCGGTGCCGGGCCGCATTATAGGGGTGTCTGTTGATACTCGTGGCAAGCCTGCACTGCGCATGGCGATGCAGACCCGCGAGCAGCACATCCGCCGTGAAAAGGCGACCTCCAACATCTGTACCGCTCAGGTACTGCTGGCAAACATGGCCGCCTTTTACGCCATCTATCATGGCCATGAAGGACTGAAAACCATCGCCGGTCGCATCCACCGTCTGACCGACCTGCTTGCGGCAGGCCTGCAGCAAAAAGGTCTGAAGCTGGTACATGACAGCTGGTTCGACACCCTCTGTGTTGAAGCCGGCGACCAGCGCGATGCACTGTATGAGTCCGCTCAGGCTGCAGGCTTCAACCTGCGCAAACTGGGGGATGATCGACTGTGTATCAGTCTGGATGAACGCACGGACCGCAATGAAATTGAGGCCCTGTGGACCGCTCTGCTGGGCGCTGATCATGGCCTGAATATCGGCGCACTGGATGCAGAACTGGTGAGCAACGGCTCCGATAGTATTCCTGCCGGACTGGAACGCACCTCAGCCTTCCTGACCCATCCGATATTCAACGAGTACCACAGCGAAACCGAAATGCTGCGCTACCTCAAGCGGCTGGAGAACAAGGACCTGTCGCTGGCCCACAGCATGATCGCGCTGGGTTCCTGCACCATGAAGCTCAACGCCACCGCCGAGATGATCCCGGTCACCTGGCCCGAGTTCGGCGCCCTGCACCCCTTCGTGCCGGTCGAGCAGGCACAGGGCTACAAAACGCTGATCGATTCGCTGGAAACCATGCTCAAGGCCGTCACCGGCTTCGATGCGATCTGCATGCAGCCCAATTCCGGCGCTCAGGGTGAATATGCGGGCCTGCTGGCCATCCGCAACTACCACCAATCACAGGGTCAGGGCCATCGCAACATCTGCCTCATCCCTACCTCCGCTCATGGCACCAACCCGGCCTCGGCCGCGCTGGCGGACATGAAAGTGGTACTGGTCAACTGCGACGACAAGGGCAACGTGGATATCAACGATCTGCGCAGCAAGGCCGAGACCCACGCCGAAGACTTGTCCTGCCTGATGATCACCTACCCCTCCACGCACGGCGTATACGAGGAAGGTGTCCGCGACATCTGCGACATCATTCACGCCAATGGTGGTCAGGTCTACATGGATGGTGCCAACCTCAACGCGCAGGTGGCGATCACCCGCCCGGCGGACATCGGTGCCGATGTGTCGCACATGAACCTGCACAAGACCTTCTGTATCCCGCACGGCGGCGGTGGTCCCGGCATGGGTCCCATCGGCGTCAAGGCACACTTGGCACCTTTTGTTGCCAACCACCCGGTGGTCGGCATTGATGGCCCCAACCCGGAAAACGGCGCCGTATCCGCTGCGCCCTGGGGCAGCGCCAGCATCCTGCCGATCAGCTGGGTGTATATCGCCCTGATGGGAGGAGAAGGCCTGCGTCAGGCGACCGAGTACGCCATTCTCAACGCCAACTATCTGGCGAAGAAACTGGGGGCACATTACCCTGTGCTGTATTCGGGCCGTAACGACCGCGTGGCACACGAGTGCATCATCGACCTGCGCCCGCTCAAGGAGCGCTCCGGCATCAGCGAGGAAGACGTGGCCAAACGCCTGATGGACTTCGGCTTCCATGCACCGACCATGTCCTTCCCGGTACCCGGTACGCTGATGATCGAGCCGACCGAGTCCGAATCCAAGGCCGAGCTGGACCGCTTCATTGAAGCGATGGTGAAGATTCGTGAGGAAATCGCACTGGTGGAAGCGGGTGAGCTGGATGCGGACAACAACCCGTTGAAAAATGCTCCACACACTCAGGCCGACCTGATCGACCCGGACTGGAACCGCCCCTACAGCCGCGAGCAGGCAGCCTTCCCGGCCAGCTGGCTGAAGGAATCCAAGCTGTGGCCCACGGTCAACCGCATCGACAACGTCTACGGCGACCGCAATCTGTTCTGCAGCTGCATTCCGGTCAGTGATTACCAATAGAAACAATCTGCCAATTAGCCCGATGCGCTGACACGCTCGGGCTTTTTTCAATGCAAGCGATGAGGCTCCATCGTGGGGGCTTCGATAACCTGTACCGACGGCTGATAACCATCCACAAGCTGCTGTAGCAATGACACCAACGCTTCGCTTTTACCCGAGCGGGTCAACAACTCAAGCTCTTGTAAACGAGGCTGCAGCAGCTCCCAGGCCAACATATTTTCACAGGCTCGCATAATCATTGGATGACGCGTGCCTGATACACTCTCACCAATCAGCAGCTCTTCATACAGCTTTTCCCCTGGCCTTAAACCGGTATAACGGATTTCGATATCACCATTAGGGTCGGTCGCATCACGCAATGAAAGACCAGCTAATCGAATCATCTCTTTGGCCAAGTCAACAATGCGAACAGGCTGTCCCATATCCAGCACAAACACATCACCACCCTCGCCCATGGACCCCGCCTGAATGACCAGCGCAGACGCTTCAGGGATGGTCATGAAGTAGCGGGTAATGTCCGGATGCGTCACAGTAAGCGGCCCACCCTGCTCAATTTGCTGCCGAAACAGAGGAATAACCGAACCCGAAGAGCCCAGCACATTGCCAAAGCGAACCATTACAAACCGGGTTTGCTCCTCCGAAAAGCGCCGATGCTCACTCAATGCCTGTAACACCATTTCAGCCAATCGTTTGCTGGCCCCCATGACATTTGTTGGGCGCACCGCCTTATCGGTCGAAATCAATACAAAATCAGTAACATGAGCAGCAATAGCGGCCTGCGCTGTGCGCAAGGTACCCAGTACGTTGTTTCGAAGGCCGGATGCAATATTGCTCTCAACCATTGGCACATGCTTATAAGCCGCTGCGTGGTAAAGCGTATTGACCTGGAATGTGCGCAGGATTGATTCAAGGTGCCCCTGATCCAACACACTGCCCAAGACCGGAACAATCTGCACACCAGCATCTGGCAGGGCATTCAGTTCCTGCTCCAGTTGATACAGGGCAAACTCTGAAAGCTCAAACAATACCAGCCGCTTCGGTTTCTGCCCGAGCACTTGGCGACATATTTCGGCACCAATTGATCCACCCGCCCCTGTTACCATCACCACCTTGTCGGTAATACAGGCCGTCATTAACTCAGCTACAGGTTCTGCAGGATCACGGCCCAGCAAGTCCGTTACATCCACATCACGAATATCGTTGGCTCTTACTGACCCAGACGCCAGCTGAGAGATCCCCGGCAGCACCTTAACACTGACAGGAAAAACACTGATCTTCTCGACCAAAACGCGCCGCTCACTGCGCGCAAGCCCCGGAAGAGCCAGCAGTACGGACTTGACCCCGTACTGCTCAATCAAGCTTGATAAACTGTCGGGAGCATAAACCCTCAACCCCGAAATCTCAGTACCCTGCTTTTGTGGGTCATCATCCAGAAAGGCTACCGCCTGAAACTCTACAGAGTCACTCAAAGCCGCGACCAACTGTGCACCGGCGCTGCCGGCACCGTATACCGCAACAGGCTCGGCACGTGTCAACCGTTGCCCCGAAGGTGACAGGCGACGAATTAACCAGCGGGCATACAGCCGACTGCCGGCCACAAGGGTTACGGCGGTAAAACCATAGATGAAAAATACAGAGCGGGGGGCGGGTACCTCCAGCACCACCAATACCGCAACCCAAATCAACACAGACAAAAACACTGCCTTGAAAGACACCCAAAGCGTGACATGCCCCATATAGCGGATAACCGCCCGGTAAAGCCCCAAGCGCGCCATCACGGGCACCGAAATCAGCGGCACCAAAATACAAGGCAACCAGTAGCGCTGCATGGGCTCAACAATATCGCCCAACCGAAGCGCAAGTGCCATCCAGCAGGCCATAAACAACATGACCAAATCAGACAGCACCACCAGACTTTGCTTTACCCGCCGATTCGCTTTCAGAAACCGGCTGACAATCTGCCTGAACATTGAATCAATCCCTTGATGTTGCTTATTCATGACGCCTTATAGCCTTTGGGGTGTTGCTGCTGCCAGCGCCAGGCATCCGCCAACATATCAGCAAGGCTGAATGATGCCCGCCAACCAAATTGTTCGAATGCTTTGTTCGGGTTTGCAAAGCATACCGCGATATCGCCTGCACGGCGTGCTTCAAAATAAAAGGGCACAGTACACCCAGTTACCTGCTCGAAGGTTTTAATTACCTCAAGAACACTGTAGCCCTGACCAGTGCCGAGATTCCAGATATGGACACCCGACGATTTCTGGATGGCCTGCAGTGCACCCAAATGCCCTTCGGCCAGATCCATCACATGAATGTAATCCCTGATACCTGTGCCATCCGGTGTTGGGTAGTCTGTTCCATAAATCGGCAAAGACGCCAACTGGCCTGCAGCCACTTGCGTCACATAGGGCAGCAAATTGTTGGGCGTTCCGCCCGGTGCCTCGCCGATCAGCCCGCTCTTATGCGCCCCCACCGGATTGAAATAGCGCAGAATCGCCACAGACCAACGGGTATCGCGCTCGGCAAGCTCAGTCAAAACCTGCTCAACCATCTGCTTGGTTTGGCCATAAGGGTTGGCTGCCCTACCCAATGGCATGGCTTCATCCACCGGGCCCATCGCGGTTTCGCCATACACCGTAGCCGACGAGCTGAACACCAAGTTGAATACGCCAGCGCGATCCATGGCCCTAAGCAAAGTGATGCTGCCAGAGAGGTTGTTGTCAAAATAGATCAGAGGGGTTTGTACGCTTTCAGCGACCGATTTCAAGCCCGCAAAGTGCAGCACGGCTGAAATCTCATACTGCGCAAACAGCCTGTCCAGTAAACCGGCATCACGAATATCGCCTTCAACAAAACTGACGGCCTGCCCGGTAATCTGTTCAACACGCTGCAGTGCAACGGACGAGCTGTTACACAGGTTATCAAGTACCACAACCCTGTAACCCGCCGCCAACAACACAACCAACGTATGTGAACCGATATACCCCGCCCCACCGGTCACCAGCACCATTTTGCCGGGCTCATGTTTTAATTCGATCACCAGACCTTTTGTCCACAAAAGTTAAATAACAACCAAAAAACCACCGGCGCCAAGCCCGCTCTCTCAACTGAGAGGTTTTGGAGCAGCCATGCACTCTGCCAGTATCGTGCAGGTTTTGTCGATTTCGGCTTGGGTCAGGGTTGGATGAACCAGGAACATCAAGCTGGTATCGCCCAACTGGTGGGCCACAGGCAAAGGCTTCTCAGGACGCCAGCCTGTGCCGTCAAATGCCTTTTCCAAATACACCTCTGAGCAAGACCCCGAAAAACAGGGCACTCCGTGCTCATTGATTAACTGCATGATGCGATCACGCCGTTGCGCAGTACCCTCAACGAACACGTAGCATTTGTATGCCCCATGCTCAATATGGGCAGGAACCTCAGGTACACGAAGCCCGGGTATCTTTTTAGCCGCGCCCCAAATCTGCTGCGCATAGCGCAGACGGGTTTCATGCCAATGAGGCATGCTCTTAAGCTGGATGCGCCCAATCACCGCCTGCACCTCGGTCATGCGCCAGTTGGTGCCAAAAGACTCATGCACCCAGCGGAAGCCCGGCGGATGCTTTCGCTCGTAGACCGCCTCCCAGTTTTTACCGTGATCCTTGAACGACCACATCTTTGACCAGAGCGCTTTGTCATTGGTGGTGACCATACCACCCTCACCACCGGTGGTCATGATCTTGTCCTGACAAAATGACCAGCAGCCAACATGACCGATTGAACCAACCGCACGCCCCTTGTAACGAGCACCATGCGCCTGGGCGCAATCCTCGATCACATACAGGCCATGCTGCTGCGCCAGCGCCATGATCGGGTCCATATCACAAGGCCAACCGGCAAGATGCACGCAAACAATGGCACGGGTGCGTTGCGTAATCATCTCAGAAATGGACTCAGCAGTTATATTCTGGCTATCGGGATCCACATCCGCAAACACCGGTACCGCACCGGCATTGACGATACTGGAGACAGAAGCTAGAAAAGTACGTGAGGTGACGATCACCTCATCACCCTTTCCAATCCCGAGTGCGTTCAGCGCCAGATCAAGGGCGACCGTACCGTTGGCAAGCGCAATGGCGTACGCAGCACCAACATAATCAGCAAACTCGCGCTCAAACTGACGTCCCTCCTGCCCAGTCCAGTAATTAACCTTATTGGAGAGCAACACATCACGCGCCGCGTTAGCCTCTTCCTCGGTGAAGGAAGGCCAAGGGGAGAACGGTCCGTTCAGCATTAAATACCTTTAGTCATCGTGTGAAATACCCATTGAGGGATATGACTCTGTTAAATCGACTTTGCAGGCACACCCACTGCAGTCACGCCATCCGGCAGGTCTGCCACCACTACAGCACCGGCACCTACTGTAACCTGCTGACCAATATGGACCAACTGTTTCACACAGACTCCTATACCAACCCAACTGTGTGCTCCTATCTGCACACCACCCGCCAATCGTGCCCCTGGGCTAATATGCGCACAGTCACCAATGCTACAATCATGATCAATACTGCAACCGGTATTGAGAATCACCCCCTCACCGATGCAGGCTGATACATTCACCACCACACTTGGCATCACTACAGTGCCCGCGCCCAGCTCAGCATATTGACTGACAATGGCAGACGGGTGAGTCAGTGTCACAACCGGTGCTGACATGTCCAACAGCCAGCGCAGCTTTTCAGCACGAATGCCATTGTCACCAATTGCAACGATTACACCGGTAAAGTCGCCTAGACGCGCTGCCAGCGATTGGCTATTACCCTCAACGTTCCAGTGGCCGTTATGCGACACCTCAGGCCATGCATCATCAAAGAATATGACTTCATGCCAGCCGCAACATTCGGCGACGTCGGCAACTACCTTGCCATGGCCACTGGCACCCAAAATTGCCAGACGCTTCACTTGTCACTTCCCGTAAACTTTGACATGGTCGCCTCACCTTCAGCTGTGACTCCGTCCCTAACCAGTACTTTCTTAACCGTCAAATACATGATCTTCAGATCGAGCCAGAACGAGCGGTTATCCACATACCACAGATCAAGCTTGAACCTCTCTTCCCAGCTGATTGTGTTACGACCATTCACCTGCGCCCACCCGGTAATGCCGGGGCGCACCTCATGGCGTCGATATTGCTCTTTTGAGTAAAGCGGCAGGTACTCCATCAGCAAAGGCCGAGGCCCAACCAGGCTCATATCGCCCTTGAGTACATTCCACAGCTCTGGCAGCTCATCCAGACTGGCCGCTCTCAGGAAAGACCCGAAAGGCGTCATCCGCTCCGAGTCCGGCAGCGGGTTGCCGTCCTTATCTACGGCATCACGCATGGTACGGAATTTGATCATTTCAAAGGGCTTGCCGTCTTTGCCGGGGCGCACCTGGCGGAACAGAACAGGAGAGCCAAGTTTGCGGCGGATCTGGAAGGCGACTGCAGCGATCACGGGGGCAAGCAGTAGCAGGCCAATGGTGGACGCGACAATATCGAAAAGACGCTTGATCATTATTCGAATAGTACCTTTGCCAGTTTCTCAGCCAACTGACCATATTCATACTGATCAAGTGCCACTTTACGACCATTTTCACCCATTTTTGCTCTTTCAGCGGGTGTCATTTGATAAAGCTTCAGTACTGCTTCGGAAAGTTTATCTGCATTTTGTGCGGGTATTTGTAAGCCTGCTTCAGCTTCTGAGACAGGCTTGTACTCACCTGAGTCTATTCCATAAATAATGGGGCGACCTGAGTAAAGATAGTCAAATAGCTTATTGGGTGAAACACCAAACCTGAATAGAGGGTCTTTCGTCAAACCAATGTAACAGACATCAAACCGAATTAGCACAGATTGTATTTCAACCTTGGGTATTGGCTCAACAAAAAAAACATTCTCTAAGCCTTTATTATCAACCAGTCCTTGCAATACTGGCTTTTCCTTACCAGAACCCACCATAACAAAAGCTATATCTGAATAGTCTTTGAGTTTATCTGCAGCATCAATCAACGTATCCAGCGCGTTGGCAACACCTAAGGTACCTGTATAGCCAATTATAAATTTATTCTTTGGTAACTGGTCGATAGCTTTAATATTTAGCGGCTCTTTTTGATTCACCTCTTCTAGTGAAAACCCATTGGGTATCCAGGTAAATTTGGCGCGATCCAGCCCTCGGCTAGACATATGCTCAACCGAATTTTTCAGGTTTGAGATTACCGCATCTGCCTCACGATATGCTTTGTCTTCAACCCATTGCATTAACCGAATAAAAGGATGCTTTAATGAAAACCCACCTAGTTCCGTTAAAGTCAGAGGCCAAATATCACGCACTTCAAACACCAACTTAGCTTTTGTTTTTTTTGCCAGCCATTGCGCACCAACAAACGATAACAATGACGGTGAAGAGCTTAATATTGCATCAGGTTTTGCTTTAATGAACTTTATAAGTTTTCTGAAGCGCCAAGGGAAGACAAACCAGTTGAGTGCACGCTGTTTGCTGTGTGCATCTTTATAATCGGGCATTTTTACCCAAACAAATTTAAATCCATCTACCTCTTCAAGTAAGAAGTCATCGTGGACGACTGGCTTTTCGCGCAGAATATGGTGAGCCGAAGAGCCAATAACATAAACGTTGTAACCACGCTTAGCCATCTCCCTTGCCATATAGTAATGGCGTCCTCCAACACCTGTTGAAGGCGTAGACGCGTATTGGTTAATAACCCAAACTGTCCTACTCATATCCCCGCCTTTAACAGCTCACTCACAATCCTTTCAGCCGCTCTGCCCCCACCATACAGCTGCAGTGTATCCTGCACTTTACGGCCAAGGTTTCGGTTAGCCGCATCTATGATTTTGCCTTGGTCTGCACCGACCAGCTCATTGGCACCAGCATGGATCAGCTCAACCCACTCGGTCTGGTCACGCATGGTGACGCAAGCTTTTCCGAAGAAGAAGGCTTCTTTCTGCACACCACCACTGTCGGTCAATACCAGTTCGCAGTGATCAAGCAGCCAAACCATCTCAAAATAGCCTACGGGGTCAATCAAGTGAACATTAAGTTCCAGCCCGTGTTGAGCAATCAGTTTACGGGTGCGCGGGTGCAGTGGTAAGACTATAGGCGCAAGGGTTGCGTTAATATTGTTCAGTGCCGCCACAATCGATGCCAAACGCTCGGGGTTGTCAGTATTCTCGGCACGGTGAAGGGTAGCCAGGATGAAGCCTTCGGGCAAATCATCCGCTGGGGCGCTGGCTTGTTCGGCAAATAACAGTGCCGAGTCCTGCATCACATCACCCACCTGCAACACTTGCACGGGCTTGTGGGCAAAACCTTCGTTATTGAGGTTCTGCACGGCGGTACTCGTGGGGCAGAACAACAGGTCGCTGATCTGATCGGTGAGGATACGGTTGATCTCTTCCGGCATCTGCATGTTGAAGCTGCGTAAACCCGCTTCCACATGTGCAACGGGAATATGCAGCTTGGCTGCAGCCAAGGCGCCAGCGAGAGTGGAGTTGGTATCTCCATAAACCAGAATACGGTCGGGCTTGTGCTCTAGCAGCGCCTGTTCGATCTCAGCCAGCATCCGGCCAGTCATTTCACCGTGACTGCCGCCATGAATATCCAGCTGGATATCCGGGCGCGGTATATTGAGCTGGTTGAAGAAGATATCCGACATATTGGCGTCAAAATGCTGGCCAGTATGCAGTATGATCTCTTCAATGCCATCGTTTTGCTGAATAGCGCGGGAGACCACGCTGGCTTTGATGAATTGCGGGCGGGCTCCGATAATGGTCAGTATTCGTTGCATGATCAATCAGCCAATAAGTGATCCATAAAATTTGAGTAGCTTTTGCTCTTCAATGCCCCAGTTGTACTTTTCCTGCACAGCCTTTTGGCCGTTACGGCCCATTTGTTCAGCCTCTGCAGGGTGCGTAACAAGGTAATCAATCGCTTCAGCAATTGCTTTAGGGTCAAGGGGGTCAACGCAGAGGCCGCATTGGTTGCCTTCGATGATTTGCTGCCAGAGGGGGAAGTTAGAGGCGATTACCGGTAATCCAGCTGCCATATACTCGAACATTTTTACCGGCAGTGAATCAAGATAATTGATAACGGGATGCAAAGTAACCAGCCCGGCAACGGAGTCATTCAACACACGTTTAACTCCTGCACGGTCCAACCAGCCAAGGTGATCAGTTTTCGCCCACCCTGCTTCGGCTTTCACCGCCTGCTCAAAACCCGCTTCCGAAAAGCTACCACCCATCGCAAAACGGGCATCAGATTCAACCAATGCCATTGCTTGAACCATCTCGTGAATACCACGGATTCGTCCCAAGCCTCCAACATACCCCACCTGTGATTTCTTCTGCGACCATTCCACCTTACCTGTAGACAGTTCACCCAGCAGCGGATAGTTATTAATATCAACCGAACGCACACTCATCGCAGTGAATTTGTCACGGATATAGGGTGTGGCTGTAATCACCGCATCCAGCTTACGGCAGGCCCAACGCTCGTACACGGCAAAGGTTTTAGACAGCAACCATTTAGCGGGTTTATTCAGATACGGCTTACCCAACAACTGCTTGGGCACATCCTCATGGGCATCAAAAATCACCACCTTGCCGCGCTTTTTGAGTTTGACACCAATGGGAATCAACTCAGGGTCATGCAGATGGTAGATATCTGCATCCAACGCCAGCGCTTTAGCCAACACCCGCCCTGGGGCATTACGGATACGATCCATACGGCCTTTGGATGCACCTACATCGTAGATGGCTACATACTTTTTGATTTCATCGCCCTTACCATCAGCAACGATCAGTGAAACGGAGTAGCCGTTGCTGGCAAGTGACGTACATTCTTTGAGGAAAATGCGGGTGTCATAGCGGGGGTGGACGGAGGTTAGGTGGGCGATTTTAAGATTAGAGGGCATGGTAAATCTCTTTCAAAACTTTCTCCTGCTCTTCCCAGCAATATTTTTTTCGGGCAGAAAATACATTTTTTTGAATGGCATCGTAGTCTTGAATTAGGGAAGCTTCTACTGCTTTCCTGAAGCCCTCTACTGTATTTTCTTCAGCTACAATACCGACGCCTTCTGTTTCAACCAGTCGTTTCATTTCATAAAGATTAGATGTTAAAACTGGCAAACCGGCCATCAGGTACTCAAATATTTTGTTAGGTGAGCAGTATCGGTGATTGAGGCAAGTGTCTTCATAGAAAAGAATGCCATAATCAGCAGAGCTGGTGTAGTTCAACAACACATCCGGACTGACTACTGGGTGAAATAAAACTGTGCTTTGCTGCTGTGCCTTTTCCTTGATCAAACCTTCAAGAGGCCCATAACCCATGCAAACCAACACATTCTTATCGGTATTAAGATCAGAAAAGGCTTTGAGCAGTAATTCAATGCCACGTCCTTTACTAAGCCCACCTTGGTAGAGAAAAATGGTTTGATTAGCCCGAATACCCAATTTCTCACGGAACAGGTTCCGCTTAGGTTGCTCATGATACGCAGGACAGTTTAAGACAAGATGAGGCTTGGGGATATTATAGATCCGTGCATATTCATTGGCGATGGAATCGCTGACATTGATTACACTACGGGCAAACCTTATCAAGAACCTTTCAAGCATTTTTTTTAGCTTTATTGAAAGTGCCGATTGATTAGGCACATCATTAATAGCAAATTCATGCGAGTCGTAAACTATGATAATTTTGGACCTTGTTAGCTTACAAAAAAAACCAACAAAAAGCCCATTAAGGTCGTTACAATGTAAAACATCGATTTTACGGTAACGAAAAACAAAATGACCTATAAACTCAAAAAGCTTTAGCACCTGTATTAGCTTATGCTTTGACCAGGCTCTACTAACGAGTTTTATTCTATGTACTGAAACACCACTTATCGTTTCATGCTCCTTTAGCGCGGTATCATGCAAAGCAACAACGCAGACATCATAGCCAGAATCAAGCAATGTTTTGGATGTTTTAAGGACACGGCTATCATTTATAAAATTATTTAACACCAGATTCGCTATTTTCATGAAATATCCATCAATGTACACCAGCGCAGATAGTTAACCCAACGCCATACTCGACCATCAAATGATTTATTACCATCAACAACTTTCTGAAACTCTTTTAAAAGTTTTGACTTATCTAAAAAAGGCAATTCTGGCGCATCGGAAATCCAGTCTTTAATCACATCAACCATACTCAACAACCAAGTTGACTCAGGTGTAGTAAATCCAATCTTGTCTTTTCTATCCAAGTGACTATCAGGCATAATACCGCGCATAGCTTCACGAAAAACATGCTTAGTCACACCACCATCTGAAATCAGGTAATTTTCAGGCAAAGACAATAAAAACTCAGCCAATGGCAATGTAAGGAAAGGCACACGGCTTTCTATTGAAAAGGCCATTGAGTTACGATCTCCATGCCGTAACAAGGAAGATAACCCACGACCTGTAAGTGAATTGACTAAAGCCTCTTTAACTCTTAATCCTTTGTTTTCTTGTTTTAATGGGGCGCGTTTTTCCTTGAACTCAACCCCCCTTTGGCTTAGGTAGTCAATATTCAACCATGCTGGTTGAAAATCACGCCCCATTTTTCTACGTGCAAGCTCATAAAGTGTATCAGGCAGCTTGATACGACCCAAATACTGCCAAGCCAAAGCATAACTTCGACCTGGTGATTGTGACCAACGCCTAGCATAACGATGCGCAGCTAACCATCCTTGATTCTCAATAATACTTAACAAACGATGACCTGGATAACCAGAGTAGCCTGCCAACAGTTCATCGGCCCCCTGGCCATCCAGGGTCACCGTTACGCCTGATTCTTTAGCAAGCTTAAAAACACGATATTGAGCATAAATACTTGTGCCACCGAATGGCTCGCCTTGCTTAAGGAGCATAGCATCCAAGTCTTCTCGCATTTCATCTTGATTAGCGACAACTTTATGAGCTTTGGCTCCCATTTTTTCATTCAGTAGATCAACCCACTTTTCCTCAGAAATTCTTGAATCACTAGCGATATAACTAAAAGTTTTAATGAGAAGACTTGGTTCAAGATAGCGAACAGCTGAAACAACCGCAGAAGAATCAATTCCACCTGACAAAGCCACACCAAGTGGCACATCACTACGCAGGTGTAGTCTGACACTATCCAAGAATAATGTTCTTAGCTGACTAACAGCTTCATCAAAACTAATATTCTCATTTGTATTGATCGCAGGCTGCCACCAGCACTCAGGCTGGGTGGTAGTTTTTGTTTTCAGATCAAAGGTGAAATAGTGTGCAGGTGATAAGTGAAACACACCGTCTATAAAAGATTCTTGAGTGGAGTCGTAGTCGCCATGCACTAAATAATCATATGTACGCTGTAGATTAGGCCTCGCCTTTACATTTTTCAGACTAAGCAGCGCTCTAATCTCAGAACCAAATGTAATTTCACCATCATTAATAGAGTAAAAGAACGGCTTGATTCCGAATGCATCTCGAACAAGCAGCAATTTTTCTTGTTGCTGATCGTAAAAGACGAATGAAAACATTCCAATCAACCTGGGCAAGCATTCAACGCCCCATAACATCAACGCATGTAACAATACCTCCGTATCAGAGTCAGTATCAAAATAGCATCCAATACCACTTAACTCTTCCCTAATCTCTTTAAAGTTATATATTTCACCATTGAATATCAGCACATATCGACCGCATCGTGAATGAAATGGCTGGTCTGCAGAATCTGTTAAATCAATGATAGAAAGCCGTGTATGACCCAAATATAAGAAACCATCACCAATCACACTCTCAAAAAATGAACTATGATCAGGGCCGCGATGCTGAATTAAATCTAACGATCGTTTAACCAAAGATTCTTCTTTAGGCTCTTTGTAGAAACCACCTAGAAAGCCACACATTATCAAATACGCTCACTAAAACCAAAAGGCTTGGATATAAACCCAAGCGTGAACCAAAGAACAACCCAGGAAACACCTGTCGCTAAGTTTGCGAATAATAGAAGGTAAAACAACAAAAAAGACGAGTATAGAGCAACCATGTTAACCGGTGTCGGGGCGCATAAAATGCGCACAACCGCCCCTTTTTAACCGACTGTAACCGCCTTTTCAGGCAGTACAGACGGATTAACCCTGTGCTCTCAACATCTGGTCCACCCGCAGAACATTGGCCAGCGCGACATATAACCATCAGTTGCCGCAGTCAGCGCTGAACTCCAAACCACCCATCCTGGCGATGAAGGAATGATACAAAACCCATCCGGAGCTTTTTAAAAAGCGCCCTTATAATCATACGGGACTTGACACCTAGAAATAATTTTAGAAAAATCTCTTATTAAGAACAGCAACATTGAATTTTCTAATTGATAATTTAAACATGGAGTCAGGTGTAACACATCTCTTATCTTTTTCAGATGAAATCTCTGAAACTAGAGCTGAATCTTGAATAGTCTCCTCTAAACTTTTTCTTAAATTACCCTTAAACCAATGCTTCTCAGGAATAGGCCACCCCATTTTATCCTTTCTCCAAGTGATTTCATTGGGTAACTTTTTGTCAAACGCTAACCGAGCAATGTATTTAGACCAACCTTTATGCATTTTATAGCAAGCAGGTACTTTAGCTAAAAACTCTACTAGACGATAATCCATAAATGGTGCACGCGACTCAACACTATGCGCCATAGATGTGTGATCTGCATAATGAAGAAGAGTCACGAGGCCCTTAGTAAAAGCCTCTTTTAATGTTTCATTAAGCTGAGCTGGAGCAGCATGGCCTTTAATTTTTTTAAAGAATATTTCATAATTTTTTTGACCAAAAACGAATTTAAAATGCGCTAAAAAGAAACTTTGAATTACACGCTTTTTAACACTCGGCAATTTCAGAAAAAACAAAACCTCTTTGTACAGATCAACCAGCGAGATAGAAATAAAATATGATGATATATAAGGCGTGTAACCTGCTAGCTGCTCATCTGCACCCTGACCATCTAGATTCACTGTTATTCCAGATTGCCTTACCTTCATAAAAGTATGCCAACTAGACATAATAGTGCCTTCTGGCGGATTCTCCATTGCTAAAACAACCTTTTGATGCTCTGTAATTACATTTTTTTCTTTAGGCTCTATTTGATTTGAGATGACATTCAGCTCTTTCGCCAGAAGGTCTATATATACGCTTTCATCACAATCCTGTGTACCATGAGACTTATAAACAGAAGAAAAGGTTTCCTGTAGGTCAGCTTTACCTTGAGCTTTTAAATGTTCGTTGACCAGGTAAACAATCGAGCTACTGTCTAAACCACCTGAAAGTGCAGAGCCCACTTTCACGTCGGCTCTTAAACGTAGTCTTACTGCATCTGATAGTAGGTCGTAATATTGTTTGGCGTATTCTTTGGCCTTATTAGGACAGAAGCGTTCTTTGCTGGTATTAGTGGTTAATTCCCAGTACCGAGTAAACTGCGGTTGATTGAGCAGTTGTTCTTTGCTACCAAGAAAATAGTGGGCAAAGGGAAAACGATAAACGTTAGCGAAGGCCGTTTCTGCATCGTACTCATTAGGCCCGTTTTCCAGGTAATTTTTCAGGTAGCTTATGTTGGGTGCTTTTTCTACCAGGCCACTGGCGTAGATGCCTTTCACTTCACTGCAAAATACAAAGTGGTCTGCTGTGTTAGCGTAATAAAGCGGCTTTTTGCCAAAGCGGTCGCGGGCGATGAAGAATTGTTGCGCTTGCTTGTCGTAGATTACAAAAGCCCACATGCCGTTGAATTTGTTTAGGCAATCTACACCCCAACAATCGTAGCTAGCGAGTATGACCTCGGTGTCTGATTCACTGTTAAAGCTGTACCCGCAGCGGATAAGTTCTTCTCTTAGCTCTGGGTGGTTATACACTTCGCCGTTATAGGTGATGACGTAACGGTCTAGATAATGCATGGGCTGTGCAGCAGCTTCGGATAAATCAACTATAGCCAAGCGCCTGTGCCCTAGGGCGAAGTCTGGCGCGTAATACTGACCTTCACCATCGGGCCCACGGTGGATGATGGCATCGGTCATTTTTTTTAGTGGTGTTTGGTCTGCTACTTGGCTAGCAATATAACCTGCAATTCCGCACATAAAAGGGCCTAGCAGTCTGTCGGATTAACGGGGCTCGTCGGCGTGCCAGAGCTCTTTATCGCTTTCAATGATCGCCAGACAGCCATCACATGACGTGTGCAGCCGCTTTACTGTTGCTTAACCCCATGCGGCCGTCAGAGGCACGTATTTCAAGCATTGGCTGTCAGCTCACCACTAAGCGATGCATACGTTTGATATTCCATGCCAGGGTGGCCAAACGCCACTCACCACTAACCTTGTCCAACCCTCGGAGTGAGAACTGCCTGAACCCCATGACGTGCTTGATGATGCCGAACACGGGTTCCACCGTATGCTTGCGCAGCGCATAACGGGCCCGTCCCGCCTGTGTTTTCAGGCGATAGGCCATCTGCTCAACAGGGTCATCACTGTCGGGGGCTACCGGCTCGGCTGCAAAGCGCTCGAAGAGCGGCAAGTGGTGAACGTCTCGTTTCATGGCAATAAGAGGCTCAATACCCTGCTGGCCGCACACCTTAACATTCTCCGCACTGAAGTAACCGGTATCCGCCAGCAGATGGGCCACCTTGCCCAATGAGGCGGGTAAGGCGGTCAATGCGTTCAGCAGTGGCATGACTTGTTGTTTGTCATTCGTCGCTTGCGTAACGTGGACAGAGGTTACCAGCATGCTCTCAGTATCCACCGCTGCCTGGGCGTTATAGCACTGATCAAAGCCCTTACCCGTGACCGGCATGATGCGGGACTGTGGATCCGTGAGATTCACCTGATCCTGATCGCGTGGGCCACCCATCGGGGGTTTGGGATCACGCCCACGTGGCTTTTTGCCTGCCTTTCGCTGTGCATCGCGTTTGGCTGCTTTATCCTGGTAAGTGGTTTGTTCTGCGGCATCCCGTTCTTGCGCACGGGCTTCGATTTTGACCTTCGCCTCTGCAATGGCCGCCAGGCGGGCTTCACGCCGAGCAATCTCGGCCGGAATGTCCATGCCATCACTCGTGACATCGTTGTCTGCCGCCTCGGCCCGTTGGATCAGGGCGTTTACCTCCGTCTTGAGCTGAGCCTCCAGCTTCTTGGCATGTCCATAGGACAGCGCCTTGTGCTTGCTGGCATTGGCTTTAACCTTGGTTCCATCAAGGGCGATAGTGCCGAACTTGAGCAGCTTCATCTCGCGCGCCAGCAACAGTACCTGAACAAACAGTTGCTCCAGCTCAGATAGAAAGCGACGGCGGAACGTGGCCAGCGTATCGTGGTCGGGATGGGTGTTCGCGGCCAGGTAGCGGAAGGCAATCGAGTCGTAGGTGGCGCGTTCGATCTTGCGGCTGGAGATCACGCCAGTGGCGTAGCCGTAGACCAGCAGGCTCAGCAATACCGCAGGATGATGCGCCTTATGGCCTCGACCAGCGTACTGTTGTGTCAGCGCAGACAAGTCCAGCTGTTCGACCACATCGACGACAAAGCGCGCCAGGTGCTCGTCAGGCAACCACTCATCAACTGAAGGTGGCAGCAGATAGTCGGTCTGGCGGTCTACTGGAATAAAGCGGCTCATGATGATGTTCCGGTCGTAGCTCAATGACAGGTGGATTATCTCACAGGGCTATCGAAAACCCGACAGACTGCTAGGTGGTAATTATTGGTTTGAGTTTAAGCAATTGCTTTGGTGCCTTTTAAAATAAGCATCAAATAAATACTGTATAAAATAACTTCGTGTATAACAAAAGCCAGAATAAACTGCTCAACTGTTAGCGATGAGCTAGAATATAGTGTTGAAGTGATGGTGCAAAAATAAAGCACCTGCCAAAACACTCCTTTTTTAATGTTTTGCTCTAAGCCAAGTACCGCACTTAGAGGGCTTACTGCAAAACGTATAGCAACGGCTATTACCAGGTAACCTGCGTAGATTCCTGCCTGCCCCCATTCTTCACCAAAAACAAACGCAAATAGCGTATCGCCCCAAACAAATAATATGGGCACTGCTGGCAAGTAAAGTACAAACAAGAGAAAAAATATTTTTATAATGTAGCCATTAAGTTTTTCTGGTGCTGTGTAGCTTATTTCCACTATTTTTTGAAATAATACCTGTGCTATGGCCGATGAAATGATAGATGTAGGCATATTTAGCACACGAAAGGTTAAACTGAACATACCGGTTACAGTACTTGAATAAAACTTAGCCAGCATTAAAACAGGCATCTGTGTAGCACCTGAGTCACATAAACCGCCAACAATTCCGTACTTGGGAAATTTTTGATACTTTTTCATTTGCTGCTTTAAGGCACTCACTTCTGTTTTTTGGAGTATTTTTTTGTAGCTGTTATCTTTTCTCAGCAAATAGGTTGTTGATAATATAATTCCAATAAACTGCCCCCAAATAAGGCCGCCGGTAATCTTAGCGAAACCCAGTGCTGTTTGTACGATACCTTGAAACAGGCTTTGACTCACTCGCGAAACTACTGTATTTATAAATTTCTTTTGCCTGTTATTCCAATAAGTTAAAGCTTGATACACACCAGTCAGCAGAACTGAAGCAGGCATCAAGTACAGCCAAGGGGCGATAGCTTCATTACCCAAAAAACAAGCGACCTCAACATTCCATATAAAAATAGGAATACTGAATAATATAGCAATGAAAAAAGCAACCAAGACAGACACTTGCAATAGGACTCGTGCTTCGTCATTATTTTTTGGAAGCATGATAGCTATTTCATAACGCCCAGTTACTACTACTCCCAAGATGGAAACGAAGGCGCTGTATAAAGCCAACAGACCGAAGTCTTCGGGTGTGAAAATCCGGGTAAGTATAGGAATAATTGCAATAGGTACTGCTTGAGCTAATACGGTTCCCGTCATTAACGTAATAACGTTTTTAGCAAACTCGTTTTTTTTTAAAAGCTTAGTTAACATTAATTACTTCTTTTGAAATCATCGGAAGGGCTTGCCTAGCATACTCTATACTACCGATTTCATTTAGGTGATGTTCATCATAGTATATTAAATGACTTTGCCACATGGGTGCCTGCTCAAATATTTCCAGATTATCTAGGGATAAGTAGCTAGTTTTATTAGTAAGCAGTGTTAAATTTTTCAGCAGTTGATTGGTTAACTGGTAATCTTTATCTAGGCCTGCTTTTTTCCCAAAACCTAAATGAGTAAATCTTTGATTACGCATGGGGTGGCGGTTAAGTAATGGCTCTTGACTAATAATGTATTTTTCTGCTTGATTCACTTCATTACTCAGGAAGTCAGTAAGGGCCTGATTAAACTCCCGACTTTCCATGTGCCAACTCCAAAACGCCGCCAAAAATATTATTTCTGCTTTGTTTGTATAAAGCTTGGCCTGCTCTATTTGTGCTAAGCAGGGCTCATGTGCCCATTCAGCAATTCTCTGGTAATCAAACCCTGGAATCGTCACACAACTACTAGCAGTTATAATACGTGCTTTAAATCCTAGTTCTTTACCCAGATAATCAAAAAAATGATTCAGCATTGCCGCGTGGGAGTCACCCAGCACCAACACTTCCCTGTCACTGGACAGGTCACCTTTTAAACAATCACCAATGATTTTCCCATGGCAGATGGTTTCTGGATCTGCGTAACGTCGATATTCAATCGGCAGCTGTTCCGGTGTAAACACGGCATTCACTTTCGCCATAGCCTGAGATGTTCCTACTACCCCAACAGCTAATAGTAGCCACCCTATGGCTTGTTTCTTGTTAGTTTTCTTAGTTCTGAAAGCTCGCTCAACCCCGTAGTAGGATATGATCGATAACACTAGCGTCAGTAGTACGAACAACAGGCTGAGCTCCAAGCTTAGGGTTTCCTCCCCAGTGTAATAGCGTAAAAAGGCTAATACGGGCCAGTGCCAAAGATAGAGTGAGTAGGATAATGCACCGACCCACACCAGGGGCTTGCAGCGCAGCATTTTGCCCGCCCACCCTTGTGCCGGTTGGCTGAGTAACAGCACGCTACCCGCAACGGGTAGCAATGCAGCAATACCTGGGAAAGGCCCCAGCAGCGGCTGCGCGATAGCGGCCATAAAAATTAACAACAGTCCAAGTGTGCCCTGCCACGAAGAGCTCTTGCCGCCCGAAACTGTTGTTACATACAGTGCTACTAGACCACCGGCAAAAAACTCTGGCAGGCGGGCATAAAGGCTGTAATAGGTAGCCTGTTCGATGCCCAATAGCCGCAGACGGTATTCTGCTATAGCGCTTAACCCAATCAATAAACCGGTAAAGACCCACTTTAACCAGCGAATCGGCAGCAGCAACACCATAAACGGCGCCAGCAGGTAGAACTGAATTTCCACCGCCAATGACCAAGTGTGTAGCAGAGGTTGCTCATGGTTGACCGGGGCAAAGTAGTCACCAAAGTCAGCAAAATAGTTGTTGCTGTTGAACCAGGCCGCTTTCTCCAAGCCTTTCTTAAAGGTGTTGAAGTCTTGCGGTAAAAAGAAAACAGCAGCCACAAGCGCAACCAACACCAGCATCACAAAATAGGCAGGGGCGATGCGTTTGAACCGGCTTGCGTAGAAATATTTCAGCGTTGGGGGCAAGCTGTAGCCGGCCTGTGCTTTTTTGTGCAGCAAAATGCTGGTGATCAGAAAGCCGGAGATCACCAAAAACACATCTACGCCGACAAAGCCGCCCGGTAGCCAGGCAGGGTTAAAGTGAAAAGCCATTACAGCCAAGACTGCAATGGCTCTTAAACCCTGAATGTCAGGGCGGTAATTCGTAGTGCTCATTCGGTCAGAGCCTGAACTACTCGTTGCTGCTCCTGCTCACTCAAGTATGGATGCATCGGCAGGCTCATCACTTCTTCCGCTACTTCATCCCCTACTGGCAGCTCTGCTTTGGCGTCCGCCACTGCCGGCTGTTTGTTCAGCGGTATGGGGTAGTGTACGGCGGTGGGTATACCCGCATCTTTCAGCTTTTGCTGCACCTGTTCGCGGTTTTGTACGCGGATAGTGTATTGCGCCCAGGCAGAGGTGTTCTGAGCTTCAACATACGGAACAGTATGAATGCCGGCTTCGTTCAGTAAACATGTGTAATAGGCAGCCACCTGGTTACGCAGTTCGATTTCTTCAGCGAAGATCTCCAGTTTGGGCAACAAAATTGCGGCTTGCAGGGTATCGAGTCGGCTGTTCACGCCTACGCGGATATGGTGGTAGCGCTTGTCTTGCCCGTGGCGGGCAATCTGGCGAATCACTTTCGCCAATGCTTCATCATTGGTGAAGATGGCACCACCGTCACCGTAGCAGCCCAGTGGCTTGCTGGGGAAGAAGCTGGTACAGGCGATGGTGGTCAGGTTGCAGGATTTTTTGCCCTTATAGCTGGCACCAAAGCTTTGGGCTGCGTCTTCAATGACCGGTATGCCATGCTTTGAGGCAATGGAATTGATAGCGTCGAAGTCGGCGCATTGACCGTAAAGGCTGACGGGGATTATAGCCTTGGTCCTTGGCGTAATGGCTGCTTCCAGCTTGGTTGGGTTAAGGTTGTAGGTGTTGGGACACACGTCCACATATACCGGCTTGGCACCCAGCAGGGCAACGGTTTCAGCGGTGGCGATGTAGGTAAAGCCGGGAGTGATCACTTCGTCACCGGGGCCAATACCCAGTGCCATCTGTGCGATCTGCAGTGCATCAGTGCCGTTGGCGCAGGTGATACAGTATTGTGCGCCGGTAAAGGCAGCCAGCTTTTCTTCCAGCTCGGTTACTTCGGGGCCAAGGATGTATTGACCGTGGGCGAGAACCTTTTGGATATTGGCGTCAATCTTGTCTTTGATGCGGGCTTGCTGGGCGGCCAAGTCGATGAATTGCATCTGCTTATCGCGGGTAAATCCGCGCCTACCATTAATGGGGGGTGGAATATCAAGCGTTGATAAATTCAAGCAATCAAACAAACAGCCAGTCGAATATACCCATCTGTTGCATCCGGTTTAATTCGGCAGCGTTACAACGCAAGTGCGCGTTACTCCAATGTTCATTGGTTTCTTCAGGGCACTGTTCTACCAAAATTTTTCCCACTGCTTCATTATTGCTTTGCTTGAGTGCTGCTTTCAGATCTTCGCTTTCTTTATCATCTACACCTAAAAGGAAAACGCGATTCTTGCACGTATGCTGGTTCAGCATATCTTCAAAACGTTTTTTACGTTTTTCAAAGTCATTGTCGAAGTCCATGAGCAGTAAGGCGTGCATTTCAGGCTTGGCATTCAAAAGGCGCAGGTTGTCTTCCAGCTCCGCAAAAACTTTGGCCCAACCACCACAGGGCGGCCTCGCATCAATGACTTGATCGTTAACGTTTGGCAGTGTTTTCACCCCATTGACGATGCCACGGTACGGTCTGTCTTCCAGATAGATCACAAGATGTTTTTTATGCCGATTCACCGCCATTAGTCGAGCTCTCCGTTCTCGTAGGCATCAATGAATGTTGCACTCAAGTATTCCTTTTCTGAGACAACTTCCAGTCTTGAAGGGTGCAGGTGAGATTGCCGTGATACCAGAAAGGTATTGTGTTCCGAGAATTCGTTTATGGTTCTGGCGTTATGACTGGACATGATCACCTGAGACGCCACTTTGCTGTTTTCAAATGCCTTGCGGCATGCGGTGATAAAGTGACTGAGTTCTGGCAGTGACACATAGTTGTCCGGCTCGTCCCACAGACAGAGTACCGATTCTTCGTTGGTGATGGCGGCCAGCACGGTTGCCGTGAGGAAGTAGATTTTTTCACCATCAGACAGCTGCTGGAAGTTCAATTCCACGCTCTTGCCTGCGGGATCATTGAACTTGAAAACCAGTTCTTTTTCATCGCGGCCTGTGGTGACAAATTTGAAGCTGCCAAAATCGGGCATGCGTAGCTGCATGAAATCGGCAATATCGGTATAGAGTGCCGGATAAACTGCCAGTTGATGACGCACCCAATCCAGCGTGTTGTTGGCATTGCGGCTCAGATAAGCTGTTTCGTCTTTACTTGCCGCATCGAACCCGCTGGGCACCGGCGATAGTACTAGAATATTGGCAAGCCATTCACGAAAGCGTGCAATGGGTTCATCATCATTACGCGTAGAGATCAATGGCAAGCCTACATGGTGCCAGTCTAGAGTAAACTCTGCATTTCGACCCAGTTGAGTCTTTCCACACTCGCGTTGATAGTTGGTTCTACCGTTAACCTTGAAGGATTCTTGCCTGACTCTGGGCTGGCTGAAGTTTTCCGGTAGTTCTATTTCCAGAACATATTCATATACTTGGTTGCCAAGTGTGGCATTGATTTCAAGACTAATGGGTTTGTAGGTCTCGCCAAACGCAAAATCGCTTACTTTGATCAGATCTTTCAGCTGAGTTACACCACGGCCTATCTGCTGCAATACCTCAAGTGCATCAAAAAAACTGGACTTACCCGCACCGTTACGACCCAGCAGCAACACTGAGTGCTGATCTTTCAAACTGAGCTTGAAGTTCTGCAGGCAACGAAAATGATGGATATAAACAGTGTTCAGCATGGGCTAACATACCTAAGCTTTGATGCGTAAGTTATTGCGGTGACTCTAGCACAGCCGTCGATACTTGAGTGCCATCGAGTGTGTAGATTGTACCCGTGTGTTGGCAGGTAGCCTGCCCTTGCCCTGTCAGCGGCAGATCCAGCTGTTCGCCAAACTCGCTCATCCAGCCGATCTGTTTGGCGGGCACGCCGACCATCAGCGCATAGGCGGGCACATCTTTGTTGATAACCGCACCTGCGCCAATAAAGGCGAACTCACCGATGGTGACACCACAGACGATGGTACAGTTGGCGCCCAAAGTGGCACCTTTTTTAACCCGAGTGTCGCGGTATTCGCTTTTGCGCTCAATCAGTGAGCGGGGGTTATACACATTGGTGAATACCATGCTCGGGCCGCAGAAAACGCCCTCTTCCAGATGCACGTTATCGTAGACGGATACGTTGTTCTGAATTTTGCAGTGATCGCCAATGGTAACCTTGTTGCCGACAAAGACGTTTTGGCCAAGGGACACGCCCTTGCCAATTTTAGCCCCGCCACAGACATGTACGAAGTGCCATACGCGTGAGCCTTCACCGATCTGGGCGCCTTCGTCGACAATCGCAGATTCATGGATTTGATAGTTCATACACTTTCACTTGCGTTGAACACTTAAAACGTTAAAGGCATTTTTTCAGGAAGGGATGGCCCTCGCCCGGTGAAGGCTGTTCCGGCTGAGCGTTACGAATATGATGCACCGTTTCAATACAGTGGCGTGCATCTTCGATACCATAGCCACGACCTGCCAGTATTTCCTGATAACTGATTGTGTGCAGGTCGGTAAACCCGGCCGAAAACTCAATCTGCTCACCATCACAGCTGATACTTCGGAAAGTCGTCTGCTTGCCTTTCACTTCTTCCGGCAGGTCGTTGGCGTCAATTGACAGGAACCAGGGTACACGTGCTTTCTCATACTCTAGGTAGCCTGCCGCTTTGTAGTCGTTGGCAAAATGCAGCACGCTCTTTTCCAGCTTGCCGAATATAAAATGCAGCATATCGAAAAAGTGCACGCCAATATTGGTAGCCACACCGAATGACTTGCGCGGGTCGCCTTTCCAGCTTTCCATGTACCATTTGCCACGGGAGGTAATATAAGTGAGATCAACCTGATACTTGCTGCTGTGCTGCTCGCTGGCAACTTTCTCTTTCAGCTTGAGAATCGCGTCGTGGTGGCGCAACTGAAGAATATTGTAGACACGTTGCCCAGTTTCTTTCTCTACCAGCGCCAGCTCGTCAAGCATGTCGGGGCTCGGCACCAGTGGCTTTTCACAGATCACATCACACCCCAAGCGCAGGCCTGCTGCAATATGCGGATGGTGCAGGTAGTTGGGCGAGCAAACGGCCACGTAATTCAATGCTGTTTCAGGATTCCGTTTGAGCTGCCATGCGTACTCCTGAAAGCGCTCAAACTCGGTGAAGAACTCACTGGCAGGCGAAATGCTATCGATAATGCCGACCGAGTCGTTGATGTCGTAGCCAACGCTCAGGTGGTTACCGGTGTCTTTGATCGCTTTCATGTGACGCGGCGCGATATAGCCTGAGGCACCAATCAGTGCAAAGTTTTTCATGATTGTCTGTTCCTTGCTGTCAGGCCTTGATGATATGTGCTGCCGGTTCACGGTACTTGCCACGGCTGTCGATAATCACCTTTGCATGCTGTTTAATCAGGTCGTAGTCAAAGCGATCATGGTCTGTGGCCAGTAGCACCGCATCAAAACTGGCCAGATTTTCAGCTGTAAACGGCTCACTGGACAGGTCAAAGTGGTGCTCGCGCATTTTCGGGAATACCGGCACATGCGGATCGGTATAGGCCACAATGCCCCCCTTGGCTTCGATCAGTTCCATAATCTTAACTGACGGCGACTCACGCATGTCGTCGACATTTTTTTTGTAGGCGATACCCAGTACCAATACTTTACTGTTCTTCAGTGACTTGCCCGCATCGTTCAGGCCGTCCATCAACTTGCCAACCACGTACTCCGGCATGGCACGGTTAACCTCACCGGAAAGCTCGATGAAGCGGGTATGCAAACCGTATTCGCGCGCCTTCCAGGTCAGGTAGAAAGGATCGATCGGGATGCAGTGCCCCCCAAGACCTGGGCCAGGGTAGTAGGCTGTAAAGCCGAACGGTTTGGTTTTAGCTGCATCGACCACTTCAAAGATATCAATCCCCATGCGGTCGGCTACGATTTTCATTTCGTTGACCAGGCCGATGTTAACGGCACGATGAATGTTTTCGAGCAGTTTGGTCATTTCGGCTGCTTTTGTTGAGCTGACCGGCACAATGTGATCAATCGCCTGTTCGTACAGGGCTACGCCTACTTCCAAACACGCCCTGGTATGACCACCCACCACTTTAGGGATGGTGCGGGTTTCAAAGTCCGGGTTGCCTGGGTCCTCACGCTCCGGTGAGTACACCAGGAACAGGTCTTCCCCTACTTTAAGACCACCCTCTTCTGCACGCGGCAGCAGCTCTTCTTCGGTGGTGCCCGGGTAGGTCGTACTCTCCAGCGAAATCACGTGGCCGGTCCGCAGATGTGGCTTAAGTGCATTCATCGTGTTAATGACAAAGCTGATATCCGGTTCGCGGTATTTGTTCAGCGGTGTAGGCACACACATCACCAGCGCATCACACTCGGCGGCACGACTGAAATCGGTGGTCGCTTCAAAGCCTGATGCACGGGCACCGGCAATTTTCTCTGCAGGGATGTGTTCAATGTAGCTTTTACCCGTGTTCAGCTGGTTTACTTTTTCAGCATCAATGTCGATACCGATCACACGGTAGCCAACGCCACTGTACCGCAACATCAACGGCAGCCCGACATAGCCGAGACCTGCAATACCGATCACGGCTTCCTTGTTTTTGAATTTGGCGAGGGTGGCTTGAAGTGTCGACATCGGATTCTCTAAATCAGTTTTCTGAATGAAATATCGTGAAAGTAAAGCTTCGTTCACTCCACCACCCCTACCCGCTCCCAGTCATTATTCACTCGCGCCAGCAGTGCCCTGAGTGCGGGGCTGGAGTAGCGTACCGATTGATCCAGCCAGCGTTGGCGCACACTGATGTGCAGTACCGGTTCTACTTCGCGTATGACGCGGCGGTGCAGTACGCAGGATGTGGGTAACGCTATCGGATTCTGGCGATTGCCAGGTGCCATCGGCACAGATGATGATTTTTTTCATGCAAACTCCTTCCGTGGAGTGGTTTTTACTCTTAAATTCGGATCAGAATAGAATATATCCGTTGTTATCTGTGCGCGAGCCGAATAGTTTGACCTCAGCGTCTGCGCCGAAGATGGCGCTAACGGCGGATTTGATGGCATGTATGGCGTGTGGGGTCAGGCGCATGGGTCAGACTAGGCCACCTTTTTTGCGTGTGTGTACTCATACAACCTGGCTGGTGACAGTTCCAAGCCATTTGGCCAGCACAAGGCGCCGCAGTCGATAAACAGTCTCTGTGCGTAGGCTGTATCGCACAGTGGCTGCAGCAGCGGCCCTTCATGCTCCGACAGGTACTTCTGGAGATCGAAAACAGCCGTTGTGCCATCAGAGAACTCAAGTGTAATCGATGATTGACTTGTGTAATGGACATTGAGAATTTTAATCATGATCCGCACCTCTGATGCGTTCAAGAGGTTCAAAGTGCTGTGCCTTTTCCCAATTCAAGAGCAATTCCTGCTGATGGTTCATGCACCATTCCTTGACTATAGCAGCAACTTTGTTCGGTAACTTACCCTGCTGCACCTCACCCGTATGTATAGCGACCAGCGCCTCATAGCCTTGGTATTCAACATGAATATGAGGTGGTGGATGATCATCGTGCCACATTCGCACTACGATCCCGAAAAAGACTGAGAGTATCGGCATTCCGTTGCCTCCGTATCAAGTCCTGAATTCAGTACCCGAAACTGGGTCAGTAAAATTTACTGCTGGTAACGCTCAGCAAAATCACTGACACCCTTCAGGATGACCAACATCCGCTCACTGAGGCCGAAAGCTTTATTCAACAGGCTGGCCTGTATGTCGGAGTCTTCGGGATAATCATGCGCAAACTGGTTACGCATTTCTCGCAGTTGCAGCCATTCGTTGGCGGACTCTATGGCGCCGATTTTTTCGAGCCGATTCAGCTTGTCAATGAATGCACTTAGCTCGCCCTGCTCTTGGGTCAGATCCAGTACCGCAGGTAACAGTTTGGCGCCCATGGCATCCTGTAGCTTGGAGAAGCGCACGATAAACTGGTCAAAGATGGCCAGTTCCAATGGTGTCAGTTGTGCCAGCTTTGCCGGTGTCAGCAGGAAATGGGGCTTGAGCTCGGCCATGGCCCAATTCAAGCGCTCTGCATGGGTATTGCAGATGTCGAGTGCACCTTTATAGGCGATATCGGCTTTCACAAGGCGACTCCTGTTTCCTGTGCCACACGGTAGATCGGCAGGCTGGTACTGTGATGGCGGTTGATGACCAGGTCGATTTTCTGTTCACCCAAAAGTGTATGCAGTTCAGCCATGGCATTGAGCCTGGCATCGACCAGTTGGTCTACGTCAGTCAGTCCCGGCTCGATGTAGAGATCGATGTCACCACCGCGGGCGTTGTCATCCACACGCGACCCAAACAGCAGAATGCGGCTGCTCTGTCCAAAGTAACGGCGCAGGGTGGTGACGATGATCTGTTGCTGTTTTGGGGTCAGGCGCATAGGTGAGGGCTGCCAGCTTCAAACTCTACTGCATACATGTTTTTTTCACTTGCCAGCGTGTGTTTCTGCTGCAGGGGCATCATCTCCTTTGAAAACGATACGGCCGTTTTCATCGGTCACATAGTAGTGACCAAGCTTGCGTTTTTTCTCTAACTCTTCTTGTACGGCATGTGCCAAACTGGCCAACAGTGTGGATGACGAGCAGGGCTGTGGCTGCTGTGTTGTACTCATTGGGTGGACCTCTTGGTTAGTTGATCCAGCATATCAGGATTGTGTACTACTCTGGTTTCACCGAAGTTTTCAAATACCAATTCCGGCTTATCCCGGTGGTTCATCATGCAGACACAATGATCGGCTTTCTGGCTATATTCCTGAAGCAGGTGTTTCAGACTCTTGGGGAACCGACGCATCAGGTCTTCCCGTGGTATATCGTGACCACCATGCTTAACTCTTTCAGCAACACGCTGACGAGACAATTCAACACTGGGCAGAGCCAAATATACCAGCTCTACATGCCAGCCTTTTTGATGCCGATACTTTCAACATAGTTCCGGCCTGTTATAAGAAGCCCGCAGTACCACGTTGGATAGGCCCAGGTAGCCGGTGCCGGCGGTGGTGATGTTCAAGTTGGTCGGCATCAGTCAGTCCCGGCTCGATGTAGAGATCGATGTCACCACCGCGGGCGTTGTCATCCACACGCGATCCCAACAGTAGAATGCGGCTGTTCTGGCCAAAGTAACGGCACAGTGTGGTGACGATGATCTGGTGCTGTTTTGGGGTCAGGCGCATGGTTGTTTAAAATAGTTCGCTATGGATGCCAAGGCTACGACTTGGCCCTGGAGTAGACCTCCAGCCCTACTCGGTCTATGTGTGCCTTCAGTGACGGTTCTGCCAAGGTGTTGTAATCCAGCACATCGAACATGTAGGGCAACGGCAGCACTTCATTGAGCTGCTCAGCGAGGGTTGTGATGCTGTCATAGGTGACATCTGCGCCCTGCACGGCCAAGTCAACATCTGAACCTTTGCGATAATTGCCTTTTGCGCGAGAGCCAAACAATATCAGGTGCTCGATTTCTGGCTGACGTGCAGCTGCCTGGGTGATCATCTCAAAGTCGCGTGCCGTGAGGCCCGTTTGCTGCTCCAGGCTCATGAGTTGATCATACCTGCGAACCGATCACGCAATTGCACCAACAATGGGTAATAATCATCACGGATTTTCTGCTCGACGATGATGGCTGTTGCTTCGTTGTAGGTGTGCGTGGTCAGGTTGCGGTCTTCAAGCGCTTGCATCCAGCGGTGGCCATCTTCGATCAGTCCGTTCTGAAATGCCTGCTTAAGTGCTGAGCGCGGGCTGTTCACATCGAAGCCTTCTGCCTGTTGGTAGTCCTTCAGGAGCTTCCAGGCAAGTTCAAACGCCATCTCAAAAAACTGGATGATGCCAGCACGCTCAACAACGCTGGGCCGCTGAATGCGGATGGCCTGCTCCAGTAGGGTGAAGGCGTTACAGTAGTGCTGGTAACGCTGATGCCAGCGAATGTCTTGTTCAGTCATAGTGTAAATTCCGCATTGTTCATGCCTGCCAGTACCAACGCTTCTTTCAACGCCTGCTTCGCACCCTTGTCCCCGTGCACCAGCCGAATCTCCCGCGGTTTATGCTTGATGCCCTTCACAAAATTGACCAACCCCTGCTGATCGGCATGGGCAGAATAGCCGCCGATGGTTTCGACACGGGCGCGGATGGTGAAGCGCTCGTTGTCGAGTTCCACCCAGCCTCCTTGTGGGCCGTATTGCTGTATCACACGCCCCGGTGTGCCTTCAGCCTGGTAGCCCACAAACAATACATCGTGCCGTTCATCGCCCAACATCGCCTTGAGGTAGTTGACGATACGGCCAGCGTTGCACATTCCGCTGCCGGCAATAACGATGGCCGGGCGACCGGAACGAGACAGGTGGTGGACCATTTTCAAGTGTTCGTGGTGGCTGTCTACGGTCAGCAGTGTATCAAAGGCCAGTGGCTTGCGGCCCTGTTTCAGCCGAGCGTGAGCTTCATCATCCCAAAAGGGTTTCAATTCTCGATAGGCATCAGTGAATTTGGATGCCAATGGCGAGTCGAGGATGACCGGCAGTTCGTCATCACGCAACTCTTCCAGCTCGTATAACAGTTCCTGCGTACGGCCGATGCTGAAGGCCGGTACCAAAACGGTGCCGTTGTTGTGCAGTGCACGATAGATCGCGGCCTTGAGCCTGTGTTTACGTCTAGCGCGATTCTCGTGGTTGCGATCACCGTAGGTGCTTTCCATCACCAGAATGTCAGCACGATACGGCGGCCTGGGTGCTGGCAGCAATGGCGTGTGGCTAGCGCCCAGATCGCCGGAAAAGACGATGCGAGTGCCTGACTTGATACCAGGCTGGCTGATATTCACTTCCACATAGGCTGAGCCCAGGATATGGCCGGCGCGCTGCAGCCTGATCTGCACTGTGTGCTCAGGCGTATCGATCAGCGAGAACCACTGTTTGTAGGGAAGCGCCAGCGTACGCGATTCGATCTGCTTCAGGTAGCGCTTGACCAGCGAACGGTCGCGACTGATACCCAGTTTGAACGCATCCTCCAGTACCAGTGGCAGCAGTTTGGCTGAAGGCTGTGAACAGATGATCGGCTCGTTAAAACCTGCTGCCAAAAGCCACGGAATGCGACCGACATGGTCGATATGCACATGAGTTGCAATCAGTGCCCTAACACTACTGATATCAAAATCGATGCGATGGCGGTCGCCGCTGTTGCCGTTACCGGCTTCACCACCCTGAAACAGACCACAATCAATCAGCAGGCTGTTGTTCTGGTCAATGTAAAGCTGGTGGCAAGAGCCGGTGACACCATCGCGTGCACCGTGGTGGTCAATTCTCATCGTTGGCAGATCCTTTTACCC
Source organism: Marinobacterium iners (assembly GCF_017310015.1). Lineage (NCBI taxonomy): Bacteria > Pseudomonadati > Pseudomonadota > Gammaproteobacteria > Oceanospirillales > Oceanospirillaceae > Marinobacterium > Marinobacterium iners. The sequence continues at coordinate 2,875,154 of NZ_CP022297.1, forward strand.
TGAGGTGTTGGCGTTCAGACACGCTACCGCCCGGAGGTCTGCTCGGGCAATCCTCAACACCCTGTCCTTGGTCATTATCGGTTTTGTACATTTTGAGCAAATGTACAAATGTACACGCCTGCAATCATACCCTTGCCTAATGCTAATGCAATCAGCCAAGCTGACCCGCTTGTGCGCTGTATCAAGCCTGCGGCCGGTGGTACTTGTTGATAGAATAGGCCAGTTGCAGAAGGGACACCCAATGTCAGATTTCAAATGGTATGTCATTCAGTCAAAGCCCGGCCAGGCCGCACGTGCGGCGCAAGAGTTGTCCAATCAGGGCTATGAAGTGTTTTGCCCGACCATCAAGGTGGAGCGCTTGCGACGGGGTGAACGGGTTGCGCGGGTTGAACCGCTGTTTCCCGGCTATCTGTTTATTGAGCTGTCAGAACTGACCAGCAACTGGCGGCCCATTCGTTCGACACGCGGTGTGGCACGCATGATTACGTTTGGGAACAAGCCCGCTGTGGTACCGGATGATGTTGTAGAGCACTTACGCGACCGCCTGCGGCAGGAATCTGAGCACCACACACTCAAACCACAACAGCCTGTACGCATCGAAGCAGGCCCGTTCAGTCATTTAAACGCTGTTTTTCTGGAATACGACGGCGAGAAGCGGGCATTTTTGTTGCTGGAGTTGCTCGGGCGCTGGCAGAAGCTGTCATTGCCCCTCAGCGCCATCAAGGCAGATTAGCTCAGGGTAGCCACTTTTCGGGGTCAATGGTGACCTCACCATGGTCACCACTGATCCAGACCTGCCCATCCTGAATAGTGCAATTCAGGTGCATACCGCGCTCAGCCAGTGCGGCGAGTGCGTCGCTCTGCTGTGGCGGAATACGCAGCACTTCAAGGTTATCAAAGCGCCCTACCTGCCCCTGTAACCCTGACCACCAGGGGTTCACCGCCTGGTCGGTTCCGTACACCAACAGCAGAACCTGCTTTGAGCGGTTACACGCCTTGCGAATACGCTTTTCACTGGGCAAACCGGTATCGATCCACAGTTCGATCTCGTCAGAGTAACTTTTCCGCCACAGGTCAGGCTCGTCATCAACACACAGGCCACGGGTAAACTCAAGCCGTTCATCAGCACGCAGCATGAACCCCAGCAGTCGCACCATCATGCGCAGGTCGGTTTCGGAGGGGTGCCGCGCCAGGGTGTGGCTGTAATCGGAATAGTGGTGCCGATCCATATCGGCAATCTGCAGGTGCACCCTGAATACGGTTGCGTTTTGAGCCATGACTATCAATCCTTAACAAAGTGGCGACATTATAGCGCCCCTCGGCGTCAGCCGTTAACATACCGTAAACCCTACGGATACAGGCTCCTGCCATGAGTGACGACATCAGCCAGCACATAGACCAGATGATCCGCCACGATGACAACCCCGGCGGGCAGCCTCTGCCTGAGTCGTTTGAAGCGCTGGAACCGGATCAGATCGCGCTGCTGCTGGAATCACTGCCACTGGATGCACGTCAGCATGCCTGGGAGCATGTACCGGCAGAACTGCATGCCGATGTACTGGTTGCCATGCGTGGCGAGGCACGCGAGAGCCTGCTGCATCACTTCGACAGCGCCACTCTGGATCAACTGATTTCGGACCTGGATGCCGAAACGCTGATAGAGCTGGCCGAGTCTCTGCCTGAAGAAGTAGTGGATATCGCGCTGGCGCGCATGGATGACAAACAGCGCACGCATTATGAACAGAGCGCCCGTTACGACGACAACGCCATTGGGCGCTATGTGGACCATGAACTGCTCATACTGCCGCACAACAGCCGCGTACGAGACGCTCAACGGCTGCTGCGGCGTGCGGTGCCGGCATATACCGAACACCTCTGGCTGGTAGACCGTACCGGCCGCTATACCGGTGCCGTTCCGATCACCGCCCTGTTCAGCGCGGCCTCACACCTGCCGCTGACAGAGCTGTGCGATTCTGATCTGGAGCCACTTCAAGCCAAAACCGAGCTAAAAGAGGCCGCCGACCGCTTTGAACTGGCGGCCGTAGCCGCACTGCCGGTGGTGGGTGACAACGGCCTGCTGTTGGGTCGCATGCCGCAGCGCCTGAGCACAGAAATTCTTCATGAAACCTACGAAGCCCAGTTGATGGCTACAGCGGGCCTTAATGAGGAAGAAGACCTTTTTGCGCCGGTAATGCGCAGTTCACGCCGCCGCGCAACCTGGCTGGGCATCAACCTACTCACCGCCTTTCTGGCCTCCTGGACCATTGGCCTGTTTGAAGGCACGCTGGAGCAGATCGTGGCCCTGGCCGTCCTGATGCCTGTCGTGGCTTCAATGGGCGGCATCGCCGGCAGCCAGACGCTGACATTGATTATTCGCGGCCTGGCACTGGGGCAGATCACCACCGCCAACATGATGCCACTGCTGAAAAAGGAGCTCAGTGTAGGCGGCCTGAACGGTGTGCTTTGGGCACTGGTCATAGGGGTGGTGGCGTCGCTGTGGTTCAGCAGCGCCGCCATTGGTGTCGTCATTGCTCTGGCGATTGTAATCAACATCGCCGCTGCCGCGCTCTCGGGTGTTCTGATCCCGGTGGTACTCGAACGCTTCAAGATCGACCCGGCCCTGTCAGGCTCGGTCATCCTGACCACCGTGACCGACGTGGTGGGATTTGTGGCTTTTTTGGGACTGGGAACGCTGTTGTTACTGTGAACGGTAGCCTCGGTCACTATAACCCGATAACATTTAATGAAAACTCACTGACCCGAAATGGGTCGAAAGCCATGGACAATGCCCCGTGAACCGTGCCTTTTTGTTGATTGTTTTCCTGCTAACGCTACTTCCACTAATCTATTTTCCCAATCCGGGACATGATGCTCTGCTGATTCCGTTCAATATTTTCTTGTGGGAAATTGCAGCAGCCTCGATATTTTTTGCAGGCCTCTACATCTACAAACACCAGGTGCTGGTGCTGCCGCGCCACACAATGCTTATTCTGGCCTTGCCTGTTGGCATGGTGGTCAGCGGTTTCATAACCGGGCTTGACCGACCGGTGGATTGGATGTTCCGGCTGGCCACCATTTTGATGGGGCTGCTGTTTTTCTTCTCATTATTTCAGTTTCAGGCCAATCGCCGCACCCTCGACAATGCCGTTTACATCATACTGGGTGGTCTGCTGCTCAATGGCGTGATTGCATTCCTACAGACCCTACCCGGCCGCCCCCTGTTCGGGCTGATCCCTCATCCTGAAACGCCCCGCGCAGTGGGCGTCTTCATGCAACCCAACATTCTTGCTTCGGTTATGGTGATAGGTGTAGTACTGAGCCTGTATCAACTCAGTACACCCGGCTTTAACCAACGCTCACTTTTACTCAAAACGCTAACCTTGACCACCCTGTTTGTGTGCAGCTTTATCGTCATGATCACCGGCTCACGCATCGGTCTGGTTGCACTGGTTCTGTCTGTTCCGCTCGTAGTGGCTGCGCGCTTTACCCTGCTGCGGCGCACGCCAGTCAAGGCGTTGCTTGCAGTTGCCCTGCTGGTATTGGGTACCGGCAGCGGCATCGCGACCAGCGACGGTTTCTGGAAGGCCACTTCCAAACTGGAGCAGCTTGCAGATGAGGGTCGCGATGCACGTCCACACCTCTATCGCATCGCCTGGGATCTGTATACCGATAAACCACTCGCCGGCCACGGCATCGGCAGTTTTCAGCGAGTTTTCCATGATCGTGCCGCAGAATACCTTGAGGCCAGAGGTGGCGAGCCGCTGATCGGCCATGCCCGTTTCAGCCACCCGCATAACGAGCTGCTGTTCTGGGCTATCGAGGGAGGCTCACTTGCGCTGCTGGGCATTGTCGCCATTCTGAGTGCCACACTGATGCAACTTTATCGGCTGGGCTGGCAGCGTGGTGGCGCTATGCTGGCCATTCTGCTTCCCATCACACTGCATACTCAGGTTGAGCTGCCGTTTTACTCCTCCATGTATCATTGGCTGCTGTTCCTGTTTCTGGGCTTTTTGGTCTTCCGTCCATTGCAGCGCTACCGCTGGTTAAACTGGCCCTCTGCGGCGCTTATCCCCATTCCGGCCGCAACAACTGCTTTACTGCTGGCAACCGTCATGTTCTGCACCACCACCTTTGGAACCAGCCGAGACCTGACCCGCTTCCTGCTCTACAAAGAGATCAATCTTGACGAGCTGCGTGCCGCACAGGACAACCTGTATTTCAATGAATTCGCGACCATGCTGACACTGAAGGCACTGCTCAATCAGGATCTGACACAGGGCACGCAACACTGGACGCAGATTTATATCGACTGGATTGAGACATACCTACTCCACACCCCGGAAACATCATCCTTCCATGACTTGGCGCTGGCATACCACCACCTGGGCATGACCGGCAATGCCGAAGCAACGATCGAGCGCGGGTTGTATCTTTTCCCGCAACACCCGGTTATCTCCAGCTCCTACCAAAAGCTTGAAGAACGCGAGCCGCTGCTAGCCGCCTCCACCCCTGAGGGCAGCCAGGCGCAATAACACCAGTGGGCTACAGGCGCCCCAGACTGAATATCTCGCCGGCACTGTCCACCACCAACTCAGTACCGCGCGAGGTCTCCACCATACGAGCCAATTCCACCAACTGGTAGAACAGATTGCGTGACAGCTTGCCTTCCATACCGAAGCGAATCATCAGATAGGGTGAAGGCTTGCCGCTTTTTGAATCGGTCTTGACCCGTATCGGGTGTTCGGCATCAGCCCGCACCCGGTCGCCGGTTGAGGTGATAAAGATCAGCTCCAGCCCTTTCTTACCCGTTTGATGCTCCACCTGAGTTACAAAAAAGGGCACGTCATCCACCTGAATGCCGACCTTCTCGACCGGTGTCTTCAGAAAATACTTGTCCCCTTCCCGCCAGAGCACACGTGCAAACATTCTGATCATCGCCTCGCGCCCAATAGGCGAGCCCTCGTAAAACCAGCGCCCATCCGCCGCGATTCGCATATCAATATCCCCACAGAACGCAGGGTTCCACTTTTCCAGCGGTGGGATCTCAGCCTCGCCTTTCAGTTGCTGGCCCAGCTGTGCGGGGTCAAACGTTGTACTCATGAAGATGCCTCACAGAGTCTGCAGAAGATTTCATCATCCTCTTCACTAAAATGAATATAATTCACAAAACAATCAAGACCAACCGGATAATGGAAAGCCACCATGAGCGATACCCTGCAACATAAATTTGCCGACCCTCACCGCAGCGTCTGTTTTGTGGGCACCACCCCACCCAAGGCCAGCACCGAGGAGATGCAGATGCAGGAGATCGCCGAACGCCTGCTGGCCAGGTTGGACACACTGGAGTATGACGGCCTGATCGTCTACGACATCCAGGACGAGAGCAGCCGCATTGACACGCCGCGCCCCTTTCCCTACATGGAAACCCGCGACCCGCGTGACTATTCGCGTCTGCTCAGCCAGAAAAGCGGCAAACCGATCATCACCTACAAAAGCGTTGCCCAACGTGATCGCGCCGATTTTGAACACTGGCTGGAACAAAGCTGGAATGAGTACGGTGTGCGCAACCTGGTACTGGTGGGCAGCCCCTCATCTGAAGGCGACATCAAGCTGTCATTGAGTGAGGCCTATACCACCCTGCAGGAACACCAGCATCCGTTTCATCTGGGTGGTGTGACCATTGCCGAACGCCACTCGGTAAAGGGCAACGAACATGAACGCCTGCTGGGCAAGATGGGTAACGGCTGTGAGTTTTTCGTGTCGCAGGCAGTATACAATGCACAGGCCACCATCGACCTGCTCACCTCCTATGCCCGCAGCTGCAAGGAAAAGGGCCTGACACCACAGCGCATCATTCTGACATTCACTCCCTGCGGTAGTGCCAAGACGCTGGAGTTCATGCAGTGGCTGGGCATTTCAGTACCCGAGGCCACCCGCTACCGCATTCTGGATGCGGAAAAGCCGCTGGCAGAATCGATTCGCATCTGCCAGAACAATCTGGAACAGATTCTGGATGCCTGTCTGCCACTGGGCCTGCCACTAGGGTTAAACATTGAAAGCCTGACCAACCGCAAGACCGAAATCGATGCCTCAATCCAGCTGTATCAGCTGCTCAAGGCAACGCTCGATCTGAGACTGGCAGAACGACAACTCTGCCATAACCTGTAACAGGCCGAGTTCACCTCTGCTTTGATGATCCATTCAACGCATCATTTCTAGCAGCCTGGACCCTCTGAATGAGGGCTTCAAGCTGCTGAATATCTCCAGCGGCTTTGTCATAATCACTTTTCTGCCAAACAATCCTGCTATTCTCAAAGTCAACGTCAAACTCAATTCCCCGAAGAAAATCCATACCCAGCAGGCCATCAAATCTTGAGCCAGCATCATGATTGTGAATAACACTCAACATGGTATTCTCTGGCTTATAGGGGCCAACTTCCATACGGCTGAAAGCAACGTCACGGGTATCAATAACTCCACCACCTGCTACACGAGCCTGACTGCCTGATCGCTTTACAATAGACAAATCAGCAATCGCATCATCATGAAGCACTGTTCTAGAAGCACCAGTGTCCAGTAATAGATTAACCCGAATCATTTGGTTGCCATAATACAAGCGCACAGGAACAAACACCGAGTTACCCTGAATTAATACAGGAGTTACAAGGCTATCCATAAAACTTTTCAATTCACCTATTTGTTGATGTGCGAGGCCTTCATTAAAGGCTTCATCTACCTGACCTTCAACCGATTGGAGATCGATACTTATAGGTTTAGTACGAGCTTCAACCGAACCTATGGTTTGAACTTGCTCACGATATCGTTGTGGAATTTCACTTTTTCGATCCACATAAACCTTCCGCCCTCTCTCATCAACATAATGATATACGTCACCAAATGCGGGTTGAAAACTGACTATCAAACTAGCGAATACCCAATAAGATTTCATCCTGCTCCCCACATTGCCTCAACCACCAGCAGCTTTGACCTTATAGCCCTCAGCTTCCAGCGCCGCTTTCAACGTTTCACGATGATCTCCCTGAATCTCGATCACCCCCTCTTTCACTGCGCCGCCGGTACCGCAACGCTGCTTTAGCTTTTTCGCCAGCGTTTTCAGCTCTGCACTCGACAACGGCACACCCGTGATGGTGGTCACACCTTTGCCCTTGCGGCCGCTGGTCTCGCGCCGAATGCGTACCACACCATCCAGTGCCGCCAGTCGCTCAGCCTCACTCAGATCATCGCACTTGCACTGCGCTTCCGGCTCGCCACAGGCAGGGCAATGTCGACCGCTTTCAGTTGAATATACCAGCCCACTGGGCTGGTCACGTAGACTTGCCATACTGTTTCACATAATCCTGAGCGTTATATGAAGTAAGAATCAAAGAACCGCGTTACATTATGGACCTAAAGCCCCACACCACCAATCTGGCGTGCCAGGTAGCTGGCGTAGTTATCGGTCATACCGGAGATAAAATCCAGCGCACGGCGGTAGCTGTCATACAGGGACCAGTCCGCTGCAGGGGCATGAATACCCATCAGGCTGATGATCTTCTGGCTGCGATAGCCCAGCCCTCCGCGGCCCTTGCAGTACTGCTCATACACCGCATCCATGAACGCCTCCAGCAGAATACCCAACGTGGTGTAAGCACCCACTTCCAGCTCAGCCTTGCGAGTATCGGGAAATACCCGTTCACGGGCAACGCACTTGGCCGTATTGATGCCTTCACGCACCATCGGGTCGCCGTCCAGCAGAAGCTCGCCCGTGTAAGTGCCCGCCATGATTGCCGAATACTGGCGCGCAAACACCTGCACCACCGAGTTGACCATGTTTTCCATCGCCTTGCCGCGCAAGGCCGAAATTTTGCGCCGGGCCGAAGCGTGAGATGCAAAAATCTTATCATCAAACTCAAGATCACCGCACAACTGCAGCAAAATCTGTTTTACATCCTCAAAGCTCAGGATGTGCAACTCGATGGCGTCCTCAAGATCCAGAATGGCATAGCAGATATCATCCGCAGCCTCCAGCACATAGGCAAGAGGATGACGGCACCAACGCCCGTCAACTTGAAGCACCAGCCCAAGATCACGCCCCAGTGCATTCAGAATATCGCGCTCTGAACAGAACGCACTGAACTTGCCGCGCGGTCCTGCATGTTCAACCCCCCAAGGGTATTTCAGCAACGTTCCCAGTGTCGGAAATGTCAGGCGCAAGCCGCCATCAAACAGATGGTTCTCAATGCGGGTTACCACCCGAAAACCCTGGGCATTGCCCTCGAACACTTGCAAGTCCATCAGTTCCAGCTCAGACAGTGGCTCCAGGCGCACATCATCCTGATGGTGACTGAACCAGTCACGAATGGCATACTCGCCGGCATGCCCAAAAGGTGGGTTACCTATATCGTGTGCCAAACATGCCGACTGGACAATCATGCCCAGGTCATGTGGTGTGACCCAAGGCGGCAACTCATCTACAATCAGCTCACCCACACGAATACCGAGGCTGCGCCCCACACTGCCGACTTCCATCGAATGAGTCAGGCGGGTGTGGATATGATCATTGAGGGCAAAGGGGTGAACCTGAGTCTTGCGTCCGAGCCTGCGAAACGCACTAGAGAAGATGATGCGATCGTGGTCCTTATGGAAATGCGAACGTCCAACTTCGTCAGGTTCTACTTCAGTATGGCCATAGCGCTGTGTTGATAATAAGTGACACCAATTCACTATCAAAAACCCCAAAGAATCATATCATCACTTCACTCTAACTTAAAAAACCATATAATAAAAACAAAAAAAACCAAAACCAATAATATATTTAAAAAACCAAAAGTACTATACAGATTATTATCTCTATATAAATGAATATCAGCCATCAAAGCCCCGGGGTGATCTCTGCCAAGTGAGGCATATATATTACCATTTGGCTCTATAAAAGCAGAAACACCATCGTTAGCCGATCTAATGATCCATCGACCTGACTCAAGTGCTCTCGCCCGGGCAATTTGTAAATGCTGATATGGCTCGATTGTATTATTAAACCACCCATCATTTACAACATTAACGATCAGATCTGACTCAGAGTAAGCATCATGTGAATAAATTGTAAATGCAATTTCATAACAAATAAAAGGAGCAATATTTAATCCAGCAACATTGAAATATTCGATATTAGTATCGGACTTTCTAAAATCGTTATTAAAACCAAAACTTTTTAACCAATTTTTAATTAATTGATTCTTTGGTTTTTTTTCAAATATTTCAATTAATTTGACTTTATGATAAACACTATCACCCATAGAAAACAGTCCAATACTATTGTGAGAGACAGTCTCAAAGCCAACATTACCTCTGTATACAAAACCACTTAAAAGCGCGGTTCTATTTGAATTAAGAGTTTTCCTAAAAGGATCCATTAAACTCCTGACTTTCCCATAACGAGGTAAAGCCGTTTCAGGCCAAACGATAATATCAAAACCTATAAACTCCTCTGACCGCATAATTAGATCATGAGTTCTTTCATAAAACCTATTATCGTCCTTCTCATCACTCAAAATACCCGGCTGTATCATAGCAACTTTTATTTTCTGATCATAATAAATTCTCGAAATACTCAGCTCCGAAACACTGTATATAATAATAAAAATCATTCCTGCCCATGCGGCCTGAACTATATTTCCATGAACTAGGCAATTAATTGTAAAGACCGAAAAAACCACCAAAAAAACACTTACACCCCACACTCCCAAAAATCCAAGAAGTGAACTGAACGGACTATCAACCCATGAAAAACCTATGCTCAACCATGGAAACCCACTAAAAATGAACTCTCGTGACAACTCTATCCCACCCCATGCCAGACCAAATAGAATAGGATAAAACCTGAATAACCTTGACAATACCGAGTAGATGTAACCAAAAAAAGAGAAGTGTAATACTAATACAGCAATAAATAGAGTAAATAATAACAATGAAATAAAATTACTATTTGATTTTTTTATAAGTGGGATAAATATCCAATGAGCACCGGATAAATAAAATGAAACTGAGAATAGACCAAAAAACAAAACCACAACTCGAGTGGCGGTATCACGAGTCACGAAATAAAGAACAACGGGGCCAACAAGTGATAAAAGAAACAGATTAAAAGGAGAAAAAGCCAGAGCTGTTGAGGCTCCGGCCACAATAACAAACAGTGATTTATAAAACACATCTACCACTGACAGCCTGAAGTTGTAGGAGTCGTTTGACCTGCTTGGTTAAGCGACAATGTACCACACGCGTCACCTGATTGAGCACCGACGGGTACAGCTTGAATATTATATGTAGTCTGCGTAGGTTGCCCTTGAGCAAACTGGAATGAATAGAATAACTGTAAGTCATTGTCACAAGATGTTTCATTTAAAGGTAATGCTACAGAATAAGAAAACGTCCGCGCATAAGCTTGCTCCATATACTGTGCAAGCTCAGAAAGGCAACTTGTTGCAGATTTACGTCGTCCGCTTTCGACATACTGCAAATAGGCAGGATATGCTATAGATGCAAGAATACCTATAATCAGAACTGCTATCAGAACCTCAATTAGCGTGAAACCCGCCGCTCTATACTTCATCATTCACTCAGCCTCCTGTCATTTCACGCCAAAGTATTCTTTCAATTGTTAGACCTGATCCTCCACTAATTATAATAGAAGTCTCACCTATTTGAGTGTTCTCCTGCTGAACAATCACCGAGCCATTCACAATAACAGGAACTGATGGAATAGCACCGAATGAAATCCCGCTACCAAAGCTGTCCCCGTATTTATCTTCAGATCCATACTGACCATCACCGCTATAATCAAAGAAGAAATCCTCTAGACCAGCCCCAGTAAATGCATCTATCGACATCAAATAACCTGTACCACCAGGCTGACACGGGTCAGCAACTGGCAGCAAAGTTGAGCCCAGTAATACATTTCCGACAATTCGGTTCTGGAACACCATACGCTCCCCCTGATTGTTACCGCCTACAACCAGATCCATGAACCAACCTTGCTTACCCGCCATATCTCCAGAGGAAGCTGAAGAGACAGTTCGCGCATCGAAACCTGCTATTTCAATCTCGGCAGTGATCGTACGCTCTTTAAGATCAGACCTATCAAGAACTACACCTGCTCCTGGATCTTTGAAACCATACCAAGTTTGCACGCCAGTATTACCGATATCATCTTCACTCAAAAAGCGGCCAGTACCAACAAAAATCCAAGTATAAGAAGTATCAGGTTGCTTTGTAACAAAAACAGGAGCAGTTATAGCCTGATAGCCGTCAAATACCTTCCTGCTCGTTACAGAGCTGGAAGAGATATCGATTGCCCACACATCGCCCTGATAGTCTGCAGCATAAACCAAGTCGAATGCACCACTTTGATCTGAATCCCACGCAAAAGGACTACCGAGCCCATTCGGATTGGCCGCTGAGCCACTTGCTATTGTTGTAGAGGTAAGCACACCAGTTGAAAGATCTATTTTAAGTAGTTTTGCATCGTGGCTACTACTATTGTAGCCATTACCTAACAAAACAACCCAGCTTCCATCCTCAAGACGCGTGATTGTTGGTTTTCCAATAATTTTACCAATATCAGTATATGATGAACCGTCATATTCATAAAGCACCTGTGGTGATGTTGGGTCTGTAACATCAAGAACGAATATACCTTCACCACCGCGACCAAGTGTACCGACAAGCACTGTCTTCCAACTACCTGCTACATACACCTCTGCAGCAGTTAAATCACCATCTATAAAGTATCGATGCACATAATCAGGGTCGCTCAAAACACCAATATCATCTAATAAAAATGAGGGAATATATGCAAAGACCTCTTCACCTGCCTCTGGTCCATTACCCGTATAAAAAGCATGCAGCATACCATCATTCGCACCCGTATAAATAACCTCAGCTCTTGAGCCAGCATCGCCTTCAGCAAAACTTTCGTAGCTTGACAACTCACTCCAGTTAAAGGTTTTAAACTTATCAGGATTTACTTTAGGTATAAAAACAGGGCTTGAGTTAATAATCCCACCTAAGACTGACCCACCTCTAAAACGATATGGACGATTTTCGTTTGTATCCACTAAAGATATCCGCTCTTTAGTTCTGTCGCCTCTCAAGTAATCCAGCACTTCTTCCGTAACACCGGATGAGGATAGAAGTGAACGCAGAGTGTCACTCAACCCATCCCATTTTACCTCTATGGTAGCACCATCAGAATCTCGCCGTGTCAGTATTTTCCTTTCAGTATGAGCGGGAAAACTTGATTCCCATATGACATTTTCTAACCCACCATCCGCATTTACCGAGTAGGCCTTAAGGTAACCATCCCATGTAACTGACGTATAACCACTAGCATAAACAAAATCTCCAGCCCCTGTTGTTGAGGATGCCAAACTTGTTCCACTACCAGGCCTCTCCTTAATACTGGCGATAATTGCGTCCAAACCTTCCACAAATTCTTGAGGGTTTTGGGACGAAAAGTAATTGCCTCTGCTATTTACAGCAGCATGCAGAAGATCATCAATGCGTTGCCAGCCATCATTTGATGACGGCATCGGATTAGGCCAGTTCACATCATCCTGTAACGCTTCGCAATCAGCAGTTTGGCCACAGGAATTCAGCACCTGCAATGCTTCTTCTTTGAGGCCAGGCGTACCGCCCACACCAAAGCTTAAGCCCAAAGTCACCATGTGTTGCCAATTTGCCGGTGAAGCAGGAACATCATTTCTCAAGTTACTTCTTAGGTCTCGCCTCCAATAATAGTAAGCAACGTCGGCAAGTGTGACTTCTCTAGTATCACTATCATAGTCTCCAATATCTCCATTAGGGGATCCGCCAGACCAATAACCATCGGTCATCATAACTGTGAAATTTTGCCTACAAGACAATAAATCACTACTGGAGGAAGAAGGATTTATACGCCAAGGTTCATCATTATTTTCGTAGTAATTACCGGCTCGTTCAAGAGCTTGTCTTAGTGGTGTACCTCCATTCGGACTGAGATCAGCCAGCCACGAGTAAAAATTATCAGCACGCGATGAAAAAGGTCTGACACCATAGATGGTATTACTATTGATAGATCCATAGCCTAAACGATAGGTTGGTGGTAGCTTACTAAAAGCCTCACTAACGCCTGCTTTACTGACATGCACTCGCGTACGATAAAAAGAAAACCAGTTGGCAAAATTTTGTTCTTGTGCAGAAGTGTAACTATTCAGCTCAAGTTCCTGCAAAAAGTTCTTGACAGGTTTTTTGTCAAAATATCTCCCAGTCCAGTGACAGTCGGTATTTCGCTTTAAAGCCTGCCTCAAGGTGCCGTACCGCCACTCTGTGGCGTCTGGCGGAGCTCTATGTCTCGGAGCGTGGGAGCAATGTAAAAGTTGCTCAGATCCGCACACAAAGCGAAAAATTTGACCTGAAAAAGTCGTGCGATAATAGGCCATCAATCGACGATACTCAGGCTCATGAAGATCAGCAATATGGATGTCGACGCCATCTTGGCGAACGTCAGACAACAGCTCCAGGACGACAAGACACTCTCGCCATCTCTGCGCGCAGCCATTGAGATGATGATGGTGCTGATCCAGATGATGACCGGCCGGCTCAACACGAACAGTACCAACAGCAGTACGCCGCCCTCCCAGGATCCGAACCGGCCCAAGAAGAGCCGCAGTAAAGGTGAGCGTAAACCGGGCGGACAGCCTGGCCGTATTGGCAAGACGCTGCAACGGGTCGAGGAGCCGGATGCGATCAAGACCGTGAAGGTCGACCGGCGCACCCTGCCTAAGGGCAGCGCATTCCGCGTGGTCGGCTATGAAAAGCGTCAGGTCTTCGATCTGGATATCAGCCGCTTCGTGACCGAGTACCAGGCCGAGATCCTGGAGAACGAACAGGGGCAACGCGTCACAGCGCCATTCCCGGCCGGTGTTGATCGTCCGGTGCAGTATGGTCCCCGCTTGAAAGCGCATGCGGTGTATCTGTCGCAGTACCAGCTGCTGCCCTACGAACGTGTCCGCGAATACTTTGAGGATCAGGTTGGTATCCCGCTCAGCGCAGGGTCGCTGTTCAACTTCAACCAAGACGCTTTCGACAAAGCTGAGGGCTTCGAGCACTGGGTTAAGGACCGTCTGGCCGAGTCGGTGCTGATTCACGCCGATGAAACCAGCATCAACATCGGTGGCCAACGCCGCTGGCTGCATTGCGCCTCGAATGATGACCTGACCTGGCTGGCGCCCCATGCTCACCGGGGTCACGAGGCGATGGAGGCCATCGGTATCCTGCCGCGCTTCCACGGCGTGCTTTGTCATGACCACTGGAAACCGTACTACCGCTATCAGTGCCGGCATGCGCTCTGTAATGCCCACCATCTGCGCGAGCTTCAGCGCGCCTGGGAGCAGGACAAACAGACCTGGGCGCAGCGCATGCAAACCCTGTTGTGCACCATGGAGGATGCCGTTAAGAGTGCGGGCGGCAGCCTGCCGCCTGAAAAGGCAGAAGGGTGGCGAAAGGCCTACCGGCAATGCCTCAAAAAAGCGGAAGACGAGTGTCCGCCACCGGATGAAAACCAACGGCAGGGCAAGCGTGGTCGGCTCAAACGCTCTCGGGCGCGCAACCTGCTGGAGCGGTTGCGCGACTATGAGGCAGATGTTTTGCGCTTTCTGGACGATCCGGCGGTCCCCTTTACGAACAACCAAGGCGAGCGTGATATCCGTATGCTCAAGGTGCAGCAGAAGATCTCTGGCTGCTTCCGCTCGATGGATGGGGCACAGATCTTCTGTCGTGTGCGCAGCTATCTGTCGACGGCGCGCAAGCAAAACCTGAGTGGTTCCGAGGCGTTGACACTGTTGTTCGAAGGACGTTTGCCGACCTTCATGGCAGCGCCAAGCGATAATCCGAAAACTTTTTAAATCAAGCCAACTGAATAGTTACGCAGAAGTTACATATCTTAGCGTATAGCAGTCACTATCTTCGTAGTCATCATCTGATAGAGATGTTGAGCAGTTATCTGTATCGTATTCATAATAAAAGGCCCTACGATTACCGTTCAGTCGGGAAGCTGTCACCAAGAACCCATCAGAACTATAGTAAAAATCATCCATCAAGGCTCGATAGCTTGTTGCAAGATTCAAGCGTGTTCCCGATTGAGCATATCCATCAAAATACGCGTTTGTGAAGGTTGCATTTGGGTAGCGCACAATGGTGACATCACCAGCTGAATTAAAGCTTATCTCTTTTACAGGTGGTTGATATGTTTGGTTAGGGTCAAAATAAATTTTATTTATTGAGCTGGATACAAAAAATGGATTGCTACTGGCTGTGCAATTTTGCCGATCCTCGCCATAGAAAGATACCTCACCACTACAGCTCCGATCGCTTGCCAACTCATCAGGTACAAAACCCCACCTCATAGAGCCTGAGTCGTCCTGCATATAAAGTAAATTAGGCTCGAGAGGATCCGTAACTGTCAAAGGTCTTTGATCAATAACAACTTCTGCCGCTGAGATTGAACTTAGCATCGAAAGAAGCAACACTTTGAGGATTCTGGACTGATGCTTTATGTCTACTCGCAGGGTTGAAGGGTTCATCGCGATCACCTCAGGAAAAAGTTCTTTTGACCACAGACTGTAATTTCACTCTTGCACGATCAGGCTGATCAACAGTCACGGTTACTCGGAGATACATGGAGGATACATTGGGCGGCTCACATCCTGCTGCTGGATACTGTAAACACTGCCCGCTTTGAGAAGCTGTTGCGTTTCCCGTTTCCACACCTTCACCTATTAACTGTATGATATAGCTAATATCAACATCAGAGGCCAGCAAGCTACTGGATGACGGAACAGTCATATCTTGTAAATAACTATCATCGACATTAAAAGCGCACTGGTTTTCAGTTGAAGACGAGCAATCAACAAACGATTCAAGACCATCAAAATAAGCTCGTTGCTCTGCCAAGCTCATACTTGTGTAAACATATGTACCATCAGTATTCAACGTCCTGCTCAGGGCAATATTTTCTGCAACTTCAAGCGCTGTCTCAGCTGTTTGGAATGCGACTGCCCTGTCGTGAAAGTTTGCCGTCATCCTCTGCTGCATTCCGGTTGAACGGCTGCCTGCCAAACCAATCAGGGTAATTGCCAAAAGAATTATCATAGCCACAAGCAATGCTATACCTTGCTGAGACTGCCAAGTCTTTATATTACTTCTTAGGCAAGAGTGATAACGCTTAGCACTCATGATCTGATCCTGTTACGTAAACTGATAACGTGAGTAAAAGGAACTGGCTCACCATCCTCATTGAAGAAATGGAGTGTCACCTTGATGGCTACAACATCATCAGCCAAGGGCTCTGGCTCAGTTGGCTCTTCATTGGTCTCATCATCACCACCGCCGTCATCACCACCGCCGTCATCTCCACCGCCGTCGTCTCCACCGCCGTCGTCTCCACCGCCGTCATCTCCACCGCCGTCGTCTCCACCGCCGTCATCTCCACCACCGTCATCTCCACCGCCCGGCTGGCCTCCATCATCACCTCCGTCATCATCATCGTCACCGCCACCTCCACCCACACCGCCACCACCACTTGCGGGACCATAACCAGCAACCAGTGTGAGAGGTAAGGTATCACTATTAATGAGACGGGGTGTTAACACATAGGATGAGCTGCCATACCTTAGCCTCTGGATCTCCATGCGTACGACACCGTCCATCACTGGCTCACTAAGTGCATTACCTGCGCTACTCACTCGTGATATAAAGAGACTACGATCCCCTTCGGCACAATTTGCCGCCCCATCTGTACAGCCAACAAACCAAGCAACAGGAAAGAGTGCAATCTCAAAAAGTCCATCGGCAAGACTACAATTTCTTGATAATAAATTGGCAGAATTGGCAAACCCCGGCGCCGATGTGTACATCTGAAGCACATCACTATTTCCCACATCAGCGAACCCTGTCAGATCAGGTGTTAGCTCGTCATCAAGACCATCCCACCAGCCACTCCCTGCACCCGAAAGGTCTGATGTGAAACAACTACTCGGTGCAACCTCTCTAAGCTGACGAGACATTATCTCAAACGCCGCCCGCGCACCTTCTTGAAGCTTAGACAAATTTTCGGTTGTTTCCATTGATCGAGTGTTCACAAGAAAGACACTCAGGACGGCTCCAAGGATTACCAAACCGATCACCATGGCAACCATCAACTCGATAAGCGAAAACCCACTTGTCTTCTTGCCCTTACAACAAAGGCGTTCAGCATTTTTCATAACTGGGCCTCAATCTCAATAGACTGGGTTGCTACATTCCCTTGACCATCAACTCGCTCATTCCACCTGATTTCAATTTGGCAGTAGCGGCTTGCATTGCACTGTATCCGTGCTTGCGCTGAAGGCCCGACCATCGGCATGATAGGTGGTTGAGCATTAAGATTGCCGCGTAACTCATCGAACCATTCATCCAAATCATTGGCCGCCAAACTTCCTCCGGCTGGACCTGAAGAGGCCCAATTGCTTAGCTCGTATCCACCCAAGTCTATCCGATTTGCTCGCATTCGATCCAGAATTGAATAGACGGCCATCACGGCACCACTTTGCTGAACAGCAGCCTGATTATTTTTTAATGAAGCGACTTGCAACTTGGCTATACCAAGCAGCCCTACTGCAACAATTACAACAGCGACCATTACTTCGATCAAAGACACACCCAACTGTGACTTCAAATGTCTGCTTGCTGACATCATGGACAGGCTCCTGTCTCTGTACTTACACGCCCAAGTGTCGTGATACGGATACATCTTTGAGCACCGTCAATCATAATCAATTCAATATTTCTGGCAGCACTAACCATACCGGTTGATGACCAGGTAATGGCACCACCACTATCTGCCGACATTTGCTGCACACCGGATGGTGTCTCCCCCCAAGACCTCATCACCTGACCACCCGTCACCATAAGCCAACCGTTGCTCCAGTCCGCAGCTGCTGAACATTGATTTCCGTTTCGTGGACAGAGAGTAACATCTTGCCCTCGCTGTATTGCCATGGAACGCGCCAACCCTGCCGCACTGAGAAAATCACTCACAGCAGCACGTCGAGCACTGGTAGAAGAATAAGCATCAAAACCCGGTATAGCGATGGCAGCAAGAACCCCCAACACCACTACAGTTACCATGATCTCAACCAGCGTCACACCTGCTTGGCGGATTCTACCAATTTCATACATGGGAGCAGACCTTCTTCGGAAACATCGACAACTCCTTTTGGAAAAGCCACATTGAGTATAGTCCCTAACTCAGATCTTTTATCCAGACAGGATCATAATATCGCTTCAAGTTAAGGCACGTTAAGCCAGCTGAGTGATTCCATGAGCCAAGTCACGGATTGAGGCGACAAAAAGAGTCGAACGACATGAGTTGGTTTTTTGCATGAGCATGAGGAAACCAGGAGCATTCAAGCCCAGCCTATGGGGAGTGAAAGCTCCTGGCAACAGAGAGACATATAAAGAAAGTCAATCAGAACCTGTATAAAAGCCCTTGGGCGAAGATTCCAAAAGGTGCCGATGAGAACCTTTGCGGCCAATACCAAGCTTTACGACCACCATCGGCGACAAGTCTTGAGCATCAATAGGGGTAGCAATGTGGGTGACATCCTTGACCCTGAAGCGATCCTCATTAAACACAATAAACTCACCCACCAGCGGGCGGGCTGCAAGACATACATATACATCTTGGCCATCTTCAAAAAAAAGCTTCGCGTGAACCACGTTACCTCCTTGCACAAGCAGCTTTAGCTCCCCGAAAAAGTATAACACTATGTTCAACAACAATTCCAAGCACTCCGGTACCCGTACGCCTGCTCGATGACTTCAAGGGTGTCCTGCAGGCCGATGGTTACTCCGGTTATGCGCCGATCTGTTCAGCCAATGAGCTGACACGCATCGACTGCTGGAATCATGCCCGCCGCAAGTTCATCGAAGCGACCAAAGCGGCCAAGCCGGCGAGTAAAGGCAAACAGGCCAAGCCGTCCAAAGCGGATGCGGCACTCAGTCACATCAACAAACTGTATGCCATCGAACGTCAGATCAAGGACCTGAGCGTGGCCGAACGCTATCAGATCCGTCAGGCATCGAGCCTGCCTCGACTGGAAGCGTTCAAGACCTGGCTGGACGCTAACGTGGGGCGTGTCATGAAGGGTGGACTCACCCGCAAGGCGTGGTGACATCACCTATGTATGGAGCGGTCAGCAGTGGAGCTATTTGGCAGTCGTGCTGGATCTGTGTGCCCGACGCGTTGTTGGTTGGGCGATGTCATCCAGCCCGGATGCGGACTTGGTTGTCAAAGCGCTGGACCACGCCTGGGAGCAGCGTGGCCAACCAGAGAAAGTCATGTTCCACTCAGACCAGGGAAGCCAGTACGCCAGCCGTAAATTCCGTCAGAGACTCTGGCGCTATCGAATGACGCAAAGCATGAGCCAGCGCGGCAACTGCTGGGATACGCTCCGATGGTAAGGCTGTACCGGAGTCTGAAATCGGAGTGGATACCAGCCTTGGGGTATCAGAACCTGGCCGAGGCCAAGAAAGATGTTGGGGGCTACCTGATGGACTACTACAACCGGCAGCGACCTCACGCATTTAACGACGGCATTTCGCCTGTTGCCGCCGAAGAAAACCTTAAAATACTGTCCGGGATTGGTTAACCACTACAGTGCAAGGGTACACCGTCCAGAACGACACGCGCACGGCGAGGCATAGTATCCCCCATCAAATACGTTTAATGGAAGCATCACGATATCAGGAAATGGAAATGGGGTCTGCCCCCTTTTTTCTCCCTTGATTAAGGTGTTGGCCCGACTGTACCCGTTGTATCCGGACGGCAAGCGGTATCGGCATTCAAATTACAACGTATGCCCGTATCACCGGGGCTTTTGGGGTAAGCCTGAATTTCGGCACCAACCGTTGGACTGGCAATAGCTGCCACATCGGTTATCCATACACAGGCGGACTCAGTCGGCGAAGGAAATGAACTACTGCCATCGGTTAGAGCCACCAAAGCACTCATCGCATAGCCTTTTGCCTCCCCCATACAGGCACTGTTAGCTGCCTTACGCGTGTAATCAAGATATGCTGGCAATGCTACCGCGGCCAAAATGCCGATAATGGCAACCACAACCATCAGCTCAATCAGTGTGAATCCCTTTGCCCTGTTCATAGCCACCTCCGGCATTTGGACATTGGTCAAAAACAAAGAAGCCCCGACAATCCAGGGCTTCGATGAAGTAACTCAAATTAATCACACACACATCACATCAATTATCAGCCATCATGTGAGCAGTTAGCACTTTCAGTATCACATTCAATAGTTGCGCCACCTGGTTCCGCCGCAACCACAGTAACCGATCCAGGGGATGCAAAATTCGCTACAGTAAAGTTACCTGGTGCATTTCCTGCACAAGCACTCCACTCTGACGGTTCAGCGCTGGCGGGTGCAGATGCCCCCTCTTCTGATACAGCTATCAACAACGCATTTGCAGCACCTTTAGCCTCAGCCAAACACGCATTGTTCGCCGCCTTACGCGTATAATCCTGATAAGCAGGCAGCGCGATCGCAGCCAGAATACCGATGATCGCCACAACGATCATAAGTTCGATCAGAGTAAAACCCTTCTGATTCATCTGTTTTTTCATGGTTATCTCTCCAGCGAGTTAACGTTTCTAAAAGAGGTGCAGCATGCGGGCACATCTCCTGTTACCCCGACGCTGCATTAGATACTAGGCCAGTGATTACCTCCCTGTCCAGCCTTAACACAAACTGAATGCAAAATTAGCTTGAGCTGAATCAAAGGCTGATCACTCTACCCAGAACAGTTTACAGTTTGACTGCCGCTGTGCTTTGATTGCCATTACTATACAGCCGCAATGTGCAGTTTTGAGGTTACAGGAGTCCCGGTGTCTAGAGGAATGCAACCCCTTACAGGCTTGGCCAAACGCTTGGTCAATGATGGTGTTTTCTCAGCCGAAGTCGCACAGGATGCGATTCAAGAAGCCCAAAAGGCTGGCCAGCCGTTCATAACCTACATAATCAAGCACAGACTCGTCAGCGCCCAGCGGGCGGCTACTGCCGCATCTGATGAGTTCGGCTTACCTCTTTTTGACATCGACGCCATCTCTGATGAGCTACTGCCCAAAGAGGTTGTAGCCGAGGGCCTGATCACCAAGCACCATGTTCTTCCGCTGATGCGTCGGGAAAACAGGTTATTCATTGCCGTTTCCGACCCTACAAATATCCAGGCGCTCGACGAAATCAAATTTCAGACTGGCATCACAACTGAGGCTGTCATTGTCGAAGATGACAAGCTAACCCGTCGGCTTGACCAGTACCTGGAGCACTCATCAACAGCCATGGACGAGCTGGAAGATGAAGACCTGGAAAACCTGCAACTGCATCCAACTGAACAAACGGAAGAAGATGTCGCTGAAGATGCAGCTAACGAAACCCCAATTGTTCGATTTATCAACAGAGTACTACTGGACGCGATAAAGAAAGGCGCTTCAGATATTCACTTTGAACCGTACGAGAAAGCATACAGGGTACGTTGTCGTATTGATGGGATACTGCAGGAGGTACACCGCCCTCCCCTGAACCTCGCCAGCCGATTAACTGCTCGCTTGAAGGTCATGTCCAAGATGGATATATCAGAGAAGCGCGTACCTCAGGACGGACGCATTAAGTTAAAGGTTTCCGCAAAGCGCGCTATTGACTTCCGTGTCAACACACTCCCTACTCTTTGGGGTGAAAAGATTGTATTGCGTATTCTCGACCCGACCAGCGCCCAAATGGGTGTTGAAGCTTTGGGCTTTGAGCCGGATCAGAAAGAAGCCTTCATGTCTACGCTTGAGCAGCCGCAGGGTATGATTTTAGTCACAGGCCCCACTGGCTCGGGCAAAACAGTAACGCTTTATACCGGTCTCAATATTTTAAATACAGAAGAGCGCAATATTTCGACTGCAGAAGACCCGGTAGAGATCAACCTAGAGGGGGTTAACCAGGTCCATGTTAACCCTAAAGTCGGGCTTACATTTGCTGAAGCACTTCGTGCCTTTTTGCGCCAAGACCCCGACGTGGTGATGGTGGGTGAGATTCGTGACTTGGAAACAGCCGAGATTGCGATCAAGGCTGCTCAAACAGGGCACATGGTGCTGTCTACATTGCATACAAATAGTGCACCCGAAACTCTGACACGGTTACGAAACATGGGAGTACCTGCATTCAATATTGCAACATCTGTAAGCTTGATCATAGCTCAGAGACTGGGGCGTCGACTATGTTCAGACTGTAAAAAACCTGTCAACCTACCAGAGGCCACCTTGATCGAGGAAGGTTTTTCTGTAGAGGCAATACCTGCATTGCACATATATGAAGCAAACCATAAAGGTTGTAACAGCTGCAATCGTGGCTATAAGGGACGTGTGGGTATTTACGAGATACTGCAGATGACAGCAGACGTGGCTGAGTGCATTATGGATAACGGCACATCTATTGATATACTCAGAGTGGCAAAACAAGAAGGCTTCAAGACGCTTCGCGAGGCAGGTCTCATCAAAGTTGCCAATGGCTTGACGAGTTTGGAAGAGATGAACCGCGTCATCAAGACCTGACAAGGACTGAACATGGCTAAAGCACTAAGTCGAAAGCAACAACAGGAAGAAGTGAAAAACACCTACGTCTGGCAAGGGCGCGACAAGAGCGGCAATATCAGCAAAGGTAAAATTGACGCGGTAAACCTTGCTAAAGCAAAATCTCTCCTTCGTCATCAGGGTGTTAACCCCCACAAAATTCACAAGGAGGGCATGGGTCTTTTTGGAAGCAAAAGCAAGCCCATTAAGCCGGTTGATATTGCTTACCTTATTCGCCAACTGGCCACCATGATGAGAGCCGGTGTTCCCCTGTTACAGGCGCTCGATCTTGTTTCAAACGGTGCAGACAAGTTCAAGCTTAAAAAGCTCATTCAGACTGTACGTTCCGATGTCAATTCAGGGACTGATTTTGCGTCTGCACTAGCGAGACACCCCGACTATTTTGATGACCTTGTATGCTCCCTTGTGCAAGCTGGTGAACAGTCGGGCGCCTTGGAAACTATGCTCGACAGAATCGCAACCTACAAAGAGAAAACTGAGTCTCTCAAAAAGAAAATCAAAAAAGCCATGACTTACCCGATTGCCGTGATTGTTGTGGGTGTCATTGTATCTGCGATTCTTCTTGTGAAGGTTGTGCCTCAGTTTGACTCAATATTCAGGGGATTCGGTGCCGACCTCCCTGCGTTCACACAACTCGTGGTGAACATGTCTGAGTGGATGCAGAAATGGTGGTTTGTGGTGCTGTTAATCATTGTCGCATCTGTTTTCTTTTTTGCAAAACTACACGCCAGGTCGGAGAAGTTCTCGAATCTCGTTGATAGATCAATTCTAAGGCTACCTGTATTTGGCGGAATTCTCCATAAAGCTGCAGTTGCCCGCTTTGCACGCACATTGGCCACAACTTTCGCTGCAGGGGTACCGTTGGTAGAAGCCCTCAATTCTGCAGCTGGCTCTACGGGTAATGTGGTTTACAGTGATGCTATCAAGCAGATTAGAAACGGGGTATCGACGGGGCAATCGCTAACCAATGCTACTACCATGACCGGTATATTTCCTGTAATGGTGATACAGATGTTATCAATCGGTGAAGAGGCGGGCTCTCTTGATCACATGCTGGATAAAATTGCCACCTTCTATGAAGAAGATGTGGATAACGCAGTGGACAACCTTTCCAGCCTGCTGGAACCGATGATTATGGTCATTCTTGGCGTATTGGTGGGTGGGCTTGTTATTGCCATGTACCTGCCGATCTTCCAGCTGGGCCAGGTGGTTGGCTGAGCAATGATCGAATTGTTAATGACAGAGCCGCTGGTTGCGGCTCTTTTTGCTTTAGTTACCTCACTGCTGGTGGGCAGTTTTCTGAATGTGGTGATACTGCGGCTGCCGGTTATGATGCAGCGCGAGTGGGATGCGATGCTGCAGGCTGAGGCTGAGGCGTCTGCGCCCGTACCTCAGGAGCGCTTCAACCTGATGATGCCACGTTCACGATGCGGTGGGTGTGGCCACCTGATTCAATGGTACGAAAACATTCCAGTGGTCAGCTGGCTGTTCTTGCGTGGCCGCTGCAGTAATTGCGGCACGCGCATCTCGGTGCGTTATTCGCTGGTCGAGCTGATCACAGGTCTGATCGGGGGCTGGTTGATCTGGCATTTTGGTCTGACACCTCAGGGCATGGCACTGGTGGTGCTGAGCTGGGCGCTCATTGTGCTCACCTTTATCGACCTGGACCACCAACTGCTGCCCGACAGTATCACTCTGCCCCTGTTGTGGCTGGGGCTGCTGCTGAATACACAAGGTGTATTTACTTCGCTTGAAAGTGCCGTATTCGGTGCGGCCGCCGGCTATCTTGTACTCTGGGCCGTTTACTGGCTGTTCAAGCTGGTGACCGGCAAGGAAGGCATGGGCTATGGTGACTTCAAACTGCTGGCTGCCATCGGTGCCTGGGGCGGGGTACAGGTACTGCCGCTGGTGATTTTGCTGTCATCGGTGGTGGGTGTCGTGCTGGCGTTCAGCCTGATTGCATTACGTCGCCATAGCGCGCAAAATCCACTTCCGTTTGGGCCCTATCTGGCAATTGCCGGGTGGATCGCACTGGTCTGGGGTGATCAGATCATTTCCGCTTATTTGGGGAGCTTTTGATGCTGGTAGCAGGACTTACAGGTGGAATCGGCAGTGGCAAGAGTGCTGCATCCGACTGTTTTATCTCACTGGGCGTACCGGTGATTGACGCCGACCGTGTAGCTCGACTGGTGGTAGAACCCGGCAGTGAGGCGCTGGACAAGATTGCCGCTCACTTTGGCGACCACGTCATCCAGGCCAATGGCAACCTCGACCGCTCTGCACTGCGCCGTATCGTGTTTGACAAGGAACGCGAACGCAACTGGCTTGAGGCGCTGCTGCACCCTCTGATTCGTGACCACATTCTGGATACTCTTGAACAGCTGGACGAACAGGGCCACGCCTATGCCATTCTGGCTTCACCCCTGCTGCTCGAAACCGACCAGCACCTGCTGATCAGCAAGGTGATTGTGGTGGATGCCCCCGAGACACTGCAAATCAGTCGCACCATGGCTCGCGATAATATCGAGGAAGCACAGGTACGCCAGATTCTGGCGGCTCAGATGCAACGTGAAGAGCGCCTGAAACACGCTGACTTTGTGCTGGACAACAGTGGCAACGAAGATCAGTTGCGCGAATCGGTCAACGCCCTGCACCCGCAACTTTTGCAACTGGCACAGGAGGAGGTGTAAATGGCCGGCAAACTGCTCGACTGCCCTCAGTGCGGTATACCCACCCTCTACTCCATCGATAACCCGGACCGGCCGTTTTGCTCAAAACGCTGCCGCATGATCGACTTGGGTGAGTGGGCCAGCGAGGGGTACCAGATAGCGGCAGAGCCGGAGTTTGATGAATTCAGCTCGGATATGCTGGAAGACCCGGGCATGATGCAAACGCGCCATTAAAGCACACCTCATCTCGTTTCAACGGGCGCCAAAACCGGTCAGAATGACACGTAGAGTGCGCAGTACAATCAACAGGTCCACCCACAGCGAGAAGTGCTTGATGTAGTAAAAGTCATGCTCGATCTTGATGCGGGTTTCGTCACTGTCACCAGCATACCCCTGCATTACCTGCGCCCACCCCGTAATCCCGGGCTTAACAACATGACGGTAGGCGTAAAAAGGGATTTCCTGCTCAAACTGTTCCACAAATACAGACTGTTCAGGGCGTGGCCCTATCAAACTCATATCCCCTTTCAGCACATTGAAGAACTGCGGCAGTTCATCAAGCCGCGAGCGCCGCAAAAAACGCCCCAACCGAGTGATGCGCTCATCCCCCGACTGTGCCAGCAGCTGACCATTCTTTTCAGCATCATGACGCATGCTGCGAAACTTGCAGATTTTGAAAGGACGCCCTCCCTGCCCCACCCGCTCTTGAATAAACAATACCGCCCCGGGGGAGTCCAGCTTAATGGCGACCGCAACCAGCAGCATCAGTGGCAGCCAGGCAGGCAATGTGACTAGCACGATGATGATATCAATCAGCCGCTTGAGTGACTCATAGGCGGGTGATGGCTGCAAACTGCCAAACTCATTTTCGGACAGGTGATCGATACGTACACGGCCGGTAATGGATTCGTTCAGCTGCTTGA
The DNA here is from genome assembly GCF_017310015.1 of Marinobacterium iners. Lineage (NCBI taxonomy): Bacteria > Pseudomonadati > Pseudomonadota > Gammaproteobacteria > Oceanospirillales > Oceanospirillaceae > Marinobacterium > Marinobacterium iners. The sequence continues at coordinate 2,901,468 of NZ_CP022297.1, forward strand.
TATGATAAACCGGTATGCGATTGAGCGTGGCATGGGCCAGAAAGCGCTGCCATTGGGGCGACAGTTCCGCGTGAAGATCAGCTACTACGGCATCGAAACGACGACCGCCAAAACTCGGCTCGGCCAGGGTGTGAAACCGATAGAATGCGGTCGATTCAAGCCGTTCTGTTCTGACTGAAGGTACTACGGCGATTTTTTGGGTACGAAAGCGACGTCCTACAAAAATGGCTGCGCCACTCCAGAAACAGGCTGCAGTGAAGCCATACAGGTGCCAGTGCCACAGTACCGGCTGGTTTAGCAACAGAATAATGGCGCTGACCAGAAACCAGGCAAGGGATACCGTTGGCAGTATGTGTGCAAGCGAACGCGCACCGGGATAGATGCGCAACCGGCTGAGAAAAAACAGACTTAACAGGTAAGCACCGACCAAGGCAGTCAGTGTTACGCTACCCACTGACCAGCGCAACTGCATGTATTCCGATGCCAGCAGCCCCAGCGGCAACAGGTACAGGCAAACGCTGCCAAGCACAAATTGAAACGGTAACCCCAGCAGCAGCCTCTCATACCAGCGTGAGTGACGGCGCTCATAGTGCGGAATATGTGGGGCTACTGACATGGAGAATGTTTCACGCTGCTGACATCAAGCTGCCAGTATACGCGTTGAAACCTTAATATTCAGCGTCTGTGAACGGTTTCAGTTTGGAGGCGGCAGTGCCATTTTGCGTTTGACCCGCCGCAGCAATGCGCCGATCAGCGGCAATTGCAGGTACACTGGGGCACTGTCCCAGTAGTCCAGATGCTCTGTAACCCTGCCCGCCTGATCCAGCCAGATTCGGCTGCTGCCTTCTACCTTCAGCTCACCGATCACCGGCACCTGAGCAGAAAACTGCCAGCGTAGCCAGGCACACTGGTTGGGCTCATGCCAGCAGACTTCGAGCAGTTCAAAGGCCGGCTTTCCGGTACGTTCAAACATGTCATTCAGCAGCGCCCGCACCGAGTTACGTCCGTAGAGATCATTGAACGGGTCACGAAAGTGCACGTCTGGTGCCAGGCGCTCGCACAGGTCGTTTATCCGGTCGGGCGTCAGGCTTGCGAAGGCCTCGGCATAATCGCGCGCCTGCTGTTCAAGCTCTGTGGTGTCTGCATCCATGATGATTTTGCTCAAAACCCAGTGCTGCGTTTGATGAGTTTGAAGTAGAGACCGTGGGGTACCATGCGCAGCAGGGCCAGCGTACGCGCAAACGCCGAAGGGAAGCGGATCTCGAAACGGCGGCTTCCGAGCCCCTTGACCAGCTGGTACGCGGCCTCTTCTGGACTGATCAGCTGCGGCATGTCGAATGGGTTCTGGTCGGTCAGAGGAGTGCGCACAAAGCCGGGGTTGACCACCTGCAACTGCACGCCACTCCCCTGTAGCTCGACCGCCAGTGCTTCGCAGGCGTTGACCAAAGCCGCCTTGCTTGCTCCGTAGGCTGCGGCTGTCGGCAGACCTCGATAGCTTGCCAATGAAGCTACACATGCCACTTGCCCATGTCCTCGCTTGCGCATGCGCGGCAGCACCGCTTCCAGCCCGGCCATGACCGCCAGAAAGTTGATGTCCATCAGACTGCGACAGGTTTCCACCGACAGCTCGTCCAGTGTCATGGGTGTATGATTGCCTGCATTGAAGACCACCAAGTCAGGCAGGCGCCATTGCGCCTCGATCCAGTCCAGTGCCCGTTGATTGGCACCGGGTTGGGTGACATCCATTTCCAGCGGCAGTATACGTCCGATATAACCGGCTTTTCTGGCATCATCCGCCACCTGTTGCAATATTTCACGTCGACGCCCACTGATGACGACATCACTGCCCTGCTCTGCCAGCCTGAGGGCCGTGGCCCGGCCAATACCGGTGCCGGCACCGGTGATCCATACCAAGGGCCAACGTGGAATGCCGTTGATATTCATGGTGCCTCCTTAAGCGCCAATGGCACTGGCTCAGGCTGTAATCGCACACGGATGCGACTGCCATCGCGAGCACTGAACTCCATGCCCAGCCAGCGACCATTTTGATCGTACCAGCTGTGAGTATCGTCCAGATCCCCTCCCAACTGGTAGTGAGTGGCCACTATTACTTCGTTGCCAAGCTGCACTGTTTCACGCCCCAGTTCGGTGACATTCAACTCGCTCACCTCGCCGGTCAGTGTATTCAGCAGCTGCTGCTGTAGTGGAAGCTGAGGGTGCCAGTGATTTGAAGTAAGCAGTCGCTGACCCAGAGGCTCACAAACTGCCGCCTCAACACGGCAGAGCCGATCATTTTGACGCTCAATGCGGTGTAGTGTCAGCGCTCCATCGTCATCAATTCTGACGTTCAATTTCTGCAGCTGTCCATCAGTCGACCATTGCTCTTGCGCTGCATACTCAAAATGGTAGTTGAACAGTGCCAGTACACGAATCTGCAGATGCATCTCTATATCGACCTGCAGTCGGTCGGCCTGTTGGTCAAACCGAAGCCGATAATGACCAATGGTTTTGCCCTTGCGTTCAACGCTGTATAACGCTTCAGTGCCGTACAAATTCAGTGGCGACACAAAACCAGTGCCCACCCCGACCTGAGCGGCAGCTGCCTGAACGGTCGCCAGCAACAGCGCCGACACCAAGATGTGACGAACTATACGCATAAAAAATCCCCCGCTGACTGATACGCGCTCGAAATGCGGGCGGTTCAGTCAACGAGGGATTATCGGGTAGCAAGTGGCGCCGGTTACGCCTTGAAGCGGGATACCAGCTGGTTCAGGCGTGTTTCCAGTTCGCCCATCTGGCTGGCGGTGCCGGCCAGTTCTTCTGCATTGTGCGTGGCCTTGTCAGCAATATCGGCAATCTGCTGCACGCTCTTGCTGATTTCGTCAGCCACCGCGGTCTGTTCTTCCGCTGCACTGGCGATCTGGGTATTCATTTCAGTAATGGTACTGACCGAGTGGGTAATCTGCTGCAGCGAGTTGCGTGCTTCATCGGCCCGTTCGATGGTGTCTTGGCTTTGTGCCTGCGAGCTTTGCATCTCGGTAACCGCATTGCGTGCGCCGGACTGCAACCGTTCGATCATGCGCTGAATTTCGTCGGTGCTCTGCTGAGTACGAGTTGCCAGGGTGCGCACTTCGTCGGCAACAACGGAAAAGCCACGCCCCTGCTCGCCGGCTCGAGCCGCTTCGATGGCCGCATTGAGCGCCAGCAGGTTGGTCTGCTCCGCGATCGACGAGATAACGTTGATCACTGTGCCGATCTGATCGGCATCGGTGCCGAGGCTGGCAATGACCTCTGCCGAACGGTTTACGTCATCAGCCAAGCGGTTGATCGATTCGATGGTATGCTCAACCACCTTTTGCCCATTTACCGACTCGCCATCGGCCTCACGAGCGGCATCGGCTGCCTGAGCAGCACTGCCAGCCACTTGCTGAACCGCGGCTGCCATCTGGTGAATGGCGGCAGCGGCCTGTGAGGTTTCACCTTTCTGTTTATGGGCATCTTCATGGGTTTGGCTCACCACATGTTTCATCGACTCGGTTGACTGACTCAGTGAGCGCACCGCAGTTTGCACTTCGCGTACCAGTTGCTGGATTTTTTCGACAAAGTCATTGAACCCCCTGGCCACATCACCGACTTCATCATCGGTTTCAACCGGCAGGCGCTGAGTCAAGTCACCTTCACCGCGCGAGATATCCTTGAGGGCCGCAGCAGTCTGCTGCAGCGGGCGTACCATACGCTGTGCGACATACAGGGTTACCAGCGATACCAATACCAGCAGGATCAGGGCAGAAATACCGATGATGCCCAGTGTGGTTGCGACTGAAGAGCGAATCTGATTTTCCAGTTGCGCAACGGCGGCATCGATATCATCGATGTAGAAGCCGGTACCCAGCAGCAGGTCCCGCCCCGGCATCATCTGCGCATAGCTCAGTTTAGGCGCCTTGGCGTCTGTTCCGGGTTTGTCCCAAACATATTCAACATAACCCCCACCCTGTTTAGCCTGAGCTATCAACTCGCGCAGAATGTTGACGCCATTTGAGTCACGCAGGTCGCTCATATCAGTACCGACCAGGCGGGCACTGCCCCCATGAACCTTGGTAATACCCTGGCTGTTGTAACCAAAAATGTACCCATCGCTGCCGAACCGCATGGCATTCAGCACTTCGGCAGCACGTTCCATTTTTTCGGCTTCACTCAGATTTTGGTGGGCAAATATAGGCTGCACGGCGCTGATCGCCTGCTCCACATAGTGACGCAACTCGGTCTGCTTGGTCGCCAGCATGTCCTTGCGGATGCGCTCCACTTCTTCATCACCCATCGCCTGCATCTGCACGCGAACAATGATCATGATGGCCGCGACCACCAGCAACAGGGGCACCAGAGACAGGAGCAACAGCTTGCCCTTTAGTCTGAGTTTGCTCATCTTTAATCCTTACATAGGCAGGGGGTTTAAAAATAAGCGTAGTGTACTGCAAAACATTCCATTGTTCTAATAAACACATGTTTTATGTCTTGGTATTGATCTATCTCAATGCAATATTTATGAAGCACTGGTCTCACAGACCACACCGAAGCGGAAAACGGTTCAATTGCAGCCGGTGCGCATTCCCTGTTTCGGCATACAATTCAGAGAGTCAGGCGCGGATCGTAATCAAATTGAGTGATTGCGCCGACTCTGATTTTGCTGATATCAGGGTGCGCTGGATTGAGCAGGTAGTTGTACTCACCATGGATTGCAGCACTGGGAACCTGCATAACCAGTGAGATCTCATCCTTGACCCAATTATCCCCCACATTTCGAACAGCACTTGCCAGCTGGGGGCTGTTCCAGTTATCAGGCAGGTCGTTCAGATCGATATGTGTGACCAGCGCGGCATCAAAGCTGACTTCGAGCTTGGCATATTGCCTCAGAATGTCGGGACGGCGCAGATGCACGAGCAACTCCAGCGCTGCCTGGGCAAGGCTGGTACCGAGGTACACAACCCGAACCCCTTTGCTATTCCAACGGCCACCGTACAGAAATGCCCCCTCACCAGAGAGCATCGCTTCGGGCGTACTTGCAAAGGCTGGGTCAGCAATACGCCAACCCGTTAGCCTCAACTGAATACTCCATGGCGGATGCGCCCGATCAGGTCTTCAACATCACGTGCTCCCATTTCTGTACTGGCGTAATACATGGGGGCTTCACCCTGTAACAGGTCATGAGGTGTCTGCAGCCACTCGACTGCAGCCGCATCGTCGCCCTGCATCATTTCAAGCGCAAGGTCTTTGATTCTGGCAAGGCGTACAACGCGATCCGATTCATCAACATGCAGGTAGCCCTCTTTCTGACGCCGCCTCAGGGTTGCAATGGACATGGAAAGGCACTTGACCATTTCTGCCCGAGTAGTTGCGTAGGCTTCCTCAAGCATCTGGACTGAAGCGGCAGGCAGGCCATCACGAATACGACCAATAATTGCACTGTGGTCGTTATTACAAACACCCGTTACGACGCAGACTAGAGTAGAACCCTGACCTGACCGCGTAACCTTTTGCGTCTGGCGCTGCGAGACAGGCCGAATACTGCCTGCCCTTGGCGCTTTCGCAGTAACAGGCCCTTTTTTCGGAGTTGCGATATGCGCCGCTTCCATTTGATCACCTCAAACTGTTCAGATGAACAGCTTAGTCACTACGATGAACGATGGCAAGTTAATGCAATATTCTTAAGCCGCCTCGCATTGGCTACCACAGTGACTGAAGATAGCGCCATGGCTGCGCCGGCGATGGCCGGGTTGAGCAGCAGGCCAAGCAACGGGTACAGCACACCTGCCGCCACCGGAATGGCCAGGCTGTTGTAGATAAAAGCACCAAAGAGGTTCTGTTTGATGTTACGCACTGTTGCCCGCGATATGGCGATGGCATCCACCACTGACGTGAGGCTGGAGCGCATCAGTGTGACATCGGCAGAACTGATCGCCACATCGGTGCCCGACCCCATGGCGTAACCGATATTCGCCTGCGCCAGCGCCGGTGCATCATTGATGCCATCACCCACCATTGCAACGATCTTGCCTTCTGCCTGCAGGTTCTTGATCACCTGCTGTTTCTGCTCCGGCTTGACCTCGGCGATGACACGGTCAATACCCGCCTGTTTCGCGATCGCGTTGGCAGTGCGCTCGTTATCACCCGACAGCATCACCACTTCCAACCCTTGGCGATGGAATTGAGCCACCGCTTCGGCGCTGTCTTCGCGCAGCGGATCAGCTACCGCGAACAGCATCACCGGCTGTTTATCCACCGCCATCCAGATCAGAGAGCGTCCGGTATCACTGAAGCGCTCAGCATGTGGCTCAAACTCAGTGGTATCAACCCCCTGCTCTTGCATCCAAAGTTGATTGCCCAACAGTATGCTATTGCCTTCGACTTCGGCCTGCACCCCACTGCCGGCGGCAGCTTCAAACGATTGGGTGTCTGTCAGTGTGATCGCCTTGTCGCGGGCGTATTCAACCACCGCCTGTGCCAATGGGTGTTCGGAATGCTGTTCGACACTGGCGGCCAAACGCAGCAGTTCGGTTTCGTCACCTTCGCAGTGCAGGCCGACAACCTGTGGTTTGCCTTCGGTGAGGGTGCCGGTTTTATCCAGCACCAACGTGGTGATCGATTGCGCCTGCTGCAGCGCTTCACCGTTGCGAATCAGCACACCCTGTTCGGCTGCACGCCCCACGCCCACCATCACTGACATCGGCGTCGCCAGCCCTAGGGCGCAGGGGCAGGCAACGATCAGTACGGTCAAGGCCGCCACGATTGCATAGGGCCAGGCAGGCGCCGGTGCCAGCCAGAGCCAGAACACAGCTGTAAGCAGCGCGATAAGGATCACGACCGGTACGAAGATGGCCGAAATGCGATCGGCCAGCCGGCCCAACGCCGGCTTGGCGTTCTGGGCTTCACGTACAGTGGCCACAATCTGTGCCAGTACGGTTTTCTGCCCCACGGCGCTGACTTCGATCAGCAGACTGCCCTGACCATTTACGGTACCGCCCGTGACTGCGTCACCGAGCTCGCGCTTGACCGGCACCGGCTCACCGGTAAGCATGGATTCGTCCAGATGGCTGCTGCCTTCAAGCACCTTGCCATCGACCGGGACCCGTTCGCCGGGACGAATACGCACCTGATCCCCCGGCAGCAACATCGCAACCGGAACAGACTTGCTTTCACCGTCACGAATACGCAGCGCTTCACGCGGCTGCAGATCCAGCAGCTTGCGAAGGGCATCGGTGGTATTGCCTCGGGCGCGGCTTTCCAGCGCCTGCCCCAACAGGATAAAGCCGAGAATCATCACCGCCGCCTCGTAATACAAGTGCATCGCGGCTTCAGGCAATATGCCGGGAGCGATCGCGGTAATGATCAGCAACCCGGTGGAGTAGACCCAGGCGGTGCCGGTACCCAGCGCAATCAGGGTATCCATGTTCAGGTCACCACGGAATAGCCCCAGCCAGGCGCCTTTATAGATATGGCCTGCGCTGTAAACCATGATTGCCAAAGTGACCACGCCCAGCGCGACGCCCTGAAGCACTCCCCCTGTGGTATGCAGGTCGGGCATCCAACCGATCAGCATGGCGAGCATCAATACACCGCCTGCCGTTAATGCAACCAGACTTTTACGCAGCGTGAGACGATAGGCTTCACGCTCCTGCTCGGCCCGCTTCTCGTAGTCGTCTTGATCCTGCATCAAGTCAGCACCGTAGCCGGCTGCCTCCACCGCCCTGATCACTACACTGGGGTCGGCATCGGTCTGTACCGAGGCGGTACGGTCAGCAAAATTGATCGCGAAGTCCTGAATGTCTTCGGTACTGTTGAGGGATTTTTCGACACTGCGCACGCAACCGGCGCAGCGCACGTTATGCAGGGCAAACTGATAGATGGCCATCTTGCACCTCATGTGATGGTATTTGATGGCTTAAGCATAAACCCTGAAGTGGGGTATAGGGTCAAGAGGAAGGATACTTAACAGTATACCGGGTGCTGCGCCCACCTCCGGGCAACTGCTCAAGGCATCCCAGCTCTACCAACGCAGCCAAATCCCGCGTTGCGGTCGCCTTACTGGTTGCTGCAATGCTTTTGTATTTACTGGCGTTGATACCCTGAGTGAACTCATCCTGATCAGCATCGAGTAAACGGTTGAGAACCTTACGCTGACGGTCGTTCAATTCAGTATCGGCATGGACACGCCAAAAACGAGATTTATCCAGGGTTCTAAGAAATCGGGCCAGACTGCGCTCAATCGCCTCGCGCAAGGTTTCAAGAAACCACACCAGCCAAGGCGTCACATCCATGTCACCTTTTTGGGTATTTTCCAGCACATCATAGTAGGCGTTTCTGTGACGCATGATGGCAGCACTCATGCTGTAGAAGCGAACGCTGGTTTTTTCATCCTGCGCCAATGCTCGATCCGCAACCGCTCGCGTAACACGGCCATTACCATCCGAAAACGGGTGCAGTGTGACCAGCCACAGATGTGCCAAGCCTGCCCGCACAAGTCCATCCAGTACCGATGAGGTGTGATTAAACCAGTGCAGAAAAAGGTCCAGCTCCCGAGAAAGACAATCACTCGGAGGCGCCACAAAATGAACAACCTCGCGATGCCCTTTCTGCGACACCACTGCCATGGGGTGTCCCGGCAAGTCTTGACGCAGGCCTCCGATAATAGCCTCTTTGGGCATAAACAGAGGCCGTTCCGTGAACAAATTCGCTTGCCATCGAAACAGGGTATTAGCATCAAGCTGTTCATCAACGTCTGAAACCGCTTCAGCCAGCATTTGTACCAACTGCTCTGTTTCGGGGGTGCCCGGCACCAACCCTGACGTATCCAACCCCAAACGTCGTGCAGCAGAGGAGCGTACCGAGGCCGCGTTGAGAACCTCCCCCTCGATGGCACTGGTTTGAATGGCCTCTTGCACCAGCGCGTCAATCTGACTGGCGAGACTGGCACTGTGATCCAAGTAATCTGCGTGCCCTATCAAGCGCCCCTGCAAGAGACGAATATCAGACAACAGAGGCGCAAGTGTCTGATGGTCATAAACAAACTGAGGCCAACCCGATTGCTGCCAGATATACATGGAAGTGGCTCATGATCATAGTCTTGAGCCGATTATAATGCCCTATTCGGCTCAGAATAGAACTAGAAAATCGTTTTAATGATCCGATTGAGGATTTTCAATCCAAAATCCCTGGCTCATTCAACAGCTTCTTCAGCCGCGGCTTGGATTGCACGGGACGATCCAGCGCATCCTGAAATGCGGCCCATTGCTGTTCATCCAGATTCAATTCGACCTTTGCGGTCAAAGAGCGCAAACGCTGCACAAGCTCTTCGTTCATTACCTGCAGGCGTTCGGAATGTTGTTCAATGTCGGACTCCTGGAATTCAAGGAAAGGCTCCAGAGCCGGATCATCTGACTCGGTTGATTTGGTTTCAAGATTAAGAGTCATGACAACCTCCTCGTTAATTAATGACATATCTGCATCATAATGCAGCTGCATTACACCAATAACAATGCCAGGGTGCGCTTACAAAAAAGGGCCACCCAATGGCAGCCCTCTGTTTTTTCTTTGCTCCCAGTGGAGATCAGAACATGTGCAAACCACCGTTGATAGAGAAGTCAGCACCGGTGATGTAGGCCGATTCGTCTTCCGCGAGGAAGGTCACGATACGGCCGATTTCGTCCGGCTCACCCAGACGCCCTACCGGAATGGACTTGGCGATTTTTTCCAGCACGGAGTCATCGATCTTGGCAACCATCGGCGTCATCACGTAACCCGGTGATACGGTGTTGACGGTAACACCCTTGGCAGCGACTTCCTGCGCCAGCGCCTTGGTGAAGCCGTGGATACCGGCCTTGGCTGCCGAGTAGTTGGTCTGCCCGAATTGGCCCTTCTGCGCGTTGACGGAGGAGATGTTGATCACACGACCCCAGCCGTTGTCGATCATCGGGTTGATCACCAGACGGGTCATGTGGAACATGGAGTCCAGGTTGGCACTGAGGACTTCATTCCACTGTTCCCAGCTCATTTTCTTGAACTGACCATCACGGGTGATACCCGCGTTGTTGACCAGTACATCCACATCACGTCCGGTCAGTTCCTTCACGGTTGCGATACATTCCGCGCAGGATTCGGCGTTGGTGACATCACCATAGGCCACGTCGATTTCATAGCCTGCCTTGCGCTGCTCTTCCTGCCACGCCCTGGCCTTGTCGTGGTTGCCGCCGCTGTTGTATCCGGCCACCACATGGAAGCCGGCATCGACCAGCTTGCGGCAGATTGCCTCGCCCAGACCACCTGTACCACCGGTTACCAATGCAACTTTTTTACTCATCATCTACATCCCTTTTCCATGGTTTTGCCTGTTTGCCCCCTGCAGGGGGTGTCAGGCATGCTTTTATAATGTGTTCTGTCACGTTTTGATTGTTATGACTTCATCATAGCCCTGATTGGGTCAGGTCTAAAGTAGCATTTTGGTGCATTGCCAATTATAGCCGGGGCTTATAAAGCGGCGATGACACCGGACTCGGCATCGAGCGTACGCAGGTAGCGACGCACCCAGTAATGGGCCACCACGGCGGTGATGGCGTTGGCGATCACCAGTGCCACAAACATGCCGGTCAGACCAAACAGCAGGTTGCCCAGCCAGCCCAGCGGCACGTACATAAGGAACAGGCGGAACAGGCTGATCCGCATCGCCCGCATCGGCTGATGCAGGGCATTGAAGGAAGAGGCACTGAGGAAGGTGACCGCCTGAAAACCGAACCCCGCCGGGACGATCAGCATCCACAGCTGCAGCCAGCGTGCCACGTCCGGGTCGTCACTGAACAGTCGGGAGATCGGCCCGGAGAGCAGCACCAGCAGGGCAAAGATGATCAGCTGCCAGCCCAGGGCAAAACGAATTGCGCCACGGTAGGCGGATCTGACCCGCTCCAGCTGCAGAGCACCGAAATTCTGACTGATAAACGGCGGCAGGGTCATCGACAGCGCCAGACAGAACAGCAGCGACAGGGATTCGATGCGGGCACCGGCACCGAAGGCGGCTACCGCCTCGGCTCCGTGTACCGCCACCAGTGCCGTCAGCACGCCGTTGGCCAGGGGTGTCATCATGTTGGAGAGCGATGCCGGCAGGCTGATCGACAGCAGTTGGCGCCAGTGCTGCAGCATCGGCTGCCACCTGGGCAGGGTCAGCAGCAGCATCCCCTTGCGATGGTACAGCAGATGCAGCGCCAGCAGGGTGGTGATCGACCAGGCCAGCACACTGGCCATGGCGGCACCCTCGATGCCAAAAGCGGGGATCGGCCCCCAACCGAAAATCAACAGCGGGTCGAGCAGCATGTTCAGCAGTGACGAGATCAGCATGATACTGGCGGACAGACGGGTGTCACCCGACGCCCTGAAGGTGCTGTTGCACACCATGTTGAGCACCAGAAAGACCGACCCGGCAAACCAGATCTGCATATAACCGCGGATCAGCGGCATCAGTTCGGGCGCGGCGCCCATCTGGCCGAACACCGGGTCGATCAGAAACTGCCCCCCTGCCCCGACCACCGCCATCAAAACGCAGGTGAGCAGCAGGTTATCGGTTGCCAGACGCGCTGCCGTTTCGCTGCTGCCGCTGCCGATCAGCCGCGCCAGCGTGGCCGAGGTGCCGATACCCAGCCCGATCGCCAGGCTGACCACCGAAAAAGAGACCGGGAAGGTAAACGCCAGTGCCGCCATCGGTTCGGTACCCAAACGGGAGACGAACCAGATGTCGGCCAGATTGAACAGCATCAGGCTGACAATGCCGAACATCATCGGGATGGTCATGCGCACCAGTGTCGGGCGGATGGGGGCGTTGAGCAGGTCGGGACGCCTGGACATGCGGTTCCTGTCTGTTGGATCGGGCCGAGGGTCGAATGGGCAGGAGTTTAGCAAAATCGCCGCTCCGGTGCAGGCAAAAAAAGCCCGGGGCGTGCCCGGGCCAAAGTTGAAATGATGATGAAGGGTTTGGATCAGCGGCCGGAGGCGCGCATGTTCTGTACGCTGAACTTGTCCACAGGGCTCAGCGCCGGATCAACGATCCCCTTGAACTGACCGGTGGTGCAGTGCTTGGCCTGCATATCGATCATGGTGAAGGCGTCATCGATGGCAACACCGGTGCCCTTGTTGATCGGCAGATGATGGTCCGGGTGCGCCTGTCCGATCACCCAGTTCTTCCACATGTCGCCCTTGCGGTCATAGACCACGGTGCGCGGGATGGTGAAGGTCTGGGCGTCCATGAAATGGGTACGCTTGCTGATCGGGTGGTTCTGATCGATCGGAATCGAGTCGACCTCATACACCTTGCGCAGCTGCCAGGTAATGTTGGGGAAGCAGCCGCCCTGACCGCCGAAGGCGACAACCTGATAGCCGTCACTGTCCTGATGCGTTTCATTGTCGAGCTGCAGCTCGTTGTGGCTGAAGAACGGCATCAGCATGTAGCGGGTACCCTTGTAGGCCCAGTTCATATCGCTGATACGGCCGTTGTAGCCCTCGAAGTCCTCGATCATCACGTCGGTGCCAAGGAAGGCATCGGTGGTCTGGCCGGTCGACAGGCGGCGCACTCGGCGCTGGAAGCCGAGATAGAGGTAGGCGTTATCCACTTTGGTGTCGTCTTCAAACCGCTGGATCAGCAGCTGGGTGTCCTTCACGTCAAACGGCTCCAGCGCCTGAACGTAAGTGCCTCGGAACAGCTCGGACGGGTTGGGCTCGATCTTCGGGTACGGGTCCTGTGAAGTGCGGTGGGTAAAGTTCAGGAAGTGGAAGTTGAACTTGATGGTACGTTCCTTCTTGCCACTGTCCATGTCACGCATGGTCCAGTAGAACGGCATGATGGCGGCTGAATCACCCCAGTTGTAACCGTACTTGTAGTTCCACGCCAGCTTCTCGCCGGCACGGGGATCATCCAGTGACGGCTCCTGCGGGAAGGGACGACCCGCGATGGTCGGGGACAGCTCGCCATGACCGGCACCGAGCTGGACATCGGCCGAGTACTTGCGGGTCGCTTCCACGTAGCTGGGGTGCAGGTCGAACGAGGTAGTCTCGCCCACCTGCATTTCGGTATCACCGTTTTTGATGAAATGGTACATCCCCGGGTCCAGCGCGTCCTTGAACCGATCCACGTTACTCTGGTTGATGGTCATCCCTGGAGTGAGGCCTTCCACACTAGGCACACCATCCTTGTAGGGATAGAAGGAGGCCTGAATCACCTCTTCCGGAATTGCAGCGGCCTGAGCACCAACTGCCACAGTCATAGTGATGGCTACTGAAAGAAACGTTTTTTTCAACATATTGGTATCCTTATTATCGTTGTCATGATCAGAAGCTGTAACGCACGGTGAACTGAATCTCGTCTTCCTGGTTCGCTACGCCGATCGGGCCGTTGAGGAAGCGTGCTGTGGGTTCAAACTGTCCAGAGTTATCACCCATCACGTCCCGAGCCACACCCCAGGGGAAGGTTTCCTTGCCGCCGGTTTTTACATTCAGACCAACGTTGAACATCCAGTGATTATCAGGCGTCCAAGAGATGCTCGGTGCGATGGCGGTAGCCTCGGCGGCAAAATCGTGTGCAATAATGATCTGCGGGCTCAGACGGTTGTTCTTGTAGAACCCCTTGAACAGCATGGTGGCGATCCAGTTATCCTCGTCATTGGGCATGGTGCCGATATGATCGAGAATGTGTTCACCGAACAGCTGGGTCGAGAACAAAAAGGCACTGCGGGTTCCGAGTTCCGGAATGATGATGTTTTTATCGAAACCGATGACATAGCGCAGCATGTCGGTTTCGTGGTGACCGGAGTCATCCGGCAGCTCTTCTCCCTGGGTATAAGCCATCTCCAGACGCCAGATCGCATCCATGTTCATCGAGTAGTAGTCGATGGAGCCGCCGACCAGATTGACCCGCGGGAATTTGATATCGAATACGCCGTCAAACGCCGGTACGCCAGGAACTGTCGGGTTGGGACGGAAATGCAGTGACGGCAGCTGCTGACGGTAGGTCAAGGCGTTCAATGAAAAGGTGGTATCGCCATAGACACCTTCCCACTTCATGCCCAGCTGAGTGTTTTTCAGACTCCAGTTCGGCTCTTCCACATCATGAATAATTGGGATACCGGGCCCAAGGTTCAAATATGAACTGAAGAAACAGCCCGCATCCAGCATCCGGTAGGACTGACCACAGGTACCCAGGTTGTTAGGACGGAATTTGTCAAAGTTCCACACCAGTGACAGGTTGGAGTCATCCAGCACCTCGTTCGGCCCCATACGCCATTCGGCGGTCAGCATCCACTGCGGAATACGGATGTCTTCCAGTTCGTCATAGATGTTGTGGCGGGAGTAATCCACAGGGTTGATCACGTCCAGTACCCGGAAAAGGTCAGTCTTGCCCCAGACCACCTGCTGCTTGCCCAGACGCACGTTGAGCAGGTCGCCGTTGCTCAGCTCCTTGTCGGCACTGATGTAGAGCTCGCGGATAAAATCGAGCTGGTCGTTGAAATCCGGGAACTTGGCATCGCGCTCCTTGTGGTCCATGTAACCGTCCAGGTTGTTACACAGGGTCGGGTCGTTCTCACAGGGGAAGGAAACACCCGGCGAAAGTAAAGCCTGACTTGATATGGTCGAATTGCTATGCCAGTTCTCCCCTAGATATGAATGACGGCTGTCCTTGCCAAACTCGCCATCATTCAGGTCGTACACCCCGTCGTAGGTGCCGCGCAGGGTGCCGTTGAGCTTCAGCGAGCGCAGGCTGTCGGTCTGAAACACGGTTTCAAACTGAGCCTGACCGGTGTTGCGGAACTTGGACAGCCCCACGCCATCACGGAAGTAGGTCGCATTTTCCACATAGCCGTTCCAGGTGGTTTCAGCCGCCAGTGCCGGTACCGCCAGTCCGGTACCCAGCGCCGCCGCAACGCCGACTGCGAGATGAGAAAATGTCGTTGTTATTGTTTTCGACATGGTTATTGGCCTCTTATGCCTTGGTTGTCATGACACATGGATCCTCTGCTTCCGAATCGGCGTGGATCACGCCATCCTCGTCGGCATAGGCTTTACAGATAAACTTGGGCTTGAATACCAGTACCCAGCTGGGCACCAGCAGCATCGCTGCCGCGCCGTTGAGTACGACCATCACGATCAGCAGCAGGGCCGCTTCCGCCTGGAAGCGCAGATCCGACAGTACTACCCACATGACGATGCCTGCGATCAGGGTGATGGCGGTGAAGCTGACGGCCAGGCCGGTGGTCCGAATCGCACGGCGCACCGCTGCCGACAGGTCTCCCAGCGCCACCATTTCGGAGCGGATGCGGTCCATCATGTAGATCGAGTAGTCGATGCCGATCCCCACCCCCACGGCGATGATCGGCACGGTATTGGAGTTGATCCCCATGCCGCTCAGTCCCATGTAGGCGTAGGTGAGCGTGGTGGCGAACAGCATGGCGCCGAACATCATCACCCCGGCCATCAAGGAGGTGTAGAAGAAGGTCACCATGGCGAAGATCAGCAGGAACACCAGCGGCAGCACCCAGAGGTTGGTCTCGAAGGCGGCCTCGTTCTGGGACGCGATCACGCCGATGGTGCCGCCGGCCAGGCGTACGGTCAGGCCTTCCACCTTGCCTTCGTTGGCATCGATCCACTCTTTGGCGGTGTGGATCGCCCGGCGCAGGGTCTCACCCTTGTGGTCCTTGTAGTAGAACACCAGGTTGGCCACCCGCTCGTCGCTGTCGACAAACTCTTTCAGAGCACCGGGAATCGGACTCGACATCAGATAGGTGAACATCAGGCCGCCGACATAGAGCTGGTCATCGGGAATCTGCGACCAACGCGGATCGTTGTTGTGCAGCAGACGGTTCACCTGTTTCACCAGATCGGGAATCCCTTTGGAGCCCCCCACTTCCGGGTCCAGCATCATGTGGCGCTGCAGATCGGCCAGTGCGGCCAGCACTTCGGGACGCTTGATGCCGCCCTTCTCGGCCGTTTCGGCCACGATGTACATCTCCTCGGAACCCGGGAAGCTGTCGTTGATCGCCTTGGACGAGAGGTTGTAATCGTGATCCTGATACAGAATGGGCGAGCCCGGCTCGGATTCGCCGATCACCACATGGGAGGAGAAGTAAAAACCGCCGGCCAGCAGCAGAGCCGCAATGCCCAGCGCTTTTTTGGCGGCCTTTTCGCCACTGATCAGATCGGCACAGATATAGCCCACATTGCGGAACAGGTTGTGCTTGATGGTGATGTTTTTCGGCTTGGGCAGAATCGACAGCAACAGCGGCACCGCCAGCAGTACGGTCAGAATGATGCTGAGCGCCCAGATGGAGGCGTAATGCGCCAGCTTGGTGTTGAGCGGAATGGAGCCGATGGCGATCAACAGCAGGCCGATGGCATCGGACACCACCCCCAGACTGCCGGGCCGGAACAGACTCTCGAAGGTGAGCCGTGCCGCCACCTGCTGGTTGTCGTGCTCGTTCAGTTCCAGATAGTAGCGTTCAACCAGCTGAATACCGTGCGACATGGCACGAGCCGAGATCAGGAAGGGTATTACCAGACTCAGCGGGTCCAGGTTGTAGCCGAACAGTGAAATGATCCCCACACCCCAGATGGAGGAGATGATCACCCCGGCCAGCGGGATGAAAATGCCGTAGGCCTTGCGGAAGTAGAACACCAGCAGGGCCAGCATGATCAGCGCGGTAAACAGGAAGATTTCGATGATCTGGCCCAGATACTGATAGGCCCAGCCCACCAGCATCGGCTGTCCGGTGACGTGGATCTTCACGCCCTTCGCCGCTTCCAGCGCACGCATCTGCTGAATCCGCTCGAAGGTGGTGGCGTAATCCAGCTGACCTTCAAGCAGCTGTGCCTTGACCAGTGCCATGCTCAGATCGGGACTGACCAGCGGCCCCAGCACCCGCGGATCGGCGGCCACGTCCTTGCGCATTTCCGCCAACCGCTCGGCGTCAAGATCGGTGCGCTCGGGATTGTAGTAGGGCTCCGAGTTGACGTTACCTTCGGGGGTCAGCCAGACCTTGCGCGAGTTGCGGTGGGTCACACTGGCGACCAGGTTGTGGTCAACCCCCGGCAGCGAGTCCACCGCCTGGGTGATGCGATGAATCCGCGCCAGAGCATCGTTATCGAAGATGTCGTGTTCGGTGAACTCGACACCGACAATGATCACGTTGGCGCCGCCGAACGACTCCTTGATCTCGTTGTGCAGCTCGATATAGGGATGGGTCTGCGGCAGCAGATCGGCAAAGTCGGAGTACATCTTGACGCCCGGAATCTGGGCGGCGAAAAACAGCGTGATCGCGGCGATCAGCGACAGAATGATTTTGGGGTGGTTAAACAGTTTCTGGTCAAGATTGTGCAACCAGTGGGTGGCCTTGTGAGCCTTGGCAGATCGTTTATCCATGATAGAACCGTCGTGTTGTTATTATTGGATATCCAGCGAGAGCAGCGTCCCGGCACCGCCCGAAATCAGCAGTTGCCCGTTCGCCTGCAGGGCGGCATCACGCAGCCAGACCGGCATGACCGGCGCCTCAAGCGGCTGCCACTGTCCCTGACGACGGCTCAGCACCGTGCCGTTTTCCCCCAGCGCCACCAGCTCGCCACCGGCTTCGACAATGCCGTACAGCGGCGCCACCACAGGGGTCGGCTCAATCTGCCAGCTGTCACCCGCATCTTCGGTATGCAGCACCATGCCATCGAGTCCGACCACCCAACCGCGCCAGCGGGTGGTGAAGTGGGCGGCCTGTGGATAAAAATCATTGGGGATATAGTCCAGCATCTCCCAGTCGCCGCCGGTATCTTCACTGCGGGCCACTATGCCGAATTCGCCGGTCACATAGCCGGTGCCGTCCGCCAGAAACTGGATACTGCTGAGCATGGCGTCTTCGCCCAGACTGTTTTCCTGCCAGCTTTCGCCCCGGTCATGGCTGGACAGCAAGGTGGAAAAGCTGCCCACGGCCCAGTAGCTGCCATCGGGTCCGCAGGCCAGGTCGAGCAGGTTTTCGGAGGTGGGCAGATCGATCCCCTGCCAGCTTTGTGCCTGATCATCACTGCGCCAGAGCTGTTGCTCGAAGCCCAGCGCGATCAGGCTGCCATCGGGGCATATTTCCACATCGATCAGATTGGGTTCGGACGCCAGAATCTGACGTTGCCAGTTCGCATCACTGCTGTTGCGGTGCAGGATCAGGCCATGGCTGCCCACGGCCACTTCCAGCCCTGGCTGGATGGCAACCGACTGGATCTGATCGGTGCGGCGCACAGGCTCCTGCAGCTGCTGCTCGACGCCACTGAGGTTCAGCGGTGCTTCACAGCCGGCCAGCAACAGCAGGCCCGGCAGCAGGGCAAGACGGAAGGAAGATGAAAGTCTGGATGACCGTGAACCCGCAGGCTGCACGGCGGTCGGTTCGGTTGTCAGTCTCATCATTTGTTGTTCTTCTGGATGAATGTGGGCACGAAAATTCGGCTTCATCCGGATAGAGCAACAGCTGTGCCAGAATGCACACAAATTCCGGCAACAAGGCTGAAACCTGCATGATTACTGGGGATATAGGATCAGACAGAAAAAACGCAGTGATTTTGTACGCGTTCGGCGGTGAATTTGATCAACCTGTTTTGATTAAATCATCAATTCGACAACAGTGTGTTGAGCAAATGATTAACCCTCCATCCCAAATTCCGTAGGGTACCCACACCGATGCAGGTGTGGGGTGAATGCGGTGCCGCCGTCAGGCGGCTGGTGCTGTCATTATATACAGTAAATAATGCTATCATTGTTTTATGATGATACGCCAAGGTTTCAAATTCCGTCTCGATGTGACCCCCGACCAGGATGCGCGTTTGCGCGTACTGGTCGGGCATGCACGTTTTGTCTGGAACCAAGCATTGGCACGGTGCAATGACGCCTATCGGGCTGAGGATCAGCGCGTGCCGCGCTATGAGACGATGGCCAAGTGGATCACGGCTTGGAAGCAGGAGCCGCAAACACAATGGCTGACAGAGGCCTATACCGATAACCTGCAGCAAAAGCTGAAGGATCTGGACGCGGCCTGGCAGCGTTTTTTCGATCCCAAGTTGGCCGCTAAACGCCCCCGCTTTAAGAAAAAAGGCCGTGACCGCGACAGCATCCGCTTCGTCAACTTCACCAAGTACTGCCAACTGGACGGCCGGCGGGTAAAGCTGCCGTCGAAACTGGGCTGGATCAAGTTTCGCCAATCCCGCCCGATTGTCGGCACAATCAAAAACTGCACCATCGGCAGGGACGCCGGTCACTGGCACATCAGTTTCCAGACCGAGCGCGAGGTATCAGCACCGGTGCATCCGGCACCGGAACGCTGGATCGGAATCGATGTGGGCATTGCGCGTTTTGCCACCCTGAGCGATGGCACCTTCACCGCCCCGCTCAGCAGCTTCAAGCGGCATCAACAGGCGCTGGCCAAGGCGCAGCGCCAGCTCAGCCGCAAGGTTAAATTCTCCAGTAACTGGCGTAAGGCCAAAGCCCGTGTCCAGCGCCTGCAGCGCCGGATTGCCAACGTCCGGCAGGATTTCCTGCACAAGACCTCAACCCGCATCAGCCAAAACCACGCGATGATTGTGATTGAGGATCTGCAGGTCAGCAACATGTCGGCATCGGCAAAAGGCACCATTGAGGTGCCAGGGCGCAAGGTGCGCCAAAAGACGGGTCTAAACCGGTCGATACTGGATCAGGGCTGGTTCATGTTCCGGCGTCAGTTGGAATATAAAGCCGACTGGGCTGGCGGTGAGGTGCTGGCGGTGCCAGCGCATCACACCAGCCAGACCTGCCCCGCCTGTGGTCACGTCTCGCGGGACAACCGTCTGACCCAGGCACAATTTGCCTGCACCGACTGCGGCTACGCAAACAATGCTGATGTGGTCGGTGCCTTGAACATCCTCGCACGGGGGATTAAAACCTGTGCCAAGGGCGGGACATCGCCCGGATCGCCTGTGAGTGCTTGAGCGAATAGGCTCAGGCCCAGTGAGCGGTGCAGTGAGGCCGCCAGCAGCAGGAACCAGCCCCCTGAGCGATCAGGTGGCACCCGGTAACGGGAATCCTCTTCCTGAGTCAGCGCATGCTGCGAAGGGAGGGGAGGAAGTCAAGTAGCGGAAGCGATCACCCACTATTTCAACAAAGGATTTGCCGCCGCTCTGCTCCAGGCGCGTCAGGGCACGGGTTTCCCAGTCATCCGGTTTGTTGCCGGGATTCATCAGCTTCAGACTGGTCAGGTGAATTTCCAGCTCGCCACCCCTGAGTGTCTCCGCAATCTGGCGGGTCATATAGGCGGGGTTGAGTTTGGTCAGTACCACCCCCTCGGGCGAGGTGATGGTTTTTTCAGGCACATCCAGCCAGGGGTTTTCCGGTGTGCGCTCGGTCAGGGGCGCATACACACCACCATGTTCCGAGTTCCAGTGACGCATCACCTGCACCAGCTGGAACGCGACCTCACCGCGCTGCATCGCCAGGTCAAAACCGGCGTGCTGCAATGTCTGGTCGTTGTGATAATACAAAAGACCCACCACAAGGGCCCAGAAGGGTACTGGAAACAGCAGCGCAAATGGAGATTGTAACAACCGGATGAGGCGATCTCGCACTGTGTTTTCCTGCCCTGTGAACATCTGATGTTAATAGAATGGCATTGTAATAAAAAATGCTTTTTTGCGACAGTTTTAAAGGGCTTGAAATCATCGGCGTGCAGCCGCATATAGGTGTAATTGACGTTACAAAACTTGCAAACCAACCTGACAGACACACCGGGAGTTTAAGATGAGTGCACTTTTCCAGCCCCTGCAGGCCGGCGCGCTGCAGCTGCGCAACCGTATCGTAATGGCTCCGCTGACCCGTTGCCGTGCCGAGGCCGATCGCGTCCCCGGTGAGTTGATGGTGGAGTACTACCGCCAGCGTGCCGCTGCAGGCCTGATTATCTCCGAAGCCACCTCCATCATGCCGATGGCCGTGGGTTACCCGGATACGCCGGGAATCTGGTCCGATGCTCAGGTCGAGGGCTGGAAGAAGATTACCGATGCGGTACATGCCGAGGGCGGTCTGATCGTACTGCAGCTGTGGCATGTGGGCCGCATTTCGCACCCCAGCTACCTCAACGGCGAACTGCCGGTCGCCCCCAGCGCCATCAAGCCGGCCGGGCATGTCAGCCTGATTCGCCCCAAAACCGAATACCCCACGCCGCGTGCGCTTGAGACCGACGAGATTCCGGCCATTGTCGAGGCATACCGCAAGGGCGCCGAAAATGCCAAGGCCGCCGGTTTTGACGGGGTCGAAATTCACGGTGCCAACGGCTATCTGCTGGAACAGTTCCTGCTCGATGGCAGCAACCAGCGCAGCGATCAGTACGGCGGCAGCATTGAGAACCGGGCGCGTTTGATGCTGGAAGTCACCGATGCGGTGATCGGGGTCTGGGGTGCCGACCGCGTGGGCATGCACCTGTCCCCGCGTGCGGATTCACACGATGTCAGCGTGACCGACCGTGAAGGCACATACGCTTATGTGGCCGAGCAACTGGGACAGCGCAAGCTCGCATTCATCTGCACCCGCGAGCATCTGGCGGATGACAGCATCAGCAGCACACTATTGAAGGAACGCTTTGGCGGCGTCTATATCGCCAACGAGGCGTTTACCGCCGAATCGGCCGAAGCCTATGTGGCCGAGGGCAAGGCGGATGCAGTGGCCTTTGGCAAACCCTATATTGCCAACCCTGACCTGGCACAGCGCATCGCGGCCGGGGCTGACTGGAACGAGCAGGATGCAAGCACCTTTTATGCTTCCGGCCCTGAGGGTTATACCGACTATCCGTTCATGCCGGGCTGATCCCCGAGGGCGCTTACTCAAAGGCATTAGCTTATAGCATATTAGTATTGTCTACTAATTGCCTTATTCTTTAAGGGCATTAGAATCCGCGTTCAGTGTTACTGAATGATTGGATACATCTAATGAACCCTAAAGAAAACCTCAGCGGCTTCGCTCTGCTGGCCGCTGTTTTGCTGTTGGGCAACGCCCTGCTGGATTCAGCCATCTTTTTCCGTCTGCTGGTCGGCCTGGGTCTGGGTTACGCCCTGACCCGCGGTGCGCTTGGTTTCGCCGGCAGCGTCAACCGCGCCTATCGCGCCGGTTCCACCCGCCTGATGCGCGGTTTAATGTTGATGTTCACCGCCACCGCCGTGGCTTCAACCGCGTTTCTGTACAACCAGAACCCGCATGACCTGAACCTCTGGGTTAACCCGATCAATACGGGGCTGGTCGTCGGTGCGCTGATGTTCGGCTTCGGCATGTCGTTCGCGGGCTGCTGCGCCTCGGGCGTACTGACCTATTTCTCCAGCAAC
This sequence comes from Marinobacterium iners, assembly GCF_017310015.1. Taxonomy (NCBI): domain Bacteria; kingdom Pseudomonadati; phylum Pseudomonadota; class Gammaproteobacteria; order Oceanospirillales; family Oceanospirillaceae; genus Marinobacterium; species Marinobacterium iners. The sequence continues at coordinate 2,923,854 of NZ_CP022297.1, forward strand.
CTGGCACGCCCGGCGCTGATTCTGTTCTGCTTTGGCATGGGGGTATATCTCGGTTTTCCGCTGCAGTCACAGGAAAGCTGGATCACCGACACGCTGATCTCGACCCCGACCTATGCCGACAAGGGTGTTTATCTGCCGGACCTGTTCCCCAATGACCCCTTGGGTGGCTACTTCGGCGCCATCCTGATTACGGCAGCCCTAGCAGGGTTGGTGAGCTGGCTAGCCCATCGCTACGAACACCACCGTCGTCGCGACAACACCTATATCGGGGTAGATTCAGAACATCAGGTGTTGAACAGCAAGCCCTCCAACCTGGGTGAGCATCCGTTCTTCAGCCGCCACACCTATGAAGCGCTGTTTGTGTCGCGCTGGTCGATGACCACCGGCATCGCCATGATTGTGGTGCTGTTTACTCTGCTGATGGGTGTTACCGGTTCAGGCTGGGGAGCATCCACCCCCTTCGGTCTCTGGTTTGGTCGCCTGCTGATTCTGATCGGTATCGACCCGGCAGCCGTGGCAGCCTTCGCCGACCGTCCGATACAGGCCTTTACCATGCCATTCCTGAGCCATCCGGTGAATGTGCAGAACATGGGCATCATGCTGGGTTCGGTAGTGTCTCTGCTGCTGGCTGGGCGCTTCTTCAGCGGTCTGTCACGGATGCGCCTGACGGCACGTGAAGCGGGCATGTTGGTCATCGCCGGTTTGGCAATGGGCCTGGGTACCCGGTTTGCCAATGGCTGTAACGTGGGCGCCCTGTTTACCCCGATCGCCAACTTCTCCCTGTCGGGCTGGATCTTCCTGGTGTTCATGGTGGCCGGAGGTGTGATCGGCAACATGCTGGGACGGCGGATGCAGGCGGCTTAATCGCGGTCTGCTGCAGAGTGGCATACCTTCTTAAGCCGACAAATGCATCCGTATCTCAAATCATCGAAAAAGATCGTTAGTCGTTATTAATGATCACCTTCATCGCATTTTCACGCGAGGCGTTGCCGAACACTTCATAGGCGCCCATGAAGTCGTCGAAGCTGAAGCGGTGGCTGATTAATCGCTCCGGCTGCAATTTGCCCGAGGTAACGGTTTTCAACAGCATGGGAGTGGTGTTGGTATTTACCAAGCCGGTGGTGAGGGTGATGTTTTTGATCCACAGGTCCTGAATCTGCAGGTCCACTTTGGTGCCGTGTACACCCACGTTCGCAATATGCCCGCCCGGACGCACGACCTGCTGGCAGATATCGAAAGTGTGTGGAATACCCACCGCTTCAATCGCTACATCCACCCCATCTTTGGTATGCGCCATGATCTGTGCAACCGTATCGCCACTGCCGCTGTTAATAAGGTCAGTGGCGCCAAAGGTTTTGGCCATCTCCAGCCGGCCATCGTCCAGGTCCACCATGATGATCTTGGCGGGGGAATAGAACTGCGCCGTCAGCAGTGCGCCCATCCCCACAGGGCCTGCACCCACAATCGCAACCGTATCACCGGGTTTGACCGCGCCGTAAAGCACACCGATTTCGTGACCGGTGGGCAGGATATCACTGAGCATCACCAACGCTTCTTCATCCGACCCTGCCGGAATCGGGTAGAGGCTGTTGTCCGCATGCGGAATACGCACATACTCGGCCTGAGTGCCGTCAATCAGGTGACCCAGAATCCAGCCGCCATCCTCGCAGTGGGAATACATCTGTTGCTTGCAGTATTCGCACTTGCCGCAGGAGGTGATGCAGGAGATCAGCACCCGATCACCGGGCTTGAAGTTGCTGACCGCATCGCCCACGGATTCGATAATGCCCACGCCCTCATGGCCCAGGATGCGGCCTTCAGTCACAGCGGGAACATCGCCTTTGAGAATATGCAGGTCAGTACCACAAATCGTGGTTTTGACGATTTTAACCACTGCATCAGTGGGTTTCTGTACTTTGGGCATCGGCACCGTATCCAGGGACTTGTTACCCGGCCCGTGATAAACCACTGCTTTCATGCTGTCCTGTGTCATTGCTGTCTCCATTGAGCAAAGATGAAAGATGTCTCGGTCAAATCAGCATAGCGAATATGTGGAAATCTGCCAGCGTCACGGTGTACCTTCACGTCATCGATGCTCCTGTGCATCCATGCACCCGCAGCATACCGTACGCCCTGTACGTAAAAGCCCGCTGCGGAACGAACCGGAGCGGGCTTGATACAGCTAGAGCAGAGGATCAGGTCAAAACGGTCAGGAAACGCTCGTTGAGCTGACGGTCATGGTAGAAGATCGCCTTGCCCAGTTGTTCGGCATCCCAGGTCACCGGTTCGTGGTCCGGGTAATGGTAGTCTCCACCGGCAAATACTTCGTTGCGGTTGCCTGACGGGTCAAAGAAGTAGATGGTCTGGCCATGGGTCAGGCCGTGACGGGTCGGACCAATATCAATGGAAGTATCGGTCATGGAGATCAGATCCGCTGCTTTCAACACATCGTTCCAGGTTTCCAGGAAGAAGGATGCATGGTGCAGCTTGGCAGGTTCGGGATGCTCAATGAACGCTACGTCGTGCGCTTTCATGCTTGCGGTCATGAAGCCGGCCAGCTGTTTGCCTTCAGGATCGACAACCTGTTCGGCCAGGTCCATACCCAGTACATCAGTGAGCAGCTTGACGGTAGCAGGCACGTCCGGCCCGTACAACAGACAGTGGTCAAAGCGAGTCGCTTTCATGCCTTTCAGATCGCGCGGCCAGGCTTCTGGGTTGCGGTTGCCCACGCCCCACTTGCCGGTTTGCTCCTTGGTGGCAAACAGCTCGAAGCGATGCCCAGTCGGCACTGTGAAGGCGATGCGACGGCCGCAGTCCTTCAGGTCACCGGCTGCGATCTCTTCGGTGGCAACACCCGCCGTCTGCAGCTCGGCACTGAGACGATCAATGGTGGCTTCATCAAGACATTTGAAACCGACAAAATCCATCCCTGGTTGATCCGCCTCACGCAGTACCAGAGAGAATTTATCCACTTCGGTCCAACCCTTGAGGTAGACACGACCCTGAGTATCACGATCAACTTCGATCATGCCCATCAGGTCAACGTAGTGCTTCAGAGCTTCATCCATATCCAGAACGCGCAACTGGATATGACCGGGACGCATTACACCTTTTTTCATAGCCGTTTCCTTATAGTTGTTAGCTTGCTCGATCTGCCTTACCACAGCTGGTGGCGACTTCGGGCGGATCAGGTTCGATTGTCAGATTACTGCGGGCATAGACCCTGCAGGCCAGCACAGTGCCCTCGGCTTCCTGTTCGGGGGAAACCCAGGCTCTGCTCATGCGTTTACTGAAATACTCACCCTTTAAAATCCGGATGCGGCATTTGCCACACCCGCCGCCACGACAACCAACCGGTATCAGCGCCTGCCCTGCCCGTTCCATGGCGACCAGCAGGCTCAACTCCGAACTGGCGTTAAAGCTGGTCTCCTCATCCGTCAGCTCGATACGGTGGCGCTGCGGTGTTTCCGGAGTCGATGCGTTATAGTTGTTATTCATATTCAGACCTCACGTGATGTCTGATAATCCCGCCTCGAGGCCGGGGTTTCCACCGCCTTCGGTGGAAACATGAAATCCCGAAAGCGGGTGAAGCTATCCCTGATTCGGGATCAGATTCGTTTAAACAGCGCTGAACGGGTCTGCTCATCAGCACCGTCTGCAGCCGTTACAAAGCGCTCCATGTGGATGTCCCGCTCGAACAGGCGCCCCTGCATCAGCGCAGTGATGGCAGCATCGATCATTGGCGGCGGCCCGCAAAGGTAAGCCTTGTGACCGCTGAAGCGGTTATCAAACCGGTCGATGGCCGCTTCATGCACAAAACCCTTGAAGCCTTGCCATTGATCCTCGTCAAGAGGTTCATTCAAAGCCGGAATGTAGTGGAAGTTGTCGTGCTCACGGTCGAGCGCTTCGAACATCTCACGGTTGTACAACTCACTGACGTTGCGCGCGCCCTGGAACAGATAGATCTGGCGATTGTCGCCCGCTTCCAGCAGATCCAGAATCATCGATTGCGGACTGGAAAGACCGGAACCACCCGCAATAAAGATCACGTCCTGATCATCTGACTTGCGGACAAAGAACTGACCGTAGGGACCGGAAATATCCAGCGTATCACCCACCTGCAGTTGCTCATGCAGCCAGGTGGTGCCGGCGCCACCCTGAACCCGACGAATATGCAGTTCGACATGGCGGTCATCACTGGGCTTGTTGGCAATCGAAAAGGCTCGCGTACCCTCAACGCCCGGAATTTTCAGGTTGATGTACTGCCCCGCCTGAAATTCCATCGCACTGTCCAGTTCAAAGGTGATGCCTTTGATGGTGGGCGACAGATCGACGATGTCGGTGACGGTGCCGACGTAGTCCTGTACCGGGTAGCCCAGAAAATCGGGGTCGACGTCGATGTCGGCTTCGATCACCAGATCACTCTCTGGTGTGGCACAGCAAACCAGAATCTTGCCCTCTTCACGCTCCATATCCATCAGCGCGAAGGGTGAGGCGTTGCCCAGATCGGCATCACCTTCAAGTACCTGCACCTTGCAGGTGGCACAGGTTCCATGACCACAGGCAAACGGCAGCCAGACCCCCTGACGCAGGGCGGCATCCAGAATGGTCTGCCCCTCGTCGACTTCGATCACATCACCGGTCGGTTCGACCCTGACTTCATAACTCATAACGCTCTCCTCAAACGCCCGCGCCCTTGTAACCCTTGAGATCAGGGGTTTGGAAGCGCAACAGGGACTTGTGGCCAATGCCCTGATCCTTGAGGGACACGTCCAGTTGCGGCTCAAACGGCTGGCCGTCCAGAAGCCAGGTTGCTTTGGACCAGTCGATTTTGGACCACTCCGGGTGCAGTGAAAAACCCTCAGGCATTACCTCATCACGCAGCGCACGGAACGGCGTTTCTGGCGGAAGCGGGTAGGCAAAGGCGGCACAGAACATCAGGTGATGGTCCCAGCCTACATAGACGATCTGATTGCCGTGGAAATTTTCAACACGGTCTTTAACATCACCCTTATAGTCGGGTGTGATGGCATGTACTGGCATTATTGTTATCCTCAAACTCGTGTAGATATACCGACTTGAGAAGCGGCTGCGTGTGCAGCACGCCTCTCAGTGACATCAGGCAACGCCCTTCCACTTCTTCCAGCGCTCTTCGTCCGGAGAGCCCTTGATGTCCATGTTGTCGACACCAACATTCATCTGGTAGTAGTCGCGCAGGACGTCTTCAACACCCGGACCACCACAGTTGCCCTGGAAGATCTGATGCACCGGCAGCCAGGACTGCACAAACTTCTCCGGTTCATCATCGAAGATGTCCTTACAGCCATCCGAGCAGAAGTGGTAACGATCACCGTTGTAAACAGAGTCGCGGTAGCTGGTCTGAGTTGGATCATCCATCTCGGTAAACAGCATCGGGATCTGGCAGGTGGTACACAGCTGAGGCAGCGCCTTGGTGTAGAAACGCTCACCGCGGGCTTCCATCTCTTTCGCCAGCTCCCAGCGCGGACGGTAGTATTTGTCGAACGTATCGGGGTACTTCTCGCTCAGCCAGTCCAGCTCTTCATCGGTCGGGATCCAGGTGTGGAAGCCGGCCGCATGGCCGTGGGTATAGAAGGTCCACCAGGCCTGGTGCGAGATATGCTCTTTTTCCTTCTCGATAACATCAGCATATTTCGGCATGGTGATGCCGTAGCGAGCCAAGTCCTTGAACAAAGCACCACCGGCCTCTTCAAAGTACACTTCCCAGGCTTCTTTCCAGCTCATCACCTTGTTGGGCAGCATGTAGTCCATCATCATGCCCACCAGTGTCAGCAGACGGGTACCGCGCCAGAACCACTTGTCGATCCACTTCTGCACGATCGGCACGTTGTCTTCATGCTGCTCCAGCAGGAACTTGATCACCTCAAGGCCGAGGGTCATGTGGCGCGCTTCATCCGACTGGGCGGAGAAGCCGAAGGTCACGGTAGCCATGTCGCCGTTGTAGGCGGCGCCGGACATGAAGGGTACGAACAGCAGGTTGGTCAGCACGTATTCGAAGCTGAAACCGATTGCCACCATGAACTCGAACGGACCCGCTGCACGCGCATCGTTGAAGAACGATTTGGGTACAGACAGGTACCACACGCGGTCGTGCATGTGCGACCAGTCCTGCAGACCGTCAAAGAACTTGTTGTAGTGACTCATGGCGTGAACCTGAGTCTGGACGTGACGCAGTTCATCGATGGACTGCATCTGGCAGGCGACGCGAGCGCCAACACCGCCGAACTGGCGACCGGTGTGAGCAAAGCCCTGGAACGCCTGATACTCAAGCGGCGAAACACCGGTCAGGAAGATTTTCAGTGCGTTGACATAACGCGGATCGGAGATGTTGAGCTGGCCGTTGTTCTGAGAAAACGCATCAAAAATGGCGTACAGTTTTTTCTCTTTTTCAGCCTGATACTTCCAGTAGGAATCCATGGTCAGGCGGAACGGGTCTTCCCATTTGGACCAGTCGGTAATCTTGATCCCTTCGAACTCTTCGAACGGGAATGCATCTTTACGATCCTGATAGGAAAAGTCCCAATCCAGATCACGGGTCAGCAGGCGATATTTGTCTTTGATGTTGAGTTTCTTGGCTGCCATCGGGGTTACCTTCTTGTTATGAGTTCCAGGTCAGGGTGATCTGATCGTCGTCTTCGTCGACGTTGCCACCGATCGTGATCAGGTTCAGGTGCAGCTCCTGCACGTCCCAGTCACGTCCCATTTTTTCTTCCACGGTTTCACGTTTCACCGCGAGATAGTTTTCGGCTTCAATGCGAATCATGGCCGGCATGTGAATCACGGTCGCTTCAGGATTGTCTTCCTCGATAGCCTCGACGATGTAGCGAGATTCATCGTTATCCTGCAGCGCGATATATACTTTGGACATGGGGCATTTCCTTGTTGTTATTTGATGCCGGCCTTCGCGACCCGCTTATCCAGTTCTGCCAGCGACTGTGCCAGCGCTTCGTCATTCAGCATGGCGGATGCAAGCGGTGCCAGGGCTTCTGCAGCCTTGCCACGCCACTTCTCGATCCACTGCGCCAGCAGCGCCTTGTTTTCTTCGGACTCAGTCGCTGTCGTTTTGATTACGGCATCTACCCAGCGTGTCGTGTCCTTGTACCAGAGCTGCATGAACTCGGTGAGCATGGCGACATCCTGAGCACCGTTGTCTGCCAGGTACTGATCAAACTGGGCGTAGACAAGGTCATACACCAGGGTGTCCACAACAAGGTTCTGTGCAACACTCACTTCAAACCAGTCTTCGGTTACCAGCATCTCTTCACACAACGCACGCAGCCCCTGCCAGATGTCAGCTTCCATCCATTGCTGTTTTGCCTCGGCCAGTGCATCGCCGCTGTTGCCGTCCAGTATCAAACCGATACGCGAGAGATACTGTGCGATGCCAAGCCGATCCATGCCATCAAACAGCAATGCCTGAGTGATCGCGGTACCGTAGCCGTAAGCCGCTCCATACATGTTGTTCAGGTTGGCGGTGTGCTCCAAGTGACGCAGCGGCACCAGGTAGCGGATTACCTCGGCCTGGCGCTCTTCGCTCAGATGGCGGGCAAGATCGCGCTTTTCAAAGAACGCGTAGTTGCTCTCGGCGTTTTCCTGCATTTTGGCGCGCTGCTGCACGTAAGTGCCGTAGTAGAACTGTCGCGGATCCTTGAGGGCGTACCAGTCAGCCATCTGGATGGCGGTACGGCGAGTATCATTCAGCTCAAGGTCCGGCTGCCACAGTGGGCGGTAATGAAAATTGGTTTCAGACTGAAGGTCGTAGGTTGCTTCCTGATAGCGGGTAGCCGGCTTGTCGCCGAAGCGGCGCTCTACGTTGGCATAGGTATTGCGAACCGGTTCCAGCGTGGCTGTTTTGATTTCAATGGTCATGGAACTCTTCCCAGCTGCAGTTGTTGTTATTCGGAATCACGATCGTGGTTGTGTGACATGAGCGTATCTTCTCCATAACGCCATTTTTCCATTTCGGAATCGACTTCACGGATCTGATCTGCGGTCATGTGGACAACATCGTTGGCGGCACAAAATTCGTCGAACGCGCCTTTTGGCATCACCAGCTCGACAAACAGGGAGGGGTCACCAATGGCAAAATCGAACTCGACGAAACGAGCTCCGGGCTGGCTTCGCACCCGAATGAATTTGGTCAGACGATCAAAATCCGAGCGCTTTGGCAGATCATCATTTCGTGAGTGCAGTGTGAGTTTTGTCATTGTTGTCCTCAGCTCATCGGCGTATGCATTCGCTAATGAAGAGAGCAACAGCTGTGCCAGATTGGAAAAAACGGCTGAAACACGACACCCAATAAACTACCAAGCTATTGATTTAAATAAGATAAAAACATCCAATTCGTTGGAAACAATATCGCAACAGTGCGTTGCATAGATGAATAGTCACACTTGAAAAAATGCTCATTTCATAAAATTTCAGGAATTTTTTTGATGAGATGATCAAATACGCGTTGATTTTGATAAGAACACCGAATGATACTTTAGTCGTATGTTTTGCACTTTCTCTTTCAAATCCGCATGAAATCTTTCAACAATGAAAAAGGGCTGCAGGCCCGCTCACAGAACATCGCTCACACCAAGCCGGTATAAAAACAACTATGGCAACTACACAAGAACTAGAGTTTCCCGGCAGCGGAGACCTACTGTCACAGATCCGCTTTGAAAGCGACAAAGGCAAGATCTGGCTGAATGAACAGCGCATGCTGATGATCCATTCCAGTGTAATGGGTCTGCTGCGCAAAGAGCTGATTGACACTTTGGGCATCAACCGTGCCAAGGGCTTCTTGATGCGTTTCGGCTACCACTCCGGCTGGAAAGATGCCGAACTGGTAGCCAAGGTCAGGCCGGACATGTCAAAAGAGGATGCCTTCTTCGTTGGCCCCCAGCTGCATTGCATCAAAGGGATGGTTAACGTTAAACCCGTTGCGCTCAATATCGACATGGATAACGGCATTTTCCATGGAGAATTCGACTGGTTTGACTCATATGAGGCCGATGTGCACCTGCACGATTTTGGCCCTGCAGAGGAGCCTATCTGCTGGACACTGATCGGCTATGCCAGCGGCTATACGACCTATTTCATGGGCCAACAGGTGATTTTCAAAGAAACCCAATGCGCCGGCATGGGACATGATCACTGCCATATTGTCGGTAAGCCGGTCGAGCAGTGGGATGACCAAACCGAGCTGGAGCGCTACCTGTTGCCTGACCCCATCGCCGAAGAGCTGTTTTCACTGCAGAGCCAGCTAAGTGATCTGCGCGACAACTTCCGCAGCTCTGACCAGAGTGAAGACCTGCTGTTCAACTCGGTGGGGCGCTCCGGTGCATTCAAGAATGTGTGCCAACTGATTCGCCGCGCCTCTTCCAGTCGCGTCACGGTATTGCTGCAGGGCGAAACCGGCGTCGGCAAGGAGATCGTCGCCCGCGGCCTGCACCTCAGCTCAGACCGCGCCGACAAGGCGTTCGTGGCGGTCAACTGTGCCTGTATTCCTCCGGACCTGATTGAAGCCGAGCTGTTCGGGGTTGAGAAGGGAGCCTTTACCGGTGCGGTTCAGTCCCGCGAAGGCAAATTCGAGCGCGCTCACGGCGGCACAATCTTCCTGGATGAAGTGATCGAGCTATCACCGCGCGCCCAGGCCAGTCTGTTACGCGTGCTGCAGGAAAGCGAAATGGAGCGGGTGGGCGATACCCGTACCCGCCGCATCGATGTGCGTGTGGTGGCTGCTGCCAACGAAGATCTTGAAGAGGCGGTTCGCAACGGCAAATTCCGCCCTGACCTGTTCTATCGACTCAATGTGTATCCGGTGCATATTCCACCATTGCGAGACCGCATAGAGGATATTCCGCTGTTGATTGAGCATTTTCTCGAGAAGTATCACACCCTGTACAACAAGCGCACGCTGGGTGTATCCGATCTGGCAATGCAGGCCCTGATGAACTACAAGTGGCCCGGCAATATCCGCGAGCTGGAAAACATGATCGAACGCGGTGTAATTCTGACCGATAACAACCACACCATCGATCTGGATGCGTTTTTCCCCTCGTTATCGGAGGCGACTCATCCGCTTAACAGTATCAAGCGCAATGGCACACTGGGGGCCGAGCGCCAGCCACTGCAGTCCGACAACGGCATGCTGCCACAGGATTTGCTGTGCGATCAGCTGTTGAGCGAAGAGTTCAGCCTTGAAGCGATGGAAGAGCAACTGATCCGTACCGCGATGGAACGGGTCGAGGGCAATGTTTCGAAGGCGGCTCGTCTGCTGGGCATGACTCGGCCGCAGCTGGCCTATCGATTGAAAAAGCTCGACAGCGACTGAGCACTGACCCCGATCATGCAGGGATGCTATGATCGCCGGTTTCAAGCCTGCGTGATGAAACCACCGTGAACCTGATTCTGCTGTATACCTCTGACTTTATCAGCCCGCACCGAGTCCGCCTTGATGGCCGCCGCTTGCATCATCTGCTGGAAGTGCACCGTGGACAGGTCGGTGATAGCTTCCGTGTGGGGGTGCTCAATGGCTTGATCGGCCAGGGAATACTGACTCACCTGAGTGAGCACTGCGCCGAGCTTGAAGTGAGACTTGATCAGCCCCCCCCTCCCGCATTGCCCCTGCGACTGGTACTAGCGTTGCCAAGGCCGAAAATGCTCAAACGCTGTATCGAGACGATCGCCACCCTTGGGGCCAAGGAGCTGTGGCTGATCAACTCCTACCGCGTCGACAAAAGCTACTGGTCCACCCCCTTACTGCAGGCAGAGCGTATGCGCGAACATCTGCTGCTGGGACTTGAGCAGGCCGGTGATACGCGTCTGCCGCGGGTCGAAATCCGCAAACGATTCAAACCCTTTGTAGAGGACGAGCTGCCCGCGCTGGCCCGCAATACACGCGCCCTGGTGGCACACCCCTACAACGCGGCACCTTGCCCGGCTCCGATGGATACACCAACCACTCTGGCTATTGGTCCTGAAGGCGGATTTATCGCTTATGAGGTGGAAAAGCTGGAGCAGGCTGGCCTGCAAGCCATTCATCTGGGGCCACGCATTTTACGGGTTGAAACCGCTGTCCCCGTTCTACTGTCGCGTCTGTTTCCGCTGCCGGTATGATCTGCCTCAATATATGCTCTCCCCTTACATCTATATACTATTTTAATCTCTAGCGGAACAAGAATCAGATGCACTAGCATTGACTTGAACGCAAACAGTGATAATAATTCGCATTAAGTTTTTGATATTCGGACTACATGGCTCGCGCCACAACCGATGGAGATGTACATGAACGCGAAACACGCCCTTCTTGCTGGTCTGGCCTTTTCTACCTTTGGCGCCGTTGCGCAGGCAGCCGATGAGGTCAACATCTACTCCTATCGGCAAGAGTTCCTGATCAAGCCTCTGCTGGAGGCGTTCACCGCCGAAACCGGCATCAAGGCCAATGTCATCTTCTCCAAAAGCGGCCTGCTGGAACGACTGGAGCACGAGGGTGCCAACTCTCCGGCCGATGTCATTCTGACCTCGGATGTCGGCCCACTGCACGATGCGGTCGAGCGTCAACTGGTTGCGCCGATCAATAGCAGCACCGTAGAAGAAAACGTACCTGCTCAGTACCGCTCGAAGGATGATCTTTGGGTTGGTCTGACGGCACGCTCTCGCATCATCTACACATCAAAGGATCGTGTGGAGCCGGGTGAGATCCAGACCTATGAAGACCTGGCCGATCCGAAATGGAAAGGCCGTGTCTGCACCCGCAGTGGCAAACACTCCTACAACCTGTCCCTGATCGGATCAATCATTGAACATAAGGGCGAAGAGCAGGCCGAGCAGTGGCTCAGCGCCGTGAAGGATAATCTGGCACGCCGCCCACAGGGTAATGACCGCGGCCAGGTCAAGGCGGTTATGGAAGGACAGTGCGATGTTGCGCTGGGCAATACCTACTACTATGGCAAGATGCTGACCAACCAGGAAGAGCCGGAGCAGATCGAGTGGGCCAGGTCGGTCAATCTGCTGTTCCCGAACCAGGATGGTCGCGGTGCGCACATGAGCATCTCCGGTGCTGCGCTGGCCAAGCATGCGCCCAACCCTGAAGCTGCCATCAAGCTGATCGAGTTCCTGACCAGCGAGCAGGCCCAGAAAATGTACGCGGAAGTAAACTACGAGTTCCCGGTGCGTCCCGGCATCGAGTGGTCTGCCCTGCTCAAGGAGCACATGGGTGAATTCAAGGCTGATGACATCAACCTGGGTGATGTAGTCAAACACCGCGCAACAGCATCACGACTGGTTGACAAGGTCGGCTTTGACAACTGATTCGCGCCTGACAATCGACAGCTGCGACCTGAAGCGGTAGTCTTCCCGGCTACCGTTTCTGTGCGTTCACCGTCCTATGTCTGAAACCGCTACCGCAACTGCCCCGCTGGTTGATACCCGCAAGCCGCGCCGCTACATGCCCGGCTGGTATTCTGTTGCCTGGGGCAGCGCTCTGCTGGTGATGCTGCCGGTTCTGGCCGTTCTGTGGCTGGCGCTTTTTCCCACCGAAAACATCTGGCCCCATCTGGTCGATACCATACTGCCGGTTTACATCCGCTCTACCCTGCTGTTGCTGGCCGGTGTCGGCAGCCTGTCAGTCGTAATCGGTGTCAGTACCGCCTGGCTTGTGACCATGTGTCATTTCCCTGGTCGGCGCCTGTTTGAGTGGGCCCTGTTGCTTCCGTTCGCCATGCCCGCGTATGTAATAGCATACCTCTACACCGATCTGCTGGAATATGCAGGCCCGGTACAAAGCACATTGCGTGAGCTGTTCGGTTGGCAAACTGCGCGCGACTACTGGTTTCCCGATATTCGAAGCCTTGGCGGCGCCATCGCCATGCTGACGCTGGTCCTCTACCCCTATGTGTATCTGCTGGCTCGCGCCAGCTTCCTTGAACAGTCGATGAGCATTCGGGATGCCAGCCGCATCTTTGGCTGCACTCCGCTGCAGAGCTTTGTGCGCATCTCGCTGCCCATTGCTCGGCCCTCCATCGCTGTGGGCCTTGCACTGGTATCCATGGAAACCCTGAACGACTTTGGCACGGTTGACTATTTCGCGGTCAAAAGTCTGTCTGCCGGTATCTATGATGCCTGGCTGAACATGGGCAACCTCGGAGCCGCCGCCCAGATTGCCAGCCTGATGATGCTGTTTGTAGTACTGCTGATTTCACTTGAGCGCATTGCACGCGCCCGTCAGCGTCAGTTCAGCGGCTCCGACCGGTTCCGTTCAATTGAACGCTTCCGCCTCAGCCCCGCACGACAACTGATGGCGACACTGGCTTGCGCCCTGCCGGTCGTGCTCGGTTTTGCAATTCCTTTTATCGTGCTCGGAAGCTATGCACTGCGGCGGCTGGACCAGTTCGCCGAGCCCGGCTTTATTGCCAATGCAGTGCACAGCTTTACCCTTTCCGCTCTGGCTGCTGCACTGACAGTCGTGATCGCAGTTGTACTGGCCTACAGTAAGCGACTTTATCCGCAGCAACGCTCGCTTACAGTGGCCGCTCGCTTCAGCAGCCTGGGCTATGCCTTGCCAGGTGCAGTTCTTGCGATCGGTGTCATTATTCCTCTGGCGGCTTTCGACAACAGCGTCGACGCGTTCATGCAACGTCACTTCGGCTTTGGTACGGGCCTGCTACTGAGCGGTACACCCTTCGCCATCGTATTTGCCTATTCCGTGCGCTTTCTGGCGGTATCAACCGGCAGCGTGGAGTCATCACTGGCCAAAGTTACACCCAGCATGGACATGGCATCGCGCTCCCTCGGCCTTAACCCACTGCAAACCCTCCGGCGCGTCCACCTGCCACTGATCCGAGGCGGATTGTTAACGGCCGTTCTGGTAGTTTTTGTCGACTCCATGAAGGAATTGCCGGCCACTCTGATTCTGCGACCGTTCAATTACGATACGCTGGCAACCTATGTGTACCAGTATGCGTCAGATGAAATGCTGGAAACCAGTGCACTGTCTGCGATGCTGATTGTGCTGGTTGGAATTGTGCCGGTCATTCTGCTCAGTCGCACTATCACGGCGACCCGGCAGGGCAAGTAGGCCTCCGTCTAAAACAGGAACAGGCCTCAGCGCTTTATCGCGACATAGAGTCCTTCCAGACGCATGCAGACCTGACCATTGCAGATGACCTCTACCACCAACGCCAGCTTACCCTTGCCCCGCTCCACTACACGCTCGGCCAAGACATCAGAAGCGGCGGTGTCGATCAGCTCAACTTGTGTCACAAAATCCGCCGTAACCGGCTTGAGGTATTGGAGATGGCTGTCAGCGATCACCACGTCACACTCCAGCCCGCGCTCCCTGAGACACAGGGTCGTCAGGCACCACCCCGCTACAGTGGCGATCGCCGCCTGAGAACCGCCAAAACCGGTTCCCTTGTCGTTTACATTGGGTGCCAGCGGCGTGGGGATCTTCAGCGTTTGACCATCCCATGTCAGCTGTGAAATACCCAAGTGTTCCAGCAGTGGAATCTGGGTCTTGAGCCAACCAAGGAATTCAACCGTATCGGTTTTCATCAGCCCTCCCAGCGAGTCACGAACTCGGCAAGGTCCAGCATCGGAGCCTCGCGCTCGCGACAGCGCTGGCCCAGATAGATAAAGCCAACCACCTGCTCATGTTCGGCCAGCTCCAGCCCTGATCGCACATGCGAGTTATGGGTCATTTCACCGGTGCGCCACATCGCCCCAAGGCCCTGCGCGAAAGCCGCTTGGGTGATGGCATGAGCCGCACATCCTGCCGAGATTAACTGTTCGTCCAGCGGGACTTTGGGATGCTCTCGAGTGACAGCAACTACCGTGATGATCATTGGTGCCCGCAGCGGCATTTGCAGGTATTTGTCATGCCTTGCCTGCGGCAACTCCGGATCAGCCTTCAAAGCGGCACGGGCAAACAGCTCACCCATGCGTACCAGACCTTCGCCTTCCGTAATAATAAAGCGCCAAGGGCGCAGCGATCCATGATCCGGCGCTCTCAGAGCTGCACGCAACATCAGGTCAAGCTGTTGCGGCGTTGGAGCCGGACCTTCCAAGCGGGGGCATGAGGTACGGTTGATCAGGGCGTCGAGTGCATCCACGGTACTATCCTTTTACTGGCGTGACAGGCGCAGGTTCTGCGGCTCATCGTTGATACTGGAGCGGTAGGGATTGATATCCAGACCACCGCGACGGACATAGCGCGCATAGACACTGAGTTTCTGCGGTCGGCAGCGCTGCCAGATATCCATGAAGATATTTTCGACACACTGCTCGTGAAAGTCGCCGTGTTCACGATAGGAGATCAGATAGGCCAGCAGCCCTTTGTGATCGATCTGAGCCCCCTTGTAGCGGATCTGCACACTGGCCCAATCAGGCTGCCCGGTGACGGGGCAGTTGGACTTGAGCAAGTGACTGACCAGAGTTTCCTCGGTAACAGGACCTGAGGCGTTCAGCAACTCAGGGGCCGGCGAGTAGTGCTCGACCTGAAGTGGCAGATCATCCAGGCATCGCCCCTTGAGCTGGCTCACTTCAACAGCCTGAGTCAGCGGGATCAATTTGACCTGCACCGGCGCACCTGCAGCCGCCGACAGATCCGCCTGCATCCGCTCGCGCACCTCACTTTCCTGTGCAAAGCGACTCAAGTTGAAAGAGTTCAGGTACAGTTTGAACGACTTGGATTCAATGATGCAGGGTGAGCTGGCCGGTATACGAAATTCAGCCAGCCGTACCACCGGCTTGCCGCCGGCGTCCAGCCAAGACACCTCATAGGCATTCCATATATCCAGTCCGCGAAACGGCAGGCTGCTGCGTTTGACGCCCTTGGCCTCCCAGTTCAGGTCACGCCGAATCGGGTACAGCAACGAGGCGTCGTACTCATTGACGTAGACCGTGTCCTGCCCCAGCGGGGATGCCTTTACCTGATCATGTTCGCTCATTCTCGAATCCCCTTGCCAGTATTCAGCAAATGAATGGCAACGCCTCCCAACACGACAATAAACCCAATAATCATGGCGAAGGCAAAACCGATATCGATGTCACTGACGCCCAAAATGCCATAACGGAAACTGTTTACCATATACAGAATCGGATTCAGCTGTGACACCCCCTGCCAGAATCCCGGCAACAGCTGGATGCTGTAGAACACGCCACCCAGATAGGTCAGCGGGGTCAGGATGAAGGTAGGCACGATCGCGATATCATCAAAGGTTTTGGCGTACACGGCATTGATGAAACCACCCAGCGAAAACAGAATCGCGGTCAGCAATACCACAGTAATAGTGATGAAGAGGTGGTTGATCTGTAACTTTGTGAAAAACAGTGACAGCAGGGTCACGATAAAGCCTACCATCAACCCTCGTGTGGCGCCGCCAATCACATAGCCGGCCAGGATAATCCAATTAGGCACCGGCGAGACCAGCAGTTCCTCGATATTGCGCTGAAACTTGGTGCCGAAGAAAGAGGACACCACGTTACCGTAGGAGTTGGTGATAACTGACATCATGATCAGGCCCGGAACGATATATTCCATGTAATCGAAGCCACCCATGTCACCAATGCGAGAGCCGATCAGGTTACCGAAAATAATGAAATAGAGCGTCATGGTGATCGCTGGCGGCAGCAGGGTCTGAACCCAGATACGGGTAAAGCGACGGATTTCCTTGACGACGATAGTGACGAACGCGGTCCATAGCAGCCGGGAATTCATTTTGACTCCTGTTTCAAATTCTTGTCGACCAGCGACACAAACAGTTCTTCCAGCCGGTTGGCTTTGTTGCGCATACTGCTCACTTCCAGCCCCTGCTCGGCCAAGTGGCTGAACAGCGCATTGAGCCCTGCCGCCTTTGGCACATCGACCTCAAGGGTATGTGCATCACGCGGCCGGATCACGTACCCATCAAGTTTGGGCAGCTCGGTAAAATCCTGGCGCAGATCCAGAATGAAGGTTTCCGTATCCAGCTTCTGCAGCAGTGCTTTCATACTGGTATTCTGGATAATGCTGCCATGATCGATGATGGCGATATTGCGACACAGGCTTTCAGCTTCTTCCAGATAGTGCGTCGTGAGGATAATAGTTGTCCCTGCGGCATTTATTTCACTCAGGAAATCCCACATGGAACGGCGCAGCTCGATATCGACCCCTGCAGTGGGCTCGTCCAGAATCAGCAACTTGGGTTCATGCACCAACGCACGGGCAATCATCAGGCGGCGCTTCATGCCACCGGACAGCATGCGAGCACGCTCATCGCGCTTTTCCCAAAGCCCAAGTTTGCCCAGGTAAATTTCAGCACGCTGCAACGCCTGCCTGCGCGGAATACCGTAATACCCAGCCTGAGTGACAACGATATCCACTACTTTTTCAAACGGGTTGAAGTTGAACTCCTGCGGTACAACCCCAAGGCACTGCTTGGCCTGCGCCAGCTGGGTATCAATATCGTAACCAAACACACTGACCTTGCCGGCCGTTTTGTTGACCAGCGAGGAAACGATCCCCAGCGTTGTTGATTTGCCGGCACCATTTGGGCCCAACAGGGCAAAGAAGTCTCCCTGCTGCACGTCCAGAGAGATCCCCTTGAGAGCCTCGAAGCCGTTACCGTATACCTTTCTTAAATCCTGTATCGAAAGCGCCGTTGTCATGCCTTGCCTTTGAATGGAGTGTAGATGTGGGTAGATGCGGCCGGGGATTGAAATTTCAACCGCCGCCCCCCATTGTACCCGTTTGCGCGGACATCCGATGCCCGCTCCCGTGACTGCAACAACCGGAGTACCCCGTGACCGATCGCCACAGCTTTCATCTGAACCTGCTCAAGATCGCCTATAACAACCTGATTCAACAGCCAACCTTCAAGGACACCGAAGCCAGCGAGGAGCTTGAGTTTCTGGACCAGTTTGCCGCACTGGTGGATGATTTCGAACATCATCGCCCAGAAGCATACGAAGATGGCCAAACCCTGCTGGTCCGACTGGTACGTGGCTACCCACAATTCGTACCATTATTGGCACGTGACCTCTTCTGGCTGTTTGGCGGCGAGTGTCTGCACTTTATGAGTGACGAGGAGATCGAGCAGTTCCAGCAGCTTGATGAAACACAGGCTGAGCTTGAGGCCAGCAACACCCCTGTAGATTACCTGTCACTGCGACAGAGTATTCTTGGGGATGCATCGGACACCCGACACTGAAGACACTCTTGTACCTATGCCGGGCCATCCCCTCTGTGCGAGGCATGCCCGGCCTGAGGTTTTGCTTTACGGAACCAATGTGCAGACCATGAAACGAAAAAAACCATGCAGCTTTCGCCGGATGGTTATCGTATTAAACACTGTGTGCTGACAGTCTGTACTGAATTTGGAGCGGGAAACGAGACTCGAACTCGCGACCCCGACCTTGGCAAGGTCGTGCTCTACCAACTGAGCTATTCCCGCATGTTTCTTTCAGAGATCTTACGATAGCATCTCTGTCAGAGAGTGGCGTCCCATAGGGGGTTCGAACCCCTGTTACCGCCGTGAAAGGGCGGTGTCCTAGGCCACTAGACGAATGGGACGCAGCCTGCAAAAACGTTTGGAGCGGGAAACGAGACTCGAACTCGCGACCCCGACCTTGGCAAGGTCGTGCTCTACCAACTGAGCTATTCCCGCTTTACTCTCAAAACCATCACTCACGAGTGAGTGGCATCCCGTAGGGGGTTCGAACCCCTGTTACCGCCGTGAAAGGGCGGTGTCCTGGACCACTAGACGAACGGGACACAGTCTTGAGCGCTTTCGCTTTCCTCATCGAGGAGGCGCATATATTACGTATGGGCCTTTTAGTGGTCAACCCCCTTTCGACAGTTTTTTTCTATACCGTCCATTAGCTGCCCCAGCCACTCCTCGGCAGGCGATGGTTTGTGAAGCAAATAGCCCTGCAACAGCTCACAGCCATGGGCGACAAGAAAGTCAGCCTGCGCAGACGTTTCAACACCTTCTGCTACAACTCTAAGTCTTAACTGGCGAGCGATCGAGATAATCGAAAGTACAATGGCCCGGTTATCTTCATCCTGCGGTAAACCATCCACAAAACTCTTATCGATCTTGAGCTCACTCAAGTGCAAACGTTTCAGATAGGCCAGATTGGAGTACCCTGTACCGAAGTCGTCCAATGAAAAGGCAAACCCCAGCTCCGCCAGCCGCGCCATGTTCCGCAACAAGTCCGGATGAGTATCGATAAACAGGCTTTCGGTAATTTCAAGCATCAACGCGTCAGGTGTTACAACGCTATCAGCCACCAGATCGACCAGTGCATCGATCAGCGCACTATCACGAAACAGATCCGAACTGAGATTGATTGACAGCGGAATTCGCAAGCCGGCAGCCTTGAGTTGCGCCGCAATCTCAAGCGCCTGCCTGAACACCGTCAATGTCAGAGGCTTGATGAGACCGGAAGCTTCCGCCACCGGTATAAACTCAGCGGGCGACACCGGAACGCCTTCCGGACCACGCAACCAGCGCACCAGGACCTCGGCCCCCCGAATATCGCCAGCGGGCCCGAACTGTGACTGTACAGCAAGGCTGAGCTCATCCCGCAGAATCGTGAGGCGAAGTGATTCTTCAAGCCTTACCCTGCGTTGAGCCGCCACGTTCAGCTCCGCCGTGAACGTGGCGTAGCCTCCCTTACCATCAGCCTTGGCCTTGTACAGAGCAAGATCGGCATTGCGCTGCAGGGTTACAAAGCTGCGACCATGTTGCGGAATTCTGGCAACACCAATGCTGCCGGCAAGCAGTAGTGTTTCACCATCAATATTGAGTGGTCTGGCCAACTGTTGGCTCAAGGCCTCCAATCTCCAGATCAGGTCAGACTCGGCATCTGTTGTTCGGCCGCACAAAAGCACGCCAAACTCATCACCCCCAAGGCGAGCGACCAATTCGCTCTCACTTAACAGCTGTTTTTGCAGACGAGAGCCGATTTTCTGCAGCACTCGATCGCCAAATCCATGACCATGCGCATCGTTGATCCGTTTGAAATCATCCAGATCTATCAGCAACAGTGCAGCTGACGGGGCAATGAGTGGAGCATGGAGCAATGCTTCGACCCTCTGCTGCAGCAGGCGACGGTTGGGCATCTGAGTCACGGGGTCGTGGTAGGCCAAATACTCCAGTTGAGACAGGGCCTCCTTTTCCGCCGTAATATCCTGCTCGACCGACAGGAAATGGCTGATGTTTCCTTCCATATTACGCACCGGTGAAACTACGGCGCGCTTGACCACGCGATGTCCCTGTTTATGCCGATTAACGAACTCACCTCGCCAAGGCAAACCACTATCCAGACGGTCCCAGAAAGCCCTCTTTTCAACCTCACTTTTAGGTTCCCAGGCCCGAAAGCCGGGGGTTCGCCCCAAAACATCGTCACGACTGTAGCCGGAGTTGATTTCAAAGCCATTATTAACGTAGGTAATATGCCCACTGTTGTCAGTAATAATGACGCTGGAAGGACTTTGGTCGATCGCCTGGCGAAACAGCAGCAGATCGGATTCAATGCGCTTGCGTGAGGTAATATCACTTTGGGTACTGACAAAGTGAGTGAGCTGCCCGCTGTCATCAAAAAGAGGCACTATGCTGATGCCGATCCAATACGCATCACCACTGCTGGTATAATTCAGCAACTCTTCGCGCACCCTTTCACCGCGGCGCAAGGCATTGCCGATTCGATTCAACGCTTCTCTACAGGTATCTTTTCCCTGAAACAGACGCGGGCTGGCGCCTATCAACCGTTCACGGTCATAGCCCGTACGCTCAATAACGGCCTGATTGACATAGACAATACGCGGACCTGGGGGCGTCAGGTCCGCATCCGTCACCACCACAAGATCAGAAAGATGTTCAAGACTCGCCTGCATGATGCGCAACTGCTCATCAACGGAGGTGTTAAGGCTGGTCGTTTGTGGGGGCACAGATTCCCTCGGCATTGTAAACGGCACATCCTTGCTGGCAAGCGCCTTTTATATAAGCAATTTCTTAAGCACGCGATTGTAGAGATTTATGACAGCTTCGTGAATACTTAACGCCGATAGTCTGTAATCGATTTAGGCTTGAACTTGTCTTCTTTTGCTGCCTCTTCGGCCCGCTTGCGCTCCTCTTCCGCTTCGCGCAGCAGACGTTCACGCTCAACAAGCGCCTGGAGTTTATCCATATGCGCACTTAGCTCATAGATCTGGCGATCCAATTGCTGGGTCTGATTGAGCCGTTGCAACTTGCCTGCTGCCGTACGATAGCGCGGCAAGGCTGGGGCCGGTCCTCTTTGCTGCTCGACCTCAAGCGCTTCCATGATCTCAACATCAATGCGTGTACGGGTATAGGCTTCCTTCACCTGATAGATGACATCCCGTGTTGTGGCCGGAGGCAGAAGCCCGCCGTTCTGCAGCTCTGTCAAAAACTGGAACAGCTCCCGCAACAGAGCTGCAGTGCGTTGAGCATGATTACGATCAGTGTGCAACGTCATGGAACCGGGTGGATGTTCAACCACAGGTAAAGGTTGAGCGGCGAAGGCTTCCATCTCAGACAGTTTCTGTCGATTTTCCGATGTGTTTTCCAGCTCCATCACCTGCTTCCAGCGATTCTGCAGATACCTGACCAGCACATCACGAATCTCACGGGTGATGTAATGCTCAGGCAAAGTGTGCAGTAGATGATCAGCCCGGCGAATCTGGTCTTTCAGCATAAGCAGGCGCATGCGACGTTCACGACGTTGATTTTCGACCGCCTGAATACTGAAGGCTATCATCGCCATCACCACCACTACAGCCACGATGATTAGGCCGGTTTCAGTCGGGCTCATCGGCACATGTCCATCCGAGTTAAACAGAAGACTTTGATTCTATAACAAAAAACGAAAGAAAACGCTTGACCGGAAAAATCTCTGTTATTAATATTCGCACCGCTGTCAGGCACAGCCTGATTGTACCGCGTCCCGTTCGTCTAGTGGTCCAGGACACCGCCCTTTCACGGCGGTAACAGGGGTTCGAACCCCCTACGGGATGCCATCCAAATGCGGGAATAGCTCAGTTGGTAGAGCACGACCTTGCCAAGGTCGGGGTCGCGAGTTCGAGTCTCGTTTCCCGCTCCAATCTCTAGTTCAAATTACGTCATATTGCCTTTCTGTCTTCATATCGTTCAAGCATCTGAGGCAGACATTCAGCCGGCTGCGGTTTCGCGATGTAATAGCCCTGCGCCACATCGGCTCCCGATTCAGCCAGCATGTCGAGTTGCTCTTCCAGTTCAACACCCTCGGCAATCACTTCCATGTGCATTCCCCTGGCCATCCAGATAATCGCCTGACACAGTGTTGCAGCGTCCTGATCCGTATGAATATCCCGCACGAATTGGCGATCAATTTTGAGAATATCTACCGGAAAACGCTTCAAGTAACCCAGTGCCGAGAACCCTGTACCAAAGTCATCAATCGACAAGCGTACGCCTAGGCTTCTCAATTGCTTCAATGTCTCAATAGTACGGCCTTCTGCTTCAACATCGAGAAAAATAGACTCGGTAATTTCAAGCTCCAGACTGCCTGGCATCAGCTCATGAATAATCAACAGCTGTTTAACCTGCTGCACAAAATCGGGCTGCAGAATCTGTCGGGGAGAAATATTCACTGCGAGATTCAGCTTAAGCCCCATCTGTCTTTGCCAACTGGCTGCCTGACGAATGGCCTCGGCCAGTACCAAGTGTCCGAGTGGCAAAATCTGACCGCTTTCTTCAGCCCTTGGAATAAATTCATCCGGTGGAACCAGCCCGTAACCCGGACGGTGCCAGCGCACAAGTGCCTCAACACCTGTAATGCGGCGGGTTTTCAGATCAAGCAGTGGCTGATACCAAAGTACAAATTCGTTTCGCTCAAGCGCATCATGCAGCGCCTGCTCCATCTCAAGTGAGTGCCGTGCATGTTCATTCATCTCTTCCATGAAAAAACAGTAACCTGACTCCTTACGCATGCGCACTTGTTGCATTGCCGCATCAGCATGACGCAGCAGCATATCAGCGCGCAATCCATCGTCAGGGTACAGGGCAATACCGATACAGGCCGCCACACGGACCTCGGTATCACTAAGCTGAAAAGGGACATCAAACTGCTGTAACAGACAGCGCGTGAGATTTTCAACCGCCTGCATGCGAGTCACTTCTGGAACAACGACCACAAACTCGTCACTGCCAATCCGACCGAGGCTTTCCAGGGGCGAAAGTACCTGCTGCAAGCGTTGAGCGGCCTGACAGAGTAGTGTATCTCCTGCCTGATGACCCTGGACTTCATTCACGCGACGGAATTGCAATAGATTGATGAACAGAACAGCAACCTGATGCTGCTGCGCCTCAGCCATTTCAATTGCCTGCTGCAAACGATCCTGGATCAATTCTCGATTTGGAAGATCCGTGAGTGCATCATAATTGCTGCGGTGAAACAGTTGCTCTTCGTAACTTTTACGCAGTGAAATATCTTCCTCAATGGCCAGATAGCGATCTGGCTGACCCTGCTCGTCACGCAACACTGAAATGGTAGCCGCCACCCAGAACTGCTCACCATTCTTGCGCTGGTTGAGCAGCTCGCCATGCCACTCGCCCTTACTGCTTAGTGAACTCCAGAGCTGACCAAAGGTGTCAGCATGGGTTGAAGAGGATTTAAGCAGACTAACCGGCCGCCCTTTCACATCAGCAGCGCTATAGCCTGTCACACGGCAAAAACCCGGATTAACATACTGAATAATGCCTTGGAGATCCGTGATGATAATACAGGCTGGACTTTGTTCCAGTGCAGCAGACAACTGCCGCAATTCACGACTACTGTCCCTTAGCGCTTCTTCACGCTCATTGAGCGCCGTCACCATGGTGTTGAATGACGATGCCAGGCGACCCAGGTCGCTTTTTTGATCAAATCCCTGAATACGTTGATAGTTGCCTTCTTTCAGGTTCTGTACTGCAAGCGACAGCTTGCCCAGCGGGCGTGTAATCACCCGACTTATGAACCAGCCACCCAACGGGGTAAACCCAACCAGAGCAAGCAGTAAAAGTACCAGCATCGACTGCCCAAGCGTCTCCAGCTCATGGCCCAAGCCTTTAACCGGTACCGCGAAAATCAATCGCGCTTCAATTCCTGGCTCAGCAAACGTAATAGCACCGTAGTATTCATCATCCGCCCCGACCCAGCCTTGCTGACTCCGTTCAAGTTGCTGTAAGCGTTGTAACGAGAGTCGTGACTCGAATCCTTGCCCTACACTGAGTTCTTCGGCCTGTAACAGCACCGGGTATTCAAGCCGGTGCGCAAGGTGGCCTACCGTATCATCGCTGAGTTTTACTCCACCTTGAAGCCTTGAACCACCCGGCACGTCATGCCACCCCAACAGGTAGAGCTGGTCTCGCGTGCGAGCAATCACAGGCTCTGAATGACTGGACAGGGACAGTCGCAACAAATCATACGGAAGGAAGTGGCTCTGGTAGGAGGGCTCATCATTTGAGGGTCGTATACGGAAACCGGTGCGGCCAAGGGGCTTTGTATTGTAGGCATAAAGCCTGTCACCACCCTGACACCGACAGGCCATGGCCTGTAACTGACCTCACTCATCATGGATGGCGAGATAGTCCAGACCTCGTGTCTCAAGCCGACGGAGCAGCCTCAATGCAAGTAACTCCAGTTCGGTTTCGAGTCTCTCGTTATTACCGGGTGAATCAGGTAAAGCAAGCTCTGACTGTCCTGCAAGCTGATCCAGCTGCTCCTCTACAGCCTGCCGGGCGGAATCCCAGCGCCCGGCCAGAAAATGACGCGCCTGTTCCAACTCATGGAGTGACTGCTGCTCCCTTGTATGTCCAAGCATCAGTGTGAGTATCAGGCCAACAAACATCAATGCTCCGGCTAGTGACAGAAGCCAGAGCAACAGCAGTTTGTGGTGCAAGCGTGAAAAAAACACAGGTTGGTTCCTGCTTTTTGTATTTATTTTTCATGAGCTTGCCACAAGGCACCTCAACAGCAAAGTTATGTTTTGTATAAAAACGTCTCACGACTGAAGTTCTGCACGTGCGGCGCTCAGAGACTCAGCCTGAGTAGGCTCCCCCATATTCAGACCTTCTGCGTAAACGGTTCGTACATCCTTGAGGCCGAGAAAGCCCAGGAACTGTTTTACAAATGGAATCTGGAAGTCATATCCCCCATCCTTATACTGACCGCCTCTCGTTGCAATCAGTACCACCGGCTTGTCTTCAAGTAACCCGACAGGCCCCTGATCCGTATACTTAAATGTCACACCACTACGAGCAAGCAGGTCGAACCAAGCCTTCATCTGCACTGGGATTCCAAAGTTGTACATTGGAACTCCGATCAGGATCTGATCGGCCGAGCGGACTTCTGCCAGCAAGCGATTTGCCAAATTCACGATGGATTGCTGTTTCGCTGTACGACTTTCAGCTGAACTCACCAACGCCGACACCAACTCGGCATCAAGCAGAGGCAAAGGGTCTGAAATCAGATCACGCGTAATAACCTCAGCCTTGTCGTGGTTCAGATGCCACTGTGTAATGAAATCATTGGCCAATACGGACGACTGCCCGCTGTCACCAAAGATACTGCTGCGTATATGAAGAAGAGTCGCCATTGTTTAAGTTCAGCCTCAATCGTTAATTCAGGCAACATTTTCATATCAACACGGTCTATATAAAACAGTAAAATCATGTTTGGTTTGAACAACAAAATAGATCGTTCGAGGGCGTATGCAGATATCACTGGAACAGTGGCAGGCCATGCTGGCAGTTGTGGATGCCGGAGGGTACGCCAAAGCAGCCGAACGTCTTGGCAAAAGCCAGTCGGCCATCAGTTATTCGGTTCAAAAACTGGAGTCAGGCCTTAATGTTCGCGTGTTTCGGCTGGAAGGGCGCCGGGCAGTCCTCACTGAAGCAGGAGAAGCCTTGTGTCATCATGCAAGGCGCCTGCTCGAACAGGCGGAGCAGGCTGAACAACTGGCTGAACAGTTTGGGATGGGCTATGAAGCACAAATTCATATCGCAATGGATACCATTTTCCCGAAGGAGTTAATGCTCGATACCCTCGCCAATTATGCTGCCACCCATCCACAGACGCGCATCACCTTGCTTGAAACGGTCCTCAGCGGCAGTGACGAGGCCGTGCTCAAGCGAGACGTAGACATGGCCATCAGCGGTCGACTCCCGCCAGGCTTTCTGGGTGAGCGTTTACTGCAGATTCGCTTTCTAGCATGTGCACATCCTGAACATCCCCTTCATCAACTTGACCGTCCACTGAGCCTGGAGGATTTGCGTCAACACCGCCAACTGGTCGTACGTGATTCTGGCAGTCGCAATGATGACGCAGGTTGGCTTGGGGCTGACCAGCGTTGGACTCTCAGTAATGTTTCCACGTCGATAATGGCGGCAACAAAAGGTATCGGATATGCATGGTACCCAATGACACATGCAGCCAGTGCGATTGAATCTGGACAGCTCAAGCCTCTTCAGCTTGAAGTCGGTGCCGAACGCTATGCTGACCTTTACCTGATCCTAACCGATGGTGAGCTGGCTAGACCCGGGGTGCAAAAACTCGCTGCCATGATTAAGGAAGCTGTTCGTGGAGCAAAACAGCATGACCAGTTAGAATGAAGGCCATTTTGATGGAGTCGATAATGAGCGACAAACCGACACCACCTGCAGATGGCGAGTGCTGCGAAAATGGCTGCGAGCCATGCGTGTGGGACACCTATTACGAAGAGTTGAGACTGTGGCAGGAAGAACAGTCACGACAACAGAAGGAATCCGAAAATGCTGAATAAAGTCATTATTCCAGTCGCCGGGCTTGGGACTCGAGTTTTGCCTGCCAGCAAAGCGATTCCAAAAGAGATGTTGCCTGTTGTCGATAAACCGGTCATTCAATATGTAGTCGAAGAAGCGGTTTCTGCAGGATTTACTCAGATCATTCTGGTCACACGTAGTGGCAAGGAATCGATCGAGGATCACTTTGATCGCAATGCGGAGCTGGAAGAGGCTCTGACTGCGAAAGGCAAGGAGGAACTGCTTCAGGCAGTGCGCAATACGCTCCCGACAGGTTCACAGCTCATATCAGTACGTCAGGATCAGGCCCTAGGCCTGGGACATGCGGTTCTCTGTGCGGCTCAACTGATTCATGACGAGGAAGACTTTGCGGTTATGCTACCAGACATGCTGATCGACACTAATGGTGAGTCCAGCGATCTAAAGCAAATGGTTGCACACTACTATGAGCACCAGTGCGGCCAGATCATGGTTGAGGCGGTACCGGAACATCAGGTGGAGCGATACGGAATCGTTGACTGTGGTGGTATGCCGCCTGCCATCGGTACAAGTTCAAAGCTGCATAATTTGGTTGAAAAACCTACACGGTCCGAAGCACCGTCCAACCTTGCCATAGTCGGTCGTTATATCCTGCCAGGCAAGATCATGCACCTGCTGCGTAAAACCACAGCCGGCGCAGGTGGAGAAATACAACTCACTGATGCAATCAAATCACTGGTGGAATCGGGAGACCTTCTTCACGCTTTTACCATGTCAGGTGATCTGTATGACTGCGGAAACAAATCGGGCCTGCTGCAGGCCAACCTGGCATTTGGGCTCAAGCACTCAGAAACAGCAGCCGACCTGAAGGCATACATAAATAAAATAGTGGGCGATGGCCTGTTATTGTCACAATAAATGCGAGGTAACAGCGACTGACGTATCCGTCCGGTGAACCCATCTTGAGCTCAACAGGCTGACCATCCGATAGTGTCCACTTATTTTTAAGTGGACACTATCAATGACCCCATCAAGCGCACCCCAAGGCCCACGCAAACGCCGTCATTTTTCACCCGTGTTCAAGGCCGAGATCGTGGCGCAATGCCGCCAGCCGAACGTATCCGTTTCACGGATTGCACTGGATAATGGCCTTAACGCCAACATGGTACGGCGCTGGATGCGAGAAGCCGAACGCGCCAATACACCGCTCCCGATGCCAGCCTTCGTCCCCGTTCAACTCCCTGCACCACATCGGCCAGCTCAGATCGATCACTCTGTTATTCGCATCGAGTGTACAAGACCTTCGGGAACAGTCGTGGTTGAGTGGCCAGTTGATCAAGCCCAGCCGTGCCTTGCCCTGTTGCGCGACCTGTTGTCATGATCCGCATCGATGAGATCTGGTTGGCCACCGAGCCCATGGACAAGCGGGCGGGGCCTGATACGGCGCTGGCACGGGTGGTTAAGGTGTTCGGCGAGGCGCGACCGCATGCGGCTTATCTGTTTGCCAACAAGCGCGGTAACCGCATGAAGGTGCTGATCCATGATGGCCTGGGTATCTGGCTCTGTTCGCGCCGACTGCATCAGGGCCGCTTCAGTTGGACCGAGACATGGCGCGGCGACCGTATCGCCTTACAACTGCAGGCGCTGGTACAAGGCCTGCCCTGGCAGCGTATGGGTGACGCAGGTGTCATCACCGTCGTCTGAGAGCGGTGCCGAGTCGAACACAGACTCGCCCGATGAGCCATTAGCCGATCCGGGCATCCCCATGACCATTTAATGTGGGCATACTGCCCCGCATGACCACGACACCCGACCTCACCCAGCTCACACCCGAACAGCTCCGTCAGTTGGCCGAGCAGCTGATCAGCCGTGTTGAACAGCAGGAACAGGCGATACAGGAACGTGATCAGGGTATCCAACAGCGTGATCTGAAAATCGGACAGCTGACGCATGAGGTCGCCTTGTTGCGGCGGCACAAATACGGCCAACGCAGTGAACACCTCAACGTGCTGCAGATCAGCCTGCTGGACGAGGTCGTCGATGCAGACATCGCGGCGATCGAGACCGAGCTTGAACGGCTGAAAGCCCCGGCAACCACGCCTTCCGAAAAGCGTCAGCCCAAGCGCTCGCCGTTGCCACCGGAACTGCCGCGTACCGAGATCCATCATGAGCCGGACCACACGGCCTGCCACTGTGGTTGCCAGTTGACCCGCATCGGCGAGGAGGTCAGCGAGAAGCTCGACTATACGCCCGGCGTGTTCACGGTCGAGCGCCACATCCGGGGCAAATGGGTCTGCAACACCTGCGAGACATTGATACAAGCTCCCATGCCACCTCATGTGCTCGACAAGGGGATCCCGACCACGGGGCTGCTGGCTCAGGTGCTGATCGCCAAATATGCCGATCACCTGCCCCTGTACCGGCAGGAACAGATCTTTACCCGTGCGGGCGTTGCGCTGCCACGCTCAACGCTGGCGGAGTGGATCGGTGTCTGCGGTGTGCAGTTGCAACCGCTGGTGGATGCACTGCGGGATACCTTGCTGCAGGAGCCGGTCTTACACGCGGATGAAACGCCTGTCCCCATGCTCACACCGGGCAAGAAGAAAACACACAAGGCCTACATCTGGGCCTATGCCAGTACTGCGTTCTCGCGTCTGCAGGGCGTGATCTATGACTTCACACCGGGACGCGGTGGCCAGCATGCGCGGGATGTTCTCGGGCCCTGGCAGGGCCAGCTGGTCTGCGATGACTACAGCGGCTACAAGGCCAGCTTCGGCACAGGCGTCACCGAGATCGGCTGTATGGCCCATGCTCGTCGCAAGTTCGTTGAGCTGGAGGTGACGGGCAAAAGCCAGATCGCGGCTCAGGCGGTTGAGTACATCGGCCAGCTGTATGGCATCGAGCAGGATGGCCGGGAGATGACAGCGGAGGCACGTTATCAGCTACGACAGACACGGGCCAAACCCATCGCCGAAGCGCTGCATGCATGGATGCAGACTCAGCGTCTAAAAGTACTGGATGGCTCAGCCACGGCCAAAGCGTTGGACTACAGCCTGAAACGCTGGGTCGCGCTGACGCGGTACTTGCAGGATGGTGCCGTCCACATCGATAACAACCGTGTGGAAAACCTGATCCGTCCCTGGGCATTGGGTCGCAAGAACTGGTTGTTCGCGGGCTCGTTACGCAGTGGCCGTCGTGCAGCTGCCATCATGAGCCTGATCCAGTCAGCGAAGCTTAACGGACATGAACCCTATGCGTATCTGAAAGATGTGCTGGCCCGGCTGCCTACGCAGAAAACCAGTGCGATCCATGAGTTGTTGCCTCACAACTGGAAACCGGTAGATGACGCCTGACAAGGTGTGATCACCGGACGGATACCGCCTAATGCACCCAGTGCAACCGGGCTATCCAGGCACTCTCTCGTAAGTCTGGCGTCTGCCTGTACTTCGCCCCAATGCAAAAACCCCGGCCTCAACGAGACCGGGGTTTCTGGTATTAAGTGCCTGGCGATGACCTACTCTCACATGGGGAAGCCCCACACTACCATCGGCGATGACGCGTTTCACTGCTGAGTTCGGTATGGGATCAGGTGGTTCCACGTCTCTATGGTCGCCAGGCGAAACTGGTACAAACCGGATCTGATTGAGCCTCGTGCCTGTATGTCACGCTGCTCTGATTGTCTGTGTTGTTGCTACAAGCGTTCAATCGGTGCTCTTGCGAGCCGATAATCGTGTTTTGACTGTTTCCAGTCGAACCATTCATTTCAAACGCCTTGGGCGTTATATGGTCAAGCCTCACGAGCCATTAGTACAGGTTAGCTCAACGCCTTACAACGCTTACACACCCTGCCTATCAACGTCCTGGTCTCGGACGGCTCTTCAGGGGGCTCAAGGCCCCGGTGAGATCTCATCTTGAAGGGGGCTTCCCGCTTAGATGCTTTCAGCGGTTATCCCGTCCGAACGTAGCTACCCGGCAATGCCACTGGCGTGACAACCGGAACACCAGAGGTTCGTTCACTCCGGTCCTCTCGTACTAGGAGCAACTCTTCTCAAATCTCAAACGCCCACGGCAGATAGGGACCGAACTGTCTCACGACGTTCTAAACCCAGCTCGCGTACCACTTTAAATGGCGAACAGCCATACCCTTGGGACCGGCTTCAGCCCCAGGATGTGATGAGCCGACATCGAGGTGCCAAACACCGCCGTCGATGTGAACTCTTGGGCGGTATCAGCCTGTTATCCCCGGAGTACCTTTTATCCGTTGAGCGATGGCCCTTCCATACAGAACCACCGGATCACTAGAACCTGCTTTCGCACCTGCTCGACGTGTCTGTCTCGCAGTCAAGCACCCTTCTACTCTTGCGCTCATTGGCTGATTTCCGACCAGCCTGAGGGTACCTTCGTGCTCCTCCGTTACGCTTTGGGAGGAGACCGCCCCAGTCAAACTACCCACCACACAATGTCCTCGATCCGGGTAACGGATCTGAGTTAGAACCTCAACAGTACCAGGCTGGTATTTCAAGGTTGGCTCCACCGGAACTGGCGTCCCGGTTTCAAAGCCTCCCAGCTATCCTACACAAGTAATGTCAAAGTCCACTGTGAAGCTATAGTAAAGGTTCACGGGGTCTTTCCGTCTAGCCGCGGGGACGCTGCATCTTCACAGCGAGTTCAATTTCACTGAGTCTCGGGTGGAGACAGTGTGGCCATCGTTACGCCATTCGTGCAGGTCGGAACTTACCCGACAAGGAATTTCGCTACCTTAGGACCGTTATAGTTACGGCCGCCGTTTACCGGGGCTTCGATCAAGAGCTTCGCGTGAGCTAACCCCATCAATTAACCTTCCGGCACCGGGCAGGCGTCACACCCTATACGTCCACTTTCGTGTTTGCAGAGTGCTGTGTTTTTAATAAACAGTCGCAGCCACCTGGTATCTTCGACCGGCCTCAGCTCAGAGAGTAAATCTCGTCACCGACACCGGCGTGCCTTCTCCCGAAGTTACGGCACCATTTTGCCTAGTTCCTTCACCCGAGTTCTCTCAAGCGCCTTGGTATTCTCAACCTGACCACCTGTGTCGGTTTGGGGTACGGTCGTCTGTAACCTGAAGCTTAGAAGCTTTTCCTGGAAGCATGGCATCAACCACTTCGTCTCACATGGAGACTCGTCATCAGGTCTCAGCCTTAAGGGAGAGCGGATTTGCCTACTCTCCCAGCCTACACCCTTAAACGCGGACAACCATCGCCGCGCTGGCCTAGCCTTCTCCGTCCCTTCATCGCAGTTACAGCCGGTACAGGAATATTAACCTGTTTCCCATCGACTACGCATTTCTGCCTCGCCTTAGGGGCCGACTCACCCTACCCTGATTAGCATTGGATAGGAAACCTTGGTCTTCCGGCGAGGGGGTTTTTCACCCCCTTTATCGTTACTTATGTCAGCATTCGCACTTCTGATACCTCCACCATGGTTTACACCTTTGGCTTCAACGGCTTACAGAACGCTCCTCTACCATGCCCTAAGGCATCCGCAGCTTCGGTGTCTGGTTTGAGCCCCGTTATATCTTCCGCGCAGGCCGACTCGACTAGTGAGCTATTACGCTTTCTTTAAAGGGTGGCTGCTTCTAAGCCAACCTCCTAGCTGTCTGAGCCTTCCCACATCGTTTCCCACTTAACCAGAACTTTGGGACCTTAGCTGGCGGTCTGGGTTGTTTCCCTTTCCACGACGGACGTTAGCACCCGCCGTGTGTCTCCCATGATTGCACTCTTGGGTATTCGGAGTTTGCATCGGGTTGGTAAGTCGGGATGACCCCCTAGCCGAAACAGTGCTCTACCCCCCAAGGTGAGACATGAGGCGCTACCTAAATAGCTTTCGAGGAGAACCAGCTATCTCCGGGCTTGATTAGCCTTTCACTCCGATCCACAGGTCATCCGCTAACTTTTCAACGGTAGTCGGTTCGGTCCTCCAGTTGATGTTACTCAACCTTCAACCTGCCCATGGATAGATCGCCCGGTTTCGGGTCTACTCCCAGCGACTGATCGCCCTATTAAGACTCGGTTTCCCTACGCCTCCCCTAAACGGTTAAGCTTGCCACTGAAAGTAAGTCGCTGACCCATTATACAAAAGGTACGCAGTCACCGTCCGAAAACGGCTCCCACTGCTTGTACGTACACGGTTTCAGGGTCTATTTCACTCCCCTCACAGGGGTTCTTTTCGCCTTTCCCTCACGGTACTGGTTCACTATCGGTCAGTCAGGAGTATTTAGCCTTGGAGGATGGTCCCCCCATATTCAGACAGGATAACACGTGTCCCGTCCTACTCGATTTCACTGCATATAGGTTTTCGCATACGGGGCTATCACCCACTATGGCCGCACTTTCCAGAGCGTTCTGCTAACCACAACACAGCTTAAGGGCTGGTCCCCGTTCGCTCGCCGCTACTAAGGGAATCTCGGTTGATTTCTTTTCCTCCGGGTACTTAGATGTTTCAGTTCCCCGGGTTCGCCTCTCAAAGCCTATGTATTCAGCTAAGAGATACCCGCAAGCGGGTGGGTTTCCCCATTCGGAAATGTTCGGATCAAAGCTTGTTTACCAGCTCCCCGAACCTTATCGCAGGTTACTACGTCCTTCATCGCCTCTGACTGCCAAGGCATCCACCGTGCACGCTTATTCACTTGACCATATAACCCGAAGGCGTCTGTTCAAATGAATGGTTCGTAACGATTATCGCCGATTGGCGCTTGTATCAAACAATACAAGACAATCTTTCAGATCCAATTTGTTAAAGAGCGTTTAAAGCATGATGCTTTAAAAGATAGACTCGGTATTGATGCAAGGGACAGACTGTCCAGTGATAGATACCTGAGCGTATGTTTTAAAACTCATTCAATCACCATTCCAGGCAAGGAATGGTGGAGCTATGCGGGATCGAACCGCAGACCTCCTGCGTGCAAAGCAGGCGCTCTCCCAGCTGAGCTATAGCCCCAACGAGATATTCCAAACAGCCGGAACCGAATGGAAAATTGGTAGGCCTGAGTGGATTTGAACCACCGACCTCACCCTTATCAGGGGTGCGCTCTAACCAACTGAGCTACAAGCCTACTGTGCGAGCTATCGATTCAGATCGACAACTCTACGCTCTCTCTAACGTTATGATCAGGTAATATGTGTGAACGCTTGCCAGAACTTCGCAATCGTTTAAGGAGGTGATCCAGCCCCAGGTTCCCCTAGGGCTACCTTGTTACGACTTCACCCCAGTCATGAATCACACCGTGGTAACCGTCCTCCCGAAGGTTAGACTAGCTACTTCTGGTGCAACCCACTCCCATGGTGTGACGGGCGGTGTGTACAAGGCCCGGGAACGTATTCACCGTGACATTCTGATTCACGATTACTAGCGATTCCGACTTCACGCAGTCGAGTTGCAGACTGCGATCCGGACTACGACCGGTTTTGTGAGATTAGCTTGCTCTCGCGAGTTTGCAGCCCTCTGTACCGGCCATTGTAGCACGTGTGTAGCCCTACTCGTAAGGGCCATGATGACTTGACGTCATCCCCACCTTCCTCCGGTTTGTCACCGGCAGTCTCCTTAGAGTTCCCGACATTACTCGCTGGCAAATAAGGATAAGGGTTGCGCTCGTTACGGGACTTAACCCAACATTTCACAACACGAGCTGACGACAGCCATGCAGCACCTGTCTCAGAGTTCCCGAAGGCACCAATCCATCTCTGGAAAGTTCTCTGGATGTCAAGAGTAGGTAAGGTTCTTCGCGTTGCTTCGAATTAAACCACATGCTCCACCGCTTGTGCGGGCCCCCGTCAATTCATTTGAGTTTTAACCTTGCGGCCGTACTCCCCAGGCGGTCAACTTATCGCGTTAGCTTCGCCACTAAAGGATCAAGTCCCCCAACGGCTAGTTGACATCGTTTACGGCGTGGACTACCAGGGTATCTAATCCTGTTTGCTACCCACGCTTTCGCACCTCAGTGTCAGTATCGGTCCAGGTAGTCGCCTTCGCCACTGGTGTTCCTTCCGATCTCTACGCATTTCACCGCTACACCGGAAATTCCACTACCCTCTACCGTACTCTAGCTCAGCAGTATCAGGTGCAGTTCCCAGGTTGAGCCCGGGGCTTTCACATCTGACTGACTGAACCACCTACGCGCGCTTTACGCCCAGTAATTCCGATTAACGCTCGGACCCTCCGTATTACCGCGGCTGCTGGCACGGAGTTAGCCGGTCCTTCTTCTGCTGTTAACGTCACAGCAAGCGGGTATTAACCACTCGCCTTTCCTCACAGCTGAAAGTGCTTTACAACCCGAAGGCCTTCTTCACACACGCGGCATGGCTGGATCAGGGTTGCCCCCATTGTCCAATATTCCCCACTGCTGCCTCCCGTAGGAGTCTGGGCCGTGTCTCAGTCCCAGTGTGGCTGGTCATCCTCTCAGACCAGCTACGGATCATCGCCTTGGTGAGCCTTTACCTCACCAACAAGCTAATCCGACGCGGGCTCATCTGATAGCGTGAGGTCCGAAGATCCCCCACTTTCCCCCGAAGGGCGTATGCGGTATTAGCAGTCGTTTCCGACTGTTGTCCCCCACTACCAGGTAGATTCCCACGCGTTACTCACCCGTCCGCCGCTCGTCACCCAAGAAGCAAGCTTCTCTGTGCTACCGCTCGACTTGCATGTGTTAGGCCTGCCGCCAGCGTTCAATCTGAGCCATGATCAAACTCTTCAGTTTAAAATCTTGTGAACTCAAAGCTGCAAGCAGCTTTTCATTCGGCTCAAGGTATTACACAACGCTAAATGAATATTCAGTTAGGTTGCTTGCCTTGATTAAGCTTTGTGTGCTCAATCCTGACAAGCGCCCACACATATTACCTGATCAATTTGTTAAAGAGCGGGCTTGGCCAACCGCACCGTTCGGTGCAACCTGTTGTCTCAAGCGAGGCGCGTATTCTACCGCAACCCGTTTCAGTGTCAACCGTTTTTTTCGTTTGTTTTCACTGCCTTGGCGGAGAAACAACGCGCGGTCAGCGCTGATGAGGTGGCGTATTATACAGCGATTCGGATCGCTGTCAACGCCCTGTCAAAACTTTTTTAACACTCAGAAGCGTAGTGCTGGATATCGATCAGTTCAACCGAACCCGGATCGATTCGCTCATTGAAAAAGTTCGTCGCCACTCGTGCAAAGCGCTCTGGCCCATCTGTCACCAAAAAAGTCAGACTGCCCCGTATTTGGTTCTTGTTCTGCAGCGCTTTGGCTTCCAGCTCGCACTTTACCGCTTCAGCGGTGGTCTGAGCTGAATCAACCAACTGAATATCGTCACCAGTCACTGCTGCTATAGCACCCCTCAATGCAGGGAAATGAGTACAGCCTAATACCAGCGTATCCAACGGAAACTGACTATCAGCCACCAGCAGGGGTTGAAGACAACGCGCGACTATCTGCTCTACCAGGTCGCCTTCATGCCAACCTTCTTCCGCCAAAGCAACAAACAGAGAGCATGCTTGAGCACGAATACGTGCATCGGGCCTCAAACGAAGAATAGCTTTCTGATATGCCTGATTGTTTGTTGTACTTTCGGTCGCGATAACACCGATATGCCCCTGTTGACTCACTCTGCACGCTGCATCAGCACCTGGCTCGATTACACCCAGTACCAGAAGATCCGGGTAGCAGGCCTGCAAATGCTCAAGCGCCATGGCCGAGGCTGTGTTGCAGGCAACAACGATAGCCTTTATCTGGCGACTACTCAGAGCACAGACAGCCTGCTCGGCATAACGCCGGACCGACAAGGCACTTTTAGTACCGTACGGCACTCTTGCGGTATCGCCGAGATAGACAAGATGTTCTTCCGGTAAGGCTTGCCTGAGCGCATTAAGGACGGTCAAGCCGCCAACACCGGAGTCAAATACACCAATGGCATATTCTGATCGTGAATCTACAGACTTAGCCATCACGTCGAGCTCGCTTCTTGGCTTTATGCTTCAGCGTTTTGATGTGTTGACGACTGCGCTCCTTTTTGGCTTCTTGACGAGCAGTCAGGGTATTTTTGCGTCCAGCAAAAGGATTGTCGCCCGTACGGAACTCAAATCGAATCGGTGTTCCACGTACTTTCAAATATTTGGTAAAGCGGTTTTCAAGATAGCGCTTGTAAGAGCCGGGTAACGCATCCGTCTGATTACCATGCACTACGATGATTGGCGGGTTGGAGCCACCCTGGTGTGCATAGCGTAACTTGATGCGTCGATTGTTTACTGCCGGCGGCTGGTGGTCAGCCACTACATCTTCCAGCAGTCGAGTCAGCTGATTGGTAGACCATTTCGCCATTGCTGAATCGAAAGCTTCGTTAACAGAGATATACAGATCACCAACACCCGAACCATGCAGCGCAGAAATAAAGTGAAAGCGAGCAAATGCAGCAAATTCCAGTTTTCGTTCTACTTGCTTTTTAACATCGGCACGATCGTCCGGGCTCATGCCATCCCATTTATTAAGTGCAACGACCAATGCCCGCCCGGAGTCAATGACAAACCCAAGCATGCTCAAGTCCTGCTCGGTTACACCCTCACGCGCATCAATCACGCTGATAACAACATTTGCATCCTTGATTGCCTGCAGCGTTTTTACGATGGAGAACTTCTCCACCGCTTCTTTGATATTTTTCCGCCTTCGTACACCCGCTGTGTCGATCAGAATATATTTCTGCTCATCACGTTCATAAGGAATGTAGATACTGTCACGTGTTGTGCCCGCTTGGTCAAAGACAACCACGCGGTCTTCGCCCAGCATCCGGTTAACCAGGGTTGACTTACCCACGTTCGGGCGTCCGATCACGGCAATTCGAATATTATCTGTATAGGCTTCCTTAGCCGCCTCTTCGCCGCCCTCCTCTTCCTCAGAAACAAAGGGCGCCAGCACTTCGTCAATCAGCTGACTGACACCACGCCCGTGTGAAGCGGCTATGGCAACAGGCTCACCAATACCGAGCGCATGAAAATCAGCCATGGCGGTATCCGGGTCGATCCCGTCGGTCTTGTTCACAACCAGCCAGCATGACTTATTGTTGCGCCGCAGGTGATCGGCAATCATTTCATCAGCCGGGTTGAGGCCTGCACGACCATCTACAAGGAACAGAACTACATCCGCTTCCTCTATCGCGAACAGTGACTGCTCGGCCATCCGTTGATCAATGCCGGCCTCATCCCCTGAAATACCACCAGTATCGATAACAATGTAGTCACAATCGCCAACACGGCCTTCTCCGTACTTGCGGTCACGGGTCAAACCCGGCAAATCTGCAACAAGTGCATCACGCGAGCGTGTCAAACGATTGAACAGTGTGGATTTGCCAACGTTGGGACGACCAACCAGTGCAATTACGGGCAACATAGGATTTCACCTGAAAACAACTCGGCGGCCACTGTGGATAACAGCGGCCGCCGATAATGGATCCACAGATCCGGATTATTTAAATTTCAGCGCAGTCAGACGACCATCATTGCTGAGCACATAAAGCACATCATCACGTACCAGCAGATCACTCTGGACACCGGAGGAACTGACGCGATGGCGAGCTGTAAAATGACCGTCAACCTGAGACAACACATGCAGATAACCATCTGCATCAGCTGTAACCAGAGAGTTACCGAGCACAACAGGTGTAGTCAGGCGTCGATACTGAAGACCATCCTGGCTCCACACACTGGCACTGTTACGCGCATCGAATGCATGCACATGGTCTTCATCCGAAACTGCGTACACATTACCGAAACCACCAGCAAGCCCACGATAGGTAGACAAATCCTGACTCCAGACAACCTGTCCATTACCTGGATTCAGTGCCACCAAGCGTCCCTGATAGCTGCCAACATAAACGATACGGTTGTAGACAAGCGGTTTACCATCAATATCAACGATACGCTCAAGCTCCGACCGCCCCTCAGCCAGCGAAATACGCTGCTCCCAGACAGGCCGCCCCGATGCATTCTCGACGGCAACAAGCTTGCCATTGGCAAAACCGGCCAGAGTCAGGTCAGCAGCCACAATGGGGGCGCTTGTACCGCGCAGACTGAGACGTGGTATCTGACTGTCATAACTCCAGCGCCGTTCACCACTGCCCACTTCAAGTGCCGTAATCTTGCCATCCAGCTGCTGTACAACAACGAGCTCCGCATTCATCTGCGGCTGGGAAATCACTTCGGAGGAAGCTTGGTAGCGCCAACGCTCACTACCGTCTGTGGTATCGAAAGCGATCACTTCACCCGACTCTGTCGCGAGGACCACGATACCGTTTCCGGCACCAACACCACCTCCTATCGGAGTTTCCAACTCGACACGCCAATTGATACGCCCGGATGCCAGATCCGCTGCAACCAGATCACCTTCAACATTGACTGCAAAAATCTGCTGTTCATCAATGGAAGGAACCAGTTGATGAAACTTGGAGCCCAAACTACCACCGGTACTCAGACTCCACAGCTGTTGAAATTGCTGTTCGGCTTCGAAGTCAACCAGTGGATTTGGCTCAACGGTTTCTTCGCTACTGAACAACCCACAGCCAGCAAGGGAAACACTCACGGCAATCGCTGCGGCTGTTTTTACCCAGCATTTCATGACTCGGCTCCTGCAAGGTCATCCCGTTTCATTTTCAGAAGCGGACGCAGCTGTTCGCCGCCGCCCAGCTGCAGGGCTCGATCATAGGCTGCGAAAGCTTCAGCCGGTCGACCGTTATTGGCATGAAGGTCTCCCAGAAGTTCCTGATACTGCACCTCATAAGTACCCGCATCAGCATTCTCCAGCAGGCTAATAGCAGTATCCGCGTTCCCCTGCTGGCTCAACAGCATTGCCTTTCGCAGTGTAGCCACACGAACAATATTATCGACTTCATCCGTTGCGCCCAAGGTCCAGTCCAGCTCCTGCAACGCGCGCTCAACCTCTCCATTTCCAACGGCCATTGCTGCCATCATGAGGGCACCATAGCGTGCATAAGCCGTGTCAGCGTAGTCAGAGCGAAGCTGCTCATTCAGATGAACCGCTGTTGCATATTGAGAGTCATTCACACCACCGGCAGACAGCTGTACCGCTTCTGTCAGATTCTGGTAAAGGGCAGACGCATTGGCTGCTTTCTGCTCCTGATTACCCTGCCAGGCTTTCCACCCGAGCACGATTGCCACCGCAGCCGCGACACCAACCACCAATGCCTTGCCGTTTTCCTTCCACCAATCCTTGAGCGCCTGCACCTGCTCTTCTTCGGTACGCAATTCTGCCACTGTCCACTCCTGCTAAATTGAATCGCCTGGCTAAACTTCAGCGTGTAAAGATTTGTTTCAGCTGGTCTGTCAGCTGCTGAATGCCAAGATCATATACTGTCTGTTCCTGATACCAAAGAGATGCCTGCATCTCATCGGACTCGGTTTGCTTGAGTAGCGCTATTACCGGCGCTCCGGTCTGACGAGCTTTGGCCGCGATATTTTTCAGTCCCGAGCAGTGGGTTCGAATACGGAGCCCCGGCAGGCATTCACGCAGCTGCTCGGCCAGCAAAATCAGGTCCGCCTGCAACCCCTTGTGTTCTGCCGCCAGGTAAAGATCAAAGGTCTGACGCACATGATCGGGAACCAACGCCAGAGTCTCAAGCAGAAGAATCAAACGCTCAACACCCATTGCAAAACCAACCGCAGGTGTTGGTTTCCCGCCAAGCTGCTTTACCAGCCCATCATAGCGACCACCGGCACATACAGTACCCTGAGCCCCCAGTTGGTCTGTTACCCATTCGAAAACGGTTTTGCAATAATAGTCCAGACCACGAACCAGATAAGGGTTAACCTCATACTGCACTCCGGCAGCATCCAGAATTGCGCACAGCTGCTCGAAGTCAGCCGCAGACTCCTGATCGAGGTAGTCTGTCAGTACCGGGGCCTGCTCAAGCAGTTTGCGCGTACCCTCGTCCTTGGAGTCCAGGATACGCAGAGGATTTGATTCCAGCCTGCGCAGGCTGTCTTCATCAAGCTGGTCAGAATGCCTGCTAAGATATTCCACCAGTGCATCGCGGTAACGTGCGCGCGCTTCATTGCTGCCCAGTGAGTTCAGCTGCAGTGTTACAGACTGGTCCAGGCCCAGTTGACGCCACAAAGCGGCACTCATGAGAATAATTTCAGCATCAATATCCGGTCCGGCCATACCAAAAGCTTCAACACCTACTTGGTGGAACTGGCGATAACGACCTTTTTGTGGTTTTTCATAACGAAACATGGGCCCCTGATACCAGAGACGCTGCGTCTGATTGTACAGGAGGCCATGCTCTTCACCGGCACGAACACAACATGCCGTCCCCTCTGGCCGCAATGTCAGACTTTCGCCATTGCGATCTTCAAAGGTATACATTTCTTTCTCAACAATATCGGTTACTTCACCTATTGAGCGCTTGAACAGATCAGTTTGCTCTACCACCGGCATGCGAATTTCAGCATAGCCATAGCTACCAAGTACATTTTTTACAGTGCTTTCAAGGTACTGCCAAACCGGTGTCTGGTCCGGCAGGATGTCATTCATGCCGCGAATGGCTTTAATTTTGCTCAAAACGTCAGCTTTCCTGTTTCGATGAGAATATGTGGGAACTTTTAAAGAGGTAGACTAAAACGGGCGACATTGTCCTTGCTCAACACGGCAAGATCAATGGACTCCCCTTCATAGCTGAGCATACGTACGGCATTGACCTTACCGATAACCACAGCCAACGTGGAGTCGCTCTGGAAATTGAGCGACTGGCCTGCCTGCGCCACACCGTTGAACAACGTGCGCCCACCAACCTCACGAATGCTGATCCAGCAGTCATCGCTGAATGCCACTTCGAGACCGTTGGAAACCGACGTAGCAGGAGTAGACTCCCGCTCCTGCTCAGCGGCAGAGGACACCGCCTCTTGCTCGTCCTGCAATTGTTCGATCTGCTCTTCAGTAAGGTAGACCGGTTCTTCCTCATCGGCCGCTGCGATGGGCGCGGCAATAACGTCCTCACTCTTGCCTGAAGCAGACCCCTCAGGGGCAACATCATCCAACTGAGGTAAAATCAAGGTATTTCCATCGCTGGTTTCTATTGATAAAGGCCTGTTATCCAGTGGTTCACGATCTGCTGTCGTGAGGCCCTGCTGGGTTTGCCACCACCAGACACTGGCTGCAATCAATGCCAGTACAAAAAGCCAACTGCCAATCTTGAGCAATGGACGCCCCTGATGACGACCCGGTACGGTTGAAACCGTACCGATGGCCTTAACCGCACTGGCCATTTGGACATTACCGCTTGCACGATTGTAACTGGCAACGATTGCGTCTGCGTCAAGCCTGAGAAACTTGGCATAGGAACGTATATAGCCACGCGAGAAAACGGGGTCAGACAGGTACTGCAGGTCCCCCTTTTCAATCGCTTGTACAACCGCCTTGGATAAATTCAGCTGCCTGCATACCTGTTCAACACTCAGCCCTTGCTGCTCACGGGCCTGAGTAAACTGAACTGCTGGAAAATCGCTGCTTGTGCTTTCGGACCGGGCTTCTTCGCTCACTGAGCTGTCTCCTCATAAAGCCGATATTCTTGCGACTTCGGGTACAAATTCTTGAGCAGCAGCGCATAGGTTGCAGCACGGGACACATTACGCTCTGCGCGAGCCAGCCGTATCCCCAACCAAAGACTTCTGGAGCTGTGCTCTGTACGCTGCTGATCAACCAGTTCACGAAAACGTTCAAACAGACGATTGGATGCTGCATTCTCGCCCTTATCCAGCAACAATCCAGACAGCTCGACCAACGCAACCGGCCGGTTACCATTAATTGCCAGAGAGCGCCTGAAGGCCTCTTCCGCTTTCTCAGGTGAATCGATCAAAAGGTAACATCGGCCCAGATTCTCGAATGCCTGCGCACGCTGCTGATAAAAAGGATCAGTGGTTGCCTGGTTAAGCTGCTCACATGCCTCTCCATAACGCTGCTGCGAGAACAGGAAGGCTCCGTAGTTGTTATGAATCATGGCGGAGGTTCTGTCAGCCGACATCGCCTTGCGGAAATATTCTTCAGCGAGCTCGAATTCCTGCTCGGTCTGAAAAATCAGCGCCATTGCGTTATAGGCCGGGGCATAGCCGGAATCGATTGCTATGGCACGCTGAACCGACGTTTTGGCATTGACGGTATTGCCCGCCTGAAGATACTGCAGACCAAGATTGGTATAGGCCTCCAGTGCATCCTGAGGTGAATTGGCAGCCTTGCCGGAACCGGTGGTCTGGCTCGCGCAGCCAGCCATCAGCGTTACTGCAAGCAGCAACATCAACACACCGGATCGTTTCACTCTACCCCCTTATAACCTTTGACTCTTTCCGTGAACAGGCTCTTCTTGTACCACAGGAATATACTTTTGGCTACGCCGGGTACGGTCTTCAACCTGACCCACAAGCTGCCCACAAGCTGCATCCACATCATCGCCACGGGTACGCCTTACCGTCGTAATGATCGAAGCTTTCAGCATAATATCCTTGAAGCACTGAATCGCCCCTTCCGATGGGCGACGATAATCAGAATTGGGGAAAGGGTTGAACGGAATGAGGTTCAACTTACAGGGCACCTGGCGCAGCACCTTAACCAGCTCCCGCGCGTGCTCAGGCTGATCATTAACACCCTCAATAAGAGTGTACTCGACCGTAATCACACGCTTGTCATTCAATCCCTCAAGATAACGATTGCAGGCGGCGATCAGCTCTTCAATTGGGTAACGCTTGTTGATTGGAACCAGTTCGTTACGCAATGCATTGTTTGGTGCGTGCAGCGAAATGGCCAATGACACGTCACTGACTTCACGCAGCCTGTCCAGTGCAGGCACCACACCCGCCGTACTCAGCGTAACGCGACGTTTAGACAGACCGTAGGCATTGTCATCCATCATCAATTGAGTCGCATCAACAACATTGTCGAAGTTCATAAGCGGCTCACCCATGCCCATCAACACCACGTTGCTGACCCGGCGTTCTGACGGATCAAACGGGCCATAGGCACGGATAGCCACACGGAGCTGAGCAATAATTTCAGCCGTTGACAGGTTACGGTTGAAACCCTGCTTGCCGGTCGAACAGAAACTGCAATCAAGTGAGCACCCGACCTGTGATGACACACACAGCGTACGTCGGTCGCCATCAGGTATGAGTACCATTTCGATCGCCGAACCACCATCCATCCGAATGACCCATTTGCGGGTCCCGTCTTTGGACACCTTGTCCAACAGGATCTCAGGCTCGCGAATTTCAGCCATTTCAGCCAATCGAGCACGCAACGCCTTGCTGATATTGGTCATCTCATCGAAGCTGGATGCGCCCTGCTGATGCAGCCATTTAAGTACCTGAGTGGCACGAAAACGCTTTTCGCCCATCTGCTCAAAAAAGTCTTCCAGCTTGGTGGGCGACAGTCCCAGCAGATTGATCTTGGTGGGGGACTCGGACATCGGATGTTTACTCATCTTTGGGGTAACAGGCTGCCCGGACGGGCAGCCCGAAGGGTCTATCAGGCGCCGAAGAAATAGGCGATTTCGCGCTCGGCAGAAGAGGCAGAGTCGGAACCGTGTACCGCATTGGCATCAATGGACTCGGCGAAGTCACGGCGAATGGTGCCCTCAGCCGCTTCTTTCGGGTTAGTCGCGCCCATCAGTTCGCGATTCAGAGCAATTGCATTCTCGCCTTCCAGCACCTGAACAACAACCGGACCGGAAGTCATGAAGGCAACCAGGTCAGCAAAGAACGGACGCTCTTTATGCTCAGCGTAGAAGCCTTCAGCGTCTTGCTTGCTCAGCTGCTTCATCTGCATGGCGACAATTTTCAGATCAGCTTTCTCAAAACGGCTAACGATTTCGCCAATTACGTTCTTTGCCACTGCGTCCGGTTTGATGATGGAAAGTGTGCGTTCAACTGCCATAGGTAACATCCCCAATCTATAGTACTAAGGTCAATAAGGCGCAACATTATACGCAAAGCACCTCTTACTGAACAGCAGCGACTCTCAAAGCTGTCAAT
Organism: Marinobacterium iners; assembly: GCF_017310015.1. Taxonomy (NCBI): domain Bacteria; kingdom Pseudomonadati; phylum Pseudomonadota; class Gammaproteobacteria; order Oceanospirillales; family Oceanospirillaceae; genus Marinobacterium; species Marinobacterium iners. The sequence goes on from NZ_CP022297.1 coordinate 2,968,691, forward strand.
CCATTTCCTCGATCCAGGCCATCTGGATCGCTTCGAGGATTTTTTCGCCACAGTGATCAGGATCATCATCAAACTCATCGAGTTCCATCACCCGACTATAAAGGTCGGGGAAACTGATTCTCAGCGGATCCTGCTCCGGAAAGCGCTCAACCAGCTCTATGGCAATATCGTTTACATCCGTCCACTTGAGACCCATAACTCACCTCAGTGCTGTTCTGACACCTGATTAATGGTGTACTTGGGAATTTCAACTACCAGATCCATACTATCCACAACTGCCTGACAACTGAGACGCGACTCCGGCTCAAGCCCCCAGGCCTTGTCGAGCATGTCGTCTTCGAGCTCATCGGCCTCATTAAGAGAATCAAAGCCTTCGCGCACAATGACATGACAGGTGGTACAGGCGCAGGATTTTTCGCAGGCATGTTCAATTTCGATGCCGTTGGCCAGTGCCAGATCACAGATTGTGATGCCGCCTTCTGTCTCTATGACCTTGCCTTCAGGGCACAATTCCTCATGCGGAAGAAAGATTACCTGTGGCATCAGCGGGTCTCCTTATCGATTTCATCAATGGTATGGCCGGACAGGGCACGGGAAATGCTCTGGTCCATCCGACGTGAAGCGAAGAAGTCACTGGCCTTGGCCAACTGCTCAACCCCCGCTTCGATGCGACGGTAATCAGCCTCTGCAACCAGTCGCTCAAGCGTTGCAATTTCGGACTGCAGCATGGAGACTTCAGCCTCATTCAGGAGGCCTCCATCCTGCGACATGGCCGCCCTCAGTGCAGCAATAATACGCTCGGCCTCAACCTGCTGCTCTCGCAGATTTCGAGCCTCAAGATCTTCTGCCGCATGACTGTAGGACTCCTTCAGCATACGTGCAATTTCGTCATCGCTCAGGCCATAGGACGGCTTCACCTGAATACTGCTGACCACACCTGTTGAAAGCTCCTGTGCGGACACATTGAGCAAACCGTCGGCATCAACCTGAAAAGTCACACGAATTTTGGCTGCACCCGCGGCCATCGGCGGAATATCGCGCAGAACAAAGCGTGCCAGTGAACGGCAGTCACTGACCAGTTCACGCTCGCCCTGAAGCACGTGGATCGCCATTGCGGTCTGACCATCCTGATAGGTGGTGAACTCCTGCGCCCTTGCAACCGGGATCGCCGTATTACGGTGTACAATCTTTTCAACCAGCCCGCCCATGGTTTCAAGTCCGAGGGACAGGGGAATGACATCCAGCAGCAGCATGTCACTGTCAGGCTTGTTGCCAACCAGCACATCCGCCTGCAGCGCCGCTCCGATCGCCACCACACGATCCGGATCTATATCAATATGTGGCGCTCGACCAAAGAATTCTCCCACCGCATCGCGTACACGCGGTACGCGGGTTGAGCCGCCCACCATGACAACTTCAGCGATATCAGCCTTATCTATGCCTGCATCCTTCAATGTACGTCGACAGGTACGCAGGGTACGGCTCACAAGCGGTTCGATCAGCTCATCAAACTGGGCACGGGAAACATGCACCTCCACCTCCCGACCACCGGCCGAAAGAGTCTCAGTCACCTCAGCTTCATCCGTAAGGCGCTCTTTTATGCGTCGCGCAAGGGCTGAAACGCTGCGTGCCGATGACGCATCCAGCTGCTCAGCCAAACCACTCTGCTGCAACAGGTGTTCCGCCAGCATGCGGTCGAAATCATCACCACCCAGCGCCGTATCGCCACCGGTAGCCAACACTTCAAACACTCCACGGTTCAGTCGCAGAATGGAGATATCAAAGGTTCCACCGCCCAGATCATAGACGGCGATCACGCCCTCATCTTCCTGATCCAGACCATAAGCAACCGCTGCAGCCGTCGGTTCGTTCAACAGGCGAAGCACCTTAAGTCCGGCAAGCTGCGCCGCATCCTTCGTTGCCTGACGCTGAGCATCATCAAAATAGGCAGGGACCGTAATAACGGCACCTTCCAACTCACCACCCAGCGCTGCACGCGCACGCTCAGCCAGTTCAGACAATATATCAGCCGAGACCTCTACCGGGCTCTTGTTCCCGGCCGCCGTTTGCAGATAGGGCATGCCAGAATCGGACGCGACCAGATGATAGGGCATTTCGTCACCCAGCCCTTTCATCGCCTCTACGCCACGCCCCATCAGGCGCTTGACTGAACTGATGGTATTGTGTGGATCCTGGGCGGCACCTGCCAGCGCTCCAGCACCTACCAGAGGAGCCTCGCCGGCGCGATAGCGCACAACTGAGGGCAACAGATGTACCCCCAGCGCATCCGCCAGGGTAACAGCAGCCCCACTGCGCACCGATGCTACCAGTGAGTTCGTCGTACCCAGATCAATTCCGACCGCCAGCTTGCGCGCGTGCGGCTCCGGACTCTGTCCGGGTTCAGCTATTTGCAGTAGTGCCATAGTGCTTCCGTTAGTCTTCGAACAGTCTGTCTTCGAGCGCTGCGACTTCCGTCTGCAGCTTGGACATGAATTGCATCTTGCGCACCTGTAGCTCCGCCTGCTCCAGCGACAGGGCTTCCCAGGCACGAGCAAAGCCGGACTCCAGCGAGCGCAGCTCAGCTTCTACCAACGCCGTCAAACGCTCCAACTCCGCCTCGGGGTCACTGCATTCAGGCGCTTCAGCTACCTGCTCACGCAGCTCCATCTGTTCCATGAGAAACATGGGATCGAGTTGTACACGTGAATCATGCACTGTATCGATACCCTGGAGGGATAATAGATACTGCGCTCGCCGCAACGGTGACTTGAGAGTCGAGAGGGCTTCATTCAGATAGGCAGTATACTGAACCGCAAGACGCTGCTCTCGGTCAGACTGATGTGAATGTCTGTCAGGATGAAGCTGCTTTTGCAGCTCCCTGTAACGCGAGGAGAGTTCGGCCTGATCGATATCAAAACCGACCGGCAGGCCGAGAAATTCAAAATAGTTGCGCGTGATATCCATCAACCGACCTCAATAACCCCGAACGGGTCAGATGTTGAAGCTTTCACCGCAACCACATTCACTTCGTACGTTCGGGTTGTTGAACTTGAACCCTTCGTTGAGCCCTTCTCGAACAAAGTCCAGCTCAGTACCGTCAAGGTAAGTCAGGCTTTTGGGGTCAATCATTACCTTCACTCCACCGAACTCAAACACCTCATCTTCAGGCTCGCCGGAATCAACAAATTCCAGCACATAAGCCATGCCGGAGCAGCCCGAGGTTCTGACGCCAAGGCGTATACCTTCCCCGTGGCCTCGCTGTTCCAGGTAGCGCGCGACATGGTCAACCGCGGCCTGTGTCATGCTAATCGCCATAATCACCCCAGTAACGGGGGCACCAGCCCCCGCTTTCACTCACTTCTGCTGTTTCTTGCGGTAGTCTTCTACTGCAGCCTTGATCGCATCTTCGGCCAGAACCGAGCAGTGGATCTTCACCGGCGGCAATGCCAGCTCTTCGGCAATACGAGAGTTTTTCAGCTCGGATGCCTGATCCAGTGTCATCCCCTTGACCCACTCGGTCACCAGAGAGCTGGATGCAATGGCTGACCCGCAGCCGTAGGTCTTGAAGCGTGCATCTTCAATTACACCCTCGTCACTGACCTTGATCTGCAGTCGCATTACGTCACCACACGCCGGGGCACCAACCATACCGGTGCCTACATGCGGGTCATCGGCGTCCATTTTACCGACATTGCGCGGATTTTCGTAATGATCAATTACCTGTTCGCTGTAAGCCATGATAAACCTCCAAAAACTTTAGCGGTGTTAGTGGTGAACCCACTCAACCTTGCTCAAATCGACGCCGTCTTTATACATATCCCACAGCGGCGACAGTTCACGCAGTTTTTCCACTGCGTGACGGCATTGTTCAACTGCATAATCCACCTCTTCTTCAGTGGTGAATCGACCCAGCGAGAAACGGATGGAGCTGTGTGCCAGCTCATCATTCAACCCCAGTGCACGCAGCACATAGGACGGTTCAAGGCTTGCTGAGGTACAGGCAGAGCCTGAGGAAACCGCCAGATCCTTTATCGACATCAGCAGCGACTCGCCTTCCACGAAGGCAAAGCTGATATTCAGGATTCCCGGTACGCGCTGCTCGGTGGAGCCGTTAACGTGAACCTCTTCCATATTCTGCACACCATCCCAAAGACGTGCGCGCAGTGTTTCAAGCCGGGCAGTTTCAGCCGCCATCTCTTCACCTGCGATACGGAAAGCCTCACCCATCCCTACAATCTGATGGGTCGGCAAGGTACCGGAACGCATGCCACGCTCGTGACCACCGCCATGAATCTGTGCTTCGATGCGTACACGCGGCTTGCGGCGTACATAAAGAGCACCAACACCCTTGGGGCCATAAATCTTGTGTGCGCAGACCGACAGCAGATCCACCTTTAGCTCGTTGAGATTGATTGGCAGTTTGCCAGCGCTCTGAGCCGCGTCGACGTGGAAGAGAACACCCTTTTCACGGGTAATCTCGCCGATGGCCGCGATATCGGTAATGGTGCCGATTTCATTATTCACGTGCATCAGGGACACCAGAATAGTGTCATCGCGCAGCGCTTCGGAAACCTGGCGCGGACTGATAATACCGTTGCTGTCCGGTTCCAGATATGTCACCTCAAAACCTTCACGTTCCAGCTGACGGCAGGGGTCAAGCACCGCCTTGTGCTCAATTTTCGAGGTGATGATATGTTTACCCTTCTTGTTATAGAAGTGGGCAACACCCTTGATTGCAAGGTTGTCAGACTCGGTGGCACCGGATGTCCAAACAATTTCACGCGGGTCCGCACCCAGCAGATCAGCCACCTGACGACGCGCATTTTCCACCGCTTCTTCAGCTTTCCAGCCGAACAGGTGGGAACGGGACGCCGGGTTACCAAAGTTCCCGTCCAGTGTCAGACACTCGGTCATCTTCTGAGCCACGCGCGGATCAACCGGTGTGGTTGCAGCGTAATCAAGGTAGATCGGCAGTTTCATCTCATCTCTCCAAAAAACTCTCACACAGCGGCTTTGTGGCGCGCTGATTGTTCGGTAGTACTGGCGATCAGCCGCTGCTGACGATCTGCCACCTGTTGGACATCTCGTCGTGCAACCAGATCAGCCAGACTGATGCTACTCAGAAAGCCGTGAATCTGATCACTCAGGTCGCACCAGAGATGATGCGTCAGGCATACTTCACCACCCTGACAGCCACCGTTGTGCTGGCAGCCGGTTGCATCCACCGACTCGTTGACCGCATCGATCACTTCAGCCACATTGATCAGACCCTGCTCTCGCTTGAGCTGATATCCTCCACCAGGCCCACGCACACTGCGCACAAGCTCGTTGCGGCGAAGCTTGGCAAACAGCTGCTCCAGATAAGACAGAGAGATTCCCTGCCGTTCGGAGATATCAGCCAGGCTGATCGGCCCCTTGCCTTCGTGCAATGCCAGATCAAGCATCGCCGTTACGGCGTAACGCCCTTTAGTTGTCAATCGCATAATTATCCCTCACACCCACTCTTGCGAGTCTGTGGGTATTATGCAAATCCCTACTAAATTAGTCAACTATTTGTCCGACATGTTCACCGGGTCTTTGCGCTCCGCTGCAGGACGTAACGTTTCAGGCTCATCCACCGCGGCTTCAAAATCTTCCGACTTCAGCTCAGGCAGCTCCTCGTTGCAATAGCCCGGCTTGAGCTCACACAGCGCCTTACCCATGGTTTCAACCTTGTGATCCATCGCCTGCATGTGATCCAGCAGACAACGAATGGCATGTGCCACCGGATCAGACACTTCACGGGAAACCGCATAGGCATCAAACCCAACCTTATCTGCCATTTGGCGCCGTTTTTGCTCTTCAGGAGAGTCTTCATCGGGATGGCGTCGAATCACGCGCCCGGGAATACCGACCACTGTGGCATCCGCTGGCACGTCACGCGTAACTACGGCATTGGAGCCAACACGCGCACCCTCGCCGATCATAATGGGACCCAGCACCTTCGCACCTGCACCGCATACCACGTTATTTCCAAGCGTGGGATGGCGCTTCCCCTTATTCCAGGTGGTGCCGCCCAGAGTCACGCCATGATAGAGCGTTACATCATCACCAATCTCGGCGGTTTCCCCGATCACAACCCCCATGCCGTGATCGATGAAAAAACGCCGCCCAATGGTCGCACCTGGATGAATTTCAATACCTGTCAGCCAACGCGCAAGATTGGAAATCATTCGCGCCAGCCATTTCAAGCCCTTGTGCCAGAACCAGTTGGCAATACGGTGAAACCAGATTGCGTGCAATCCAGGGTAGGCCGTCAACACCTCGAAGGCATTACGTGCAGCAGGGTCCCGGTGAAATACCGAGCGAATATCTTCACGAACCTGATCAAACATCGGATTTGTCCTTTTTCACTTGCCCCGAACGGCGCTCGATGGCCGTAAGGATACCGCGTAATACATTCACTTCGACTTTATCCGGCACAGCACGTTGAAGCAGACGTCGCAAGCGGGGCATCAACTGACGCGGGTTATTCGGATCAAGAAACTCAATCTCCACCAACGTACGCTCAAGGTGTTCAAACATCAGTTCCAGCTCACGCTGCTCTGCCAGCTCTATATCCCAGTCAGTCCCCCACTGGGGTCGAGCCGCCTGTTGATCGACCACTTGTGCCATTCGCAACTCGTAGGTAATAACCTGTACAGCCGCTGCAATATTGAGCGAGCTAAAACTTTCAACAGCCGGGATATGTACATGGTGGTGACAACGCTGCAGTTCCTCGTTGGTCAATCCCCGGTCTTCGCGGCCAAACAGAATGGCAACACGCGCCTTACCTTCGAGCGGAGTCGCGATGGCAGCCAGCTCGCGAGGATTTACCAGCGGCCAGGGAATATGACGCTCACGTGCACTGGTACCGAAAATCAGCCCACAATCCGCCAATGCCTCATCCAGGGTAGACACCACGCGGGCCTTTTCAAGGATATCGGTCGCACCCGAGGCTCTGGCATCGGCATCAGGATGTGGAAAGCTCTTGGGCTCTACCAGACAAAGATCACTGACACCCATATTCTTCATCGCTCGCGCGACACCACCGATATTACCGGGATGGGTTGTGTTAACCAGTACGATTCTGATGTGATCAGACATAGGGAGGCACGCCGTTAAAAGCTGGCTATTCTATCAGAACATCACCGAGTTGCAGACCACCTGTTCAGCGCAGGCTCCGACTAAGCTACAATAGGACTTTGACAACCACGAAGACCGGAAACCGACACTGATGCAACCGATGGTTAATATAGCACTGCGGGCAGCACGACTCGCAGGCGAACAGATTTCCCGCACCCTCGAACGCCTTGACCTGATCAAGTCCGAACAGGCCGATGTTGCTGAGTTCATCAGTGATCTGTGCCAGCAGGCTGAACGCACGATTACCAACACCATTCAAAAGGCGTACCCGCACCACAGCCTGATCGGTGAGTATACGGGTCAACATGCGCCGATTGGTGAAGGCCCAGGCCACTGTGAATGGCATATCAGCCCGATTGACAGCCTGACCAACTTCTCCAACGCCCTGCCAATGTTCGCGCTCAGCATCACCGGTTTCGTCAACGGCAAGGCTGAACACTGCGTGGTACTCAACCCCATGTTTGGCGAAGAGTTCACCGCAAGCCGCGGCAAGGGCGCACAGCTGAACGGCAAGCGCCTGCGAGTAAGCAACCGCACCTCACTGGAAGGCGCCATCATCGGTACCGGCTATCACGCACGCAAGAGCGACAAGCCCTGGCTGGAATCTCATGTTCGCATGATGCAGGAAATCATGCAGGCAGGCGCAACCCTCCACAACAGCGGATCTCCTGTACTGAGCCTGGCCTACACGGCAGCAGGACGGCTGGATGGGTTCTACCAGATCGGTCTCAGCCCTTCAGAGCTGTCGGCAGGACTGCTGCTGATCCGTGAGGCTGGCGGCCTGGTCGGCGACTTCTCTGGCGGCAACAGCTACAGCGAACGCGGCAACCTGGTCACGGCCAACTCCAAGATTCTCAAGGCCTTGCTGCGCACACTGCACCCGGCCACTGCCGAAGGGTTACGCTGATTCATTCAGCTCGCTCCTGATCGAGCTTGCTTTAAGCCAAAAAAAACCGCATCCCTGGATGCGGTTTTTTTTCAGCTGCAGATCAGTGAATCTCAGGCATCGAACGGATCACGCAGTACGATGGTCTCGTTACGGTCAGGGCCGGTCGAGATAATATCGATCGGCGCTTCAATCAGCTGCTCAAGACGGGCAATGTATGCCCGCGCATTAGCCGGCAACTCTTCCAGTGTACGTGCACCAAGGGTCGACTCCTGCCAGCCCGGCACGGTCTCGTAAACCGGCTGAATCTGCTCATAGTCTTCACTGCCGTTAAGCGAAGTCACACTGTTGCCGTTACTGTCACGGTAGCCCGTACAGATATTGATCTCTTCAAGACCATCCAGCACATCCAGCTTGGTCAGGCAGATACCGGAAACCGAGTTGATCTGAATAGCGTGCTGCAGTGCCACCGCATCAAACCAGCCACAGCGACGAGCACGCCCCGTGGTTGAGCCAAACTCGTGACCGCGCTCAGCCAACCGCTGCCCCACACCACAATGCAGCTCGGTCGGGAAAGGCCCGCCACCAACGCGCGTGGTGTAGGCCTTGGTGATACCCAGAATATAGTCCAGATACAGAGGACCAAAGCCGCTTCCGGTTGAAGTGCCGCCTGCAGTGGTGTTGGACGATGTCACGTAAGGATAGGTGCCGTGATCAATATCCAGCAAGGAGCCCTGTGCGCCCTCAAACATGATGCTCGCACCCTGTTTGCGCAACTGATGCAGCTTGGCCGTCACATCCGTCATCATCGGCACCAGCGTCTTGGCCATTTCCATGGCTTCATCAAACGCTTGCTGGAAATCGACGGCATCTACCTTGTAGTAGTTCTGCAGCACGAAGTTATGGTACTCCAGCACTTCCCGCAGTTTGGTGGCGAAACGCTCAGGATCGGCCATATCACCCAAGCGCAGACCACGCCGGGAGACCTTGTCTTCGTATGCCGGGCCGATACCACGACCAGTAGTACCGATCTTGGCATTGCCACGCGCCAACTCACGCGCCTGATCCAGCGCAACGTGGTAGGGCAAAATCAACGGACAGGCCGGACTCAGCTGCAGACGCTCACGCACCGGCACACCACGCCCTTCCAGCTCAGCAATTTCCTTCAGCAAAGCCTCCGGTGACAGCACCACTCCGTTGCCGATCAGACAAAGTACATTTTGACGCAGAATGCCGGATGGAATCAGGTGCAGGACTGTCTTTTCACCATCAATCACCAGTGTATGGCCTGCGTTATGACCTCCCTGGAAGCGGACTACGGCAGCGACCTGCTCGGTCAGTAGATCAACGATCTTACCCTTGCCTTCATCACCCCACTGGGTGCCCAGAACAACGACGTTTTTACCCATTGCTGTCTCGAATGCTCGTTAGATATCAGAAAAAAATGCGCTCAAAGGTCGATAACGACCCAGTCACCACCCTTTGGAACCAGCTGCCGCCGGAAGCGACCGGGTTCGGAAATCTCACCATCCAGCTGCTGTACAACTCGCTCACCGGAGGTACGCAGCAGACGAATCGCCTGTTGCAACGTCTGATCCTCACCTGCGGGAGCCAGCACAGCGTTGGTGTTGGCAGCAGGCCGGGAAGCAGACAGGTCAATCAAAGTTTTCAGGTCAGCACTGAAGCCGGTTGCCGGGCGGGCACGGCCAAAATCACGACCGATGTTGTCATAACGTCCACCCTTGGCAAGCGCCTGACCATAGCTGGGAGTATATGCCGCGAACACCACACCTGTGTGGTAGTGGTAGCCGCGCAACTCACTCAGATCAAAATAGGTTGATACACCCTCACAGCGCAGCACAACACGTTGCGCCAATGTGTCCAGCGCATCAACTGCACGCACAAGCTCAACATCGCTGGCAAACAAGTCACGCGCACGCGCCAAGACATCCACCGAGCCATTCAAGCGAGGCAACGTCTGTAACCAGGTAGTTGAGCGATCATCCAGCCCGAGTGCGGCAACAAACCGATCAATCTCAGGCAGTGCCTTGCGCTGCAGCATATCCTGATAGTCAGCCTGCTGCTGTTGATTCAACTGACACAGCTGCATCAGCCGACTGAATACCGCTACATGACCCAGGTCCAGGCTGATTGGCCCGGCAACACCTACCGCCGACAGCGTTTCCAGCATTAGTGCAATCACCTCAACATCACTGTCGGGGCCCGCATGGCCGTAAAGCTCCGCACCCAGCTGGACCGGGTTGCGAGAAGCCAGCATATTGGTGGGATGAGTGTGCAGTACCGAGCCACAGTAGCAGAGGCGACTGGGGCCTTCCGTACGAAGACGATGGGCATCAATGCGTGCTACCTGGGGTGTCATGTCAGCGCGTACGCCCAGTGTATGCCCACTGATACCATCGGTGACCTTGAAGGTATTGAGATCCAGATCATGCCCTACGCCAGTCAGCAGGGACTCCAGATGCTCTGCAATGGGCGGCATGACCAGGTCGTACCCCCAGCTGTCATAAAGATCCAGCACTTTGCGCCGCATCAGCTCCACCTGCCGCGCCTGTGGCGGCAGCAGCTCCATAATTCCGTCGGGCAGCAACCAGCGATCTGCCAAGGCCATGCATTACTCCGCTGTCATCAGTTGATCTGAATCACAAAAAAACCGGGCACAAACCCGGTTGTTCAACTATACCATGAAACCGGGTGCCAAAGGCACCCGGTTTTGGGCAACAGTCACTTTACCTTATTGGTTTCCGGTCGCACTGTTCAGATAACGGAAGAATTCGCTCTTCGGATCCAGCACGAACAGGTCACCTGCTCCAGAGAAAGCCTCACGGTAGGCATTGAGGCTACGGTAAAAGCCGTAGAACTCAGCATCACGATTAAACGCCTCAGCATAGATTCCCGCTGCCTCGGCATCACCTTCGCCGCGCACAATTTCGGCTTCACGGAAAGCATCCGCCAGGATCACCGTACGCTGACGATCCGCATCAGCACGAATACCCTCGGCAAGCTCCTTACCGCGTGAGCGCAACTCTCGCGCCAAACGCAGACGCTCGGTCCGCATACGCTCATATACGGAGGAAGAAACTTCCTGCGGCAGCTCGATACGCTTGACACGCACATCGATGACTTCGATACCGAGCTCATTCTGCGCCAGCTGGCTCAGTGCACGAATGACCGCACCCATCACCTCTTCACGAGCACCTGAAACCACCTCGGTCAACGTGCGCTCACCGAACTGGTTACGCAGACTGGTTTCGATGCGGCTTGAAAGCAGATCAGCCGCCCGGAACTCGTCACCGGATGTCGCAGTATAGTATTTCTCTACATTATCAATGCGCCACTTGACGAAGGAATCCACGATAAGACGTTTTTTCTCCAGCGTCAGGAACGCCTGTGGACGTGCATCCAACGTCATGATACGCCCTTCGAACTTGCGAATGGTGTTCACGAACGGAATTTTGAAATGCAGGCCCGGCTTGATATCAGCCTCAACCACCTCACCAAAGCGCAGCTTAATTGCCCGCTCGGTTTCCTTGATGATGTAAACGGACTTGGAGCCCACCATGACGACCAGCAGAAGGGCGATCAGCCCAAACAATGTTGTCGGTTTCATTAGCGCCCCTCCCTCAGGCCAGAGGTTGTCTGAGCACGCTGACGCGCCTCCTGCAGTACCTGCTCAGCCAGCTGATTCAGGGTATTTTCATCCAACCTGACTGGCCTTCCAGACGTATCGCGCAACGGCTGCTGCTCCGTCAAGCGATCCAGTGGCAGGTACATCATGTTATTACCCCCTTCCACATCGACCATCACCTTACCGGTACGGCTCAGCACATCCTGCAAGGTATCGATGTACAGACGCTCACGCGTTACCTCTGGCGCCTTGGTATACTCGGTCAGAAGTGCCGTGAAGCGACTGGCTTCACCCGTTGCCTTGGCAACAACCTCCTCACGGTAGGCATTGGATTCTTCCATCAAACGCTGCGCCTGACCCCTTGCCTCAGGAATAATACCGTTGGCATAGGCCTGAGCTTCGTTGATTACACGCTGTTCGTCTTCTCGCGCCTTGATCACATCATCAAACGCATCCTGCACCTGGCGAGGTGCCTGAGCATTCTTGATGTTAACCTTGGAGATCTGCAGACCCGTCGAATAATCTTCCATGTAGCGCTGCAAGCGTGCCTGCACCTGCAGGGCGAGGGTGTCACGCCCTTCCGTCAGAATACCGTGCATCTCGGAAGTACCGACCACATGACGCAGCGCCGACTCCGAAGACTGTGCCAGACTGTCGCTCGGGTCACGAATCTTGAGAATGTACATGACCGGGTCCGCCACCACATACTGAACGGTCATATCGACATCAACGATATTTTCATCTTCAGTCAGCATCAACGAGCGATGGTCATAGGAACGGATACGGGTGGTATTCACCTTGGTAACATCATCGATCAGCGGCGGATTCCACTGCAGACCCGGCTGTACCGTGTCGTGGTATTTGCCAAGGCGCAGCACGATACCACGCTCCTGCTGGTCGACGGTGTAGAACCCCATACCTGCCCAAAACAGGGCTGCCAGTACGATGATGACAACAAAGAAGCCGCCACCTGCAGCCTTGCTCGGCCCCTTGCCCGAACCGCCACCGGAGCCACCTTTCTTCTTGCCGCCCCCAAAGATACCGCCCAGGCGATCCTGCAGCTTGCGCAGCGCCTCATCGATATCAGGCGGACCCTGATCATTACCACCACCACGCTTGCCGCGATTATCACCGCCGCCACTCCAGGGGTCATGGTTATTGCCATTCCCGCCGGGCTCATTCCAGGCCATAGTGCTCTCCGTACTAAACCGCTTGATTAACTGTATTGGATATCATTGTCGCCGCAACCGACCCGCTTAGTCGACCCCTTGCGGCAGGTATTGTTCCTGATCAATCCCCAGACGACTGAGTATCCGTCTGAAATCTTTCACCTGCAGCCTTACCTCCAGCTGCATCTGGCCGCTGTCATCCACCTCTTCAGTAACCACTGCGCCCTGCGCATACAGCTGCGAACGCAGACCTCCCTGCCTTGGTGTCAGGGTCAGCTTCTGGTGGAACATCTCTTCACCCAGGCGTTCGCTGATTGCCGCCAGCAACAGGTCAATACCTTCGCCGCTGACCGCCGACACCCACACCCGCCAAGGCACTCCGTTCTCGTCTCGGTCTATGCGCGGCTGCGCATCCGGCAATTGATCAATCTTGTTGTACACCTGTAGTACGGGGACTTCTGCCGCACCGATCTCTTCCAGCACCGCTTCAACCTGCTCGATGTGACCCAGGCGCTCTTCGTCATAGCTATCGATCACGTGCAGCAGAAGACCCGCTTCAGTGGTTTCCTGCAAGGTAGCACGAAAAGCCTCGACCAGCTTGTGCGGCAAGTGACGAATGAATCCCACCGTATCCGCCAGAATAGCCGGCCCCACATCAGCCAGCTCAATCTTGCGCAGCGTTGGGTCCAGCGTTGCGAACAGCTGATCAGCGGCATAGACACTGGCCGTAGTTAGACGATTAAACAGGGTAGACTTGCCAGCGTTGGTATACCCCACCAGAGAGATGGTGGGTATTTCCGAGCGTTTTCGTGCCCGCCGCCCCTGCTCACGCTGCTTGCGCACCCTTTCCAGTCGCTTGAGAATGGACTTGATGCGAACGCGTAACAGACGACGGTCGGTTTCGAGCTGGGTTTCACCAGGACCACGCAGGCCGATACCGCCCTTCTGTCGCTCCAGGTGAGTCCAGCCTCGCACCAGTCGGGTGGACATGTGCTCAAGTTGAGCCAGCTCGACCTGCAGCTTACCTTCATGGGTACGCGCACGCTGGGCAAAGATATCCAAAATCAGGCCGGTACGGTCCAGTACACGACACTGCAGCTCACGCTCCAGGTTACGTTCCTGTGCCGGGCTCAAGGAATGATTGAAGATCACCAGCTCGGCTTCGTGCTCACGCACAAGATTACCAAGCTCCTCCACCTTGCCTTTACCAAGAAAGAATTTGGGACTGGGATCGGCGCGCGACCCGGTCAGAAACTCAACCGGATCGGCCCCGGCTGACAATGCCAGCTCTTCAAGTTCACGGGGGTTTTCGCGATCAGCCTCACGGGCCAGTTCGATATGGACGAGGATCGCGCGCTCGCCAGATTCAGGACGTTCGAAAAACAATTAATACCTCATTCAGCAGGCTTTTCATCGGCCACAGGCAGCTTGACCGGACGCGAAGGCACTACTGTGGAAATGGCATGTTTATAAACCATCTGACTGACGGTATTTTTCAGCAAAATCACGAACTGATCGAAAGACTCAATCTGTCCCTGCAGCTTGATGCCGTTTACCAGAAAAATGGATACCGGAACGCGTTCCTTACGCAGAACATTAAGATAAGGGTCTTGTAGTGATTGCCCTTTTGACATTGCAAACTCCTTCCAGAATGGATAGCTGTTTATGTAGTTGTAATTAATTCTATTGTTACTGACCCGGCATCATACACCTGTATGCACAGAGTTTGCGCGCGATCATACCGCAATTCATTATATAACGGCAGGGTCCGCGAGTTTCAAGGCATGGGAAACTAAATTCGACGCCTCACTGTCAAGCCAATTCACATCCGGCCAACTGCGCAACCAGGTCAATTGCCGCTTTGCCAACTGTCGCGTAGCCACTACCCCTTTGTAACGCATGGTGTCGCGATCATATTCATCGCTGAACCAGGACCACATCTGTCGATAGCCAACACAACGAATTGATGGCATCCGTTCATGCAGATCACCTCGCTCCCATAGCTGCCGCACCTCCTCTTCGAAACCGGCTGCCAGCATCAGATCAAAACGCTGTTCAATTCGCTGATGCAACCTGGAGCGATCCTGCGGCATGAGCGCCAGCGGCAAAATATCAAATGGCAGCTTTGCCTCAGCCTGTTCTCGCCAGTGATCGCTGATCGCCCTGCCCGTCAATTCAAACACCTCCAGCGCCCGCTGCAGCCGCTGAGCATCGGTTGGCTTGAGTCGACGTGCACCCTCGGGATCCACCTCAGCCAGGCGCTTATGCATGGCCGGCCAGCCCAGCTCGGCAGCTTCAGCCTCAAGCCGAGCACGCAATTTCGGATCCGCCTCTGGCAGGTTGGCCAAGCCCTGCTGAAGAGCATTGAAATACAGCATGGTCCCCCCCACCAACAGCGGTATCCGCCCACGCGACTGAATATCGGCAATCTCTGCCAATGCATCCGCCCTGAACTGCGCCGCCGAGTAAGCCTCTGCCGGATCCAGAATATCCACCAGTCTGTGAGGATAGGCTCGCAGCTCATCCGGGGTGGGCTTGGCGGTACCGATATCCATATCTCGGTAGATCATGGCCGAGTCGACGCTGATCAGATCACAGGGCAATGTGTCACACAGCCTCATGGCCAGATCCGTCTTACCCGACGCAGTCGGTCCCATCACAAAAATCACCCGAGGCCGGTTCACGCTCAACTGTTGCATTATTCGCCTCGCATGAAGAGTTTATCCAGTTGCCCCAGGCTCAACTGCGTCCAGGTTGGTCGCCCATGATTGCACTGTCCACTGCGCTCGGTCTGCTCCATATCACGCAGCAGTGCATTCATCTCGGGCAGTGTCAGTTGTCGATTGGCACGTACTGCACCATGACAGGCCATTGTGGCCAAAAGTTCATTCAGATGCGCCTCAATTCGATCACTGGCTCCCACCTGGGACAGATCCGCCAGCACATCACGCAACAACAGCGCCACATCCGCCTTGGCCAAAGCTATCGGCACTTCACGAATCACCAGCGTTTCTTCACCCATACGTTCCAGCCGAAAGCCCAAACGCTCAAAATATTCGGGCTGCTCCTCTGCCAGATCCGCTTCACGACCACTGACAGCCACACTGACCGGAACCAACAGGGGCTGGCTGCGGATACGGTCCTGCTCGAACGCAAGCTTCATGCGTTCGTAAACGATGCGTTCATGCGCCGCGTGCATATCCACCAACACCAGCCCCTGTGCATTCTGAGACAGAATATAGATACCGTGCAGCTGCGCCAGCGCATAGCCCAGCGGTGGCATTTTGACCCCCTGCTCGACTGCAGGCATTGCCTGTAAAGGCTGCGGTGCAACACCAGAAGGCCGGTGCAGAGCACCATAGGCACTGATCTGCTCGCGCACCTGTGGACCACTTGGGGAGCGCCCGGCATTCCCGGCATAGCCCGCAATACCAGACTGAGCTGCATGACCGGCAGCCGGACCGACCGCCGCATCAGTCATACCCGGCTGGAACCAGCTCGCCGGGGCCGACTGTATTGGCTCTTCGGTCGAGCCGGCAGGCGGAGGAGTATCCTGCGGACGCATGTCTGCAATTACGCGATAAAGGGTGCGGAATATGAAATCGTGTACCAGTCGGCTTTCACGGAAACGCACCTCATGCTTGGTCGGGTGCACATTGACATCCACCAGCGCCGGATCGAGTTCCAGATACAGTACATAAGCCGGATGACGGCCGTGGTACAGCACATCCTGGTAAGCCTGGCGTACCGCATGGGTCACAACCTTGTCGCGAATGACCCTGCCATTAACGAAGAAATACTGCTGGTCCGGCTGCGCACGGGAAAAGGTGGGCAGCCCCATCCAGCCCCAAAGGCGCAATCCCGATGCTTCAGCCTGCACGTCCAGTGCCACTGACTCGGCCACGAACGCCTTACCCAGCAATTGGGACAGACGTTGCTCACGTGCCGTTTCACTGTCGGCGGCGCGCAGTTGATGCACTACCTTGCCATTATGGCGCAGGCTAAAACCTACCCGGTAGCAACTCAGGGCCAGCCGTTTCACAACCTCTTCCAGATGGCGGAATTCGGTTTTTTCAGTTTTCAGGAACTTGCGCCGTGCTGGTGTATTGAAAAACAGATCACGTACTTCAACCGTGGTACCGACTGGGTGTGCCGCAGGAATAATTTCTGCCAACATCTCACGCCCCTGGGCAGACACAGCCCACGCACTCTCCTGCTCTGGCGGCCTAGAGGTCAACGTAAGCCGTGATACGGAGCTGATACTGGCCAGCGCCTCGCCACGAAAGCCGAGGCTGCCTACGGCCTCCAGATCTTCAAGCATGCCAATTTTGGAGGTAGCATGCCGGCTCAGCGCCAACGGCAGGTCAGCCTTGTCGATACCGCCACCATTGTCACGCAGACGGATCAGCTTGACACCACCCTGCTCGATATCCAGATCAACTCGATCAGCCCCCGAATCCAGACTGTTTTCCAGCAACTCTTTCACTACGGATGCGGGACGTTCAACGACCTCACCAGCGGCAATCTGGTTGGCCAGCTGAGGGGAAAGAAGATGTATTCGTGTCATCAGAAACCTGAAAGGGTTAGCCGGTCGGGATACGCAATACCTGACCGATGCGGATACTGTCACTGCTTAGCTGGTTAGCCTGCCGCAGGCGCTGCAGTGACACTCCATTACGCTGCGCAATGACGGAAAGAGTATCACCCGAGACCACCTTATACAGACGCTCACCACCCGCCAGCTGACTGCCGGACTGTTTTGCCCAGGCGATATAGCTGCCAGTGGGAGGCTTTTCCCAGAAATGACCTGTTATGCCACGAAAGATCGACTGCGCCATCTGCCGCTGATAGCTGGCAGTTTTCAACTTGCGCGCCTCCTCCGGGTTGGAGATGAAGCCGGTTTCAACCAGAATCGAGGGAATATCGGGTGACTTCAACACCACAAAACCGGCCTGCTCAACATGCTTTTTGTGCATGCGCGCAAAGCTGGCCATGTTGGCATGGATTCTGGACGCTACCTGATGACTGTCCTTGCGGCTGGCATTCATCGACATGTCGAGCAAAACGCTGGCCAGTACATCATCCTTGTCACCCAAACTCAGACTGCCCACACCACCGATCAAGTCGGCGCTGTTTTCACGCTGAGCCAGCCAGCGACCCATCTCACTGGTCGCACCTCGGCCAGAAAGCACCCAAACCGAAGCCCCACGGGCGCGAGGATCCTTGAAGGCATCTGCATGAATGGATACAAACAGGTCAGCGTTGCTCTTGCGCGCCTTGCCTGTACGGCCACGCAAGCTGATATAGTAGTCTCCGGTACGGGTCAGTACAGCACGGTAGCCACGCTCAGCATCAATCAGGCGCTTGAGCTCCTGAGCGATCTTGATCACCACATCCTTTTCTCTGACCCCGCCAGGACCGATGGCGCCCGGGTCTTCACCGCCATGTCCAGCGTCGATGACCACGACAACATCCCGCTTGTTCTCCTCGCCCGGCACCGGTACAACGGATTTGGTGACGATCGCTTCTTCGCGCATCGCCAGATCCACCACCAATCGATGGCCATACTGTTCATTCGGTTTCAGGTCGAAGCTCTTGGGGCGCACATCACTCTTGAGATCCAGCACAATGCGCAGACCATCACCGCGGGTGCTGTGACGGATTTGACTGACCGGGCTATCTTCCAGCCCAAGATCATTCAGGGAAGCCTGCAACTGGACCTTATCAATATCAATAACCACTCGATCAGGGCCTGACAGCGTGAACAGTTTATGTTCAACCGGGCCGCTGAGGTCAAACACCAGACGTGTGTTGTCCGGTGCCAGCCAGGCACGAACATTCTGGATTTCCTGCGCTGCCTGAGCAAGCGGCACAAGCAGCAACATCAACAGCAGTGAGCTCAGTATGCGCAATGTATTCATCAACCCGTATCCGTATTGCGGATTTTCAATAGTGTATCGGCAACATCGGCCCCTTTTTGAGTATTACTCACCAGACTTAACCTGCGCCCCATGCCATCAACCGTAATCTGGATCTCAAGATCCGGCGTCGGCAGCAGCCCCGCCCCCTTTTCCGGCCATTCGATCAGGCAAAGAGCATCGTTGGCAAAATAGTCTCGGATACCCAGATATTCCAGCTCTTCCGGGTCACCCAAGCGATACAGATCAAAGTGATACACCTGGCCTGCCGGCGTTTCGTAGGGCTCAACCAGCGTGTAGGTCGGGCTTTTCACCGAACCCTGATGACCGCAGCCACGCAGCACACCACGGCTAAACGTGGTTTTCCCCATGCCCAGGTCGCCATGCAAAAAGACTACACCACCGGCATCGACGGCCTGAGCCAGCTGTTCACCACAACGTACCATTTCGGCTTCATCGGCCAGAAAAAACTCCATCCCCTTGTTACCCTCAGTCAAACCCACTGAGCACACGCCTTACTCGGGTGATCAGATCAGTTGCAAGCAACCCGCGCTCCCCCTGCTCCAGAGCACAGAGGTCAGCTGCACGCGCATGTACATACACACCGGCACGCGCAGCATCGATGGCGCTGAGCCGCTGCGCCCGCAAGGCACCGATGATACCGGAGAGCACATCCCCCATGCCACCACAGGCCATACCCGGATTACCGGCACTGCACAGGTGCATGCCATCACCATCAAAGCTGAGACTACCCGCTCCTTTCAGTACAATCGTACCACCGAGCTGCTGCTGGAGCTCACGTACTGCGTCAAAACGGTTTTGTTGCACCTGTGCGGTTTCCTGTCCCAACAGGCGCGCCGCCTCCCCCGGATGAGGGGTGAGAACCCAGTCGTGACGACCCGCCTGCAGATGTTGGCGCTGCTGTAATAGATTGAGTGCGTCCGCATCCAGAACCAGCGGCTTGCCACTGGCAAGTGCCTTTTGCAGTAATTGATCGGCCCACGCACTTTGCCCAAGGCCGGGGCCTACTACCAGCACATCAGGCCGCTCCAGCAGCGGCTGCAGGTCTTGACCCGAGTTGACCCCTGACGCCATCACCTCCGGTGCCCGGGTCAGCGCCGCGGTTACATGCTCGGGCCGGGTCGCCAGCGATACCAGCCCCGCACCACTGCGCGCAGCGGCCTCAGCTGCCATCAAAGCAGCACCGCCCATGCCGTAATCACCACCGATTACCAACACATGCCCAAACAGCCCCTTATGCGACGACCGTCTGCGTGGCGGCAGCAGTTTGGCCAGATCGTCGCGATCGGTACGAAAAGCGCTGGGCGATATCTCCTCATACACTTCATCAGGTAACAGCAGCCCATCAAATTTAAGCTCACCACAATGGTCCACACCGGCATGGGTCAACAGTCCCTGCTTGAGGGCAATAAAGGTAACCGTCATGTCTGCCCTGACCGCCACCCCCAGTACGGCACCGGTATCACTGCAGAGGCCTGAAGGAATATCCACCGACAGTACGGGCCGATGACTTCGATTGATATGTGTGATCAACTCAGCTGCTTCACCAGTGACTTCACCGCTGATACCAGTCCCCAGAAGCGCATCTACCAGCACTTCACCGGCCAATTCCATGCCTGGCCGCCAGCACTGCAACTGCACACCCACCGCGTCCGCCCAGCGCCAGGCGTCCAGCGCCTCACCCTGCAAACGATCAACGTAATCTTCCGCCAGCACCAGCAGTTGAACCTGAATGCCCTGTTGCCAGGCCAGACCAGCCATAATCAAGCCGTCGCCACCATTATTCCCGGTACCACAGACGATGGTCAGACTGCGCACTCCCGGCCAGCGCACCAACAGTTCGGCAAAGGCGGCATGACCTGCTCGCTGCATCAGCCGAAAACCGGGGACAGCGAACTGCTCTATTGCGGTTCGATCCAGAGCACGACTCTGGGCAGCCGTGTATAATGCACCGGGCAGGTCTGATCTGCTCATGATTCACGAACTCCTTTTTGTTATCAGTTCATTATAGTGGATGGACTGAGTGCCATGGCAACCGGTTCCCCATGTCTGACTATACAACCGCACAACTGCAAAAGCTCAGCCTGGCCCTTAAAGAAAAGGCCCGAGAACTGGGGTTTCACGATTGCGCGATCACCCTGCCAGACACCAGTGCCGAAAGTGAGTCCTACACGCGATGGCTTGAAGCAGGCTACCAGGCCGATATGGCGTACCTGAACGAAAACCTGGACAAGCGCTTCGATCCAACATTGCTGCTGCCAGGCACACGCCGCATCATCATGCTGCGAATGGATTATCTGCCGACAGAAGCCCCGATCACCGGCGTATTGCGCAACCCTGACAAGGCTTACATCGCCCGCTACACGCTTGGGCGCGACTATCACAAACTGATGCGCAAGCGGCTGAAGCAGCTGGGCCAGTGGTTTAACAGCCAGATAGAGGGAATCGAAGTACAGTTCAGACCCTTTGTGGACAGTGCCCCGGTGCTGGAGCGGCCGCTGGCTCGCAATGCCGGGCTGGGCTGGATCGGCAAACACACTCTGCTGCTCAATCGCCATGCAGGTTCATGGTTCCTGCTGGGGGAGCTGTTCATCGACCTGCCTCTGCCTGTGGACGCACCTGAGGCAGAGCAGCACTGTGGCCGCTGCCGTGCCTGTCTGGATGTCTGCCCAACAAACGCCTTTCCCGAACCTTACGTACTGGATGCCCGCCGCTGTATTTCGTATCTGACCATTGAGCACAAGGGCAGCATCCCGCACGAGCTTCGACCCCTGATGGGCAATCGTATTTTTGGCTGTGACGACTGCCAGCTGATCTGCCCCTGGAACCGCTTTGCCCGCCGCTCCAGCGAACCTGACTTTCAGCCCCGTCATGGACTCGACACGGCATCGCTGCTGGAACTGTTTCTTTGGGACGAGGCCACTTTCCTGAAACGTACCGAGGGGTCGGCGATTCGCCGTACCGGTTATGAAGGCTGGCAGCGAAATCTGGCGGTTGCGCTGGGCAACAGCAATGGAGGTGACGCTGTCATGGAAGCGCTGCGCAACCGCCGAGCAACAGCTTCAGAGATGCTGATCGAACATATCGACTGGGCCTTGCAGCAGCTGAGCGAACGCCATGCACCACGCTCGCTGCCGCTGCTCGATCACCCCGGCGCAGGCCGCTTGCCCGAGTAGATCGACCACAGCCCCGACATCAAAGGCGGAAGAAATGCCGACGATAGTGGCGCAGCTCTTCGATCGACTCGCGGATATCATCAAGCGCCAAATGCGCGCCCTGCTTTTTGAAGCCATCCAGAATGCCAGGCTTCCAGCGCTTGGCCAGCTCCTTGATCGTGCTCACATCAAGGTTTCGGTAATGGAAGAAAGCCTCCAGTTCAGGCATATGACGCCAGAGAAAGCGGCGATCCTGACCAATACTGTTGCCGCACATGGGTGATGCACCCTTTTCACTGTATTGCAGCAGAAATGCCAGCATCTGCTGTTCCGCCTCGGCCTCGGATATAGTGCTGGCACGCACCCTGTCAGTCAGCCCGGACTGGCCATGCTGGCGGGTACACCATTCATCCATGCGCGACAATACGGCGTCTGGCTGGTGTACCGCGATCACCGGCCCCTCCGCAATCAGATTCAGATCCGCATCCGTCACGATGGCAGCCATTTCAATGATCCGGTCTGTGTCCGGATTCAGGCCGGTCATTTCCAGATCCACCCAAACCAGATTTTCCTTCAGCGCCATGCACCCTTTCTCCCCTGGCAATACTGTCAATTTTTCTCGGATTAGAATACCTTAGCACGTCAATGAATAAAGCTGTGAGCGAGTGATACCCGCAGGATGGGAAAACGCAAGGTTAATCGTCGCCAGGCTTGGCGCATCGACAAGATTCAGTCTGAACGGGCTGCCCGCGCAGAGCGTAAAGACGCCCTGATTGAGGATCAGCTGGAAGGGGGCGAACTGGGCCCTGAGCAGCATGGTCTGATCATTTCCCACTTTGGCCGCCAGGTCGATGTGGAGGCACTTGAGGGTGAGAGCAAGGGCGAGATCTTGCGTTGCCATCTGCGTACCCATCTGGGCCAACTGGTCACAGGCGACCGCGTCATCTGGCGTCGTTCCCCTGACAGCGGTGTTGTAGTGGCCGCACTTGATCGTCACAGTGAACTGCTGCGCCCCAACAACCATGGCGAATTGAAACCGGTCGCTGCCAACATCGACTTTATCGTCATTGTTATCGCCGTGGAGCCTTATGCGCATGCCAACCTGATTGATCGCTATCTGGTTGCGGCCGAGGCCAGCGACATTGAGCCGGTGCTGCTGCTGAACAAGGCCGATCTGCTCAATGACGAGAACCGCCAGCGGCTTGAGCCTCTGCTGGAGCAGTACCGTTCACTCGGCTACCGCACGCTGCAGGCATCGACGGCCAGCAGCCATGGCCTGGATGAATTGAAGGCCCTGCTGGCCGATCACATCAGCGTGTTTGTAGGCCAGTCCGGCGTGGGCAAATCATCCCTGATCAACAGCCTGCTTCCCGGTGCCGATCTGCGTGTCGGCGCACTTTCAGAACAGTCCCGCAAGGGCAAGCACACTACCACCACTGCACGGCTGTTCCACTTCCCGGATGGCGGGGACCTGATTGACTCACCCGGCATCCGCGAATTCGGCCTCTGGCACATGACTGAAGATCAGGTGCTCAGCGGCTTTCGTGAATTGGCGGATCTGCAGGGGCACTGTCGCTTCAGAGACTGCCGGCACGAGCAGGAGCCGGGGTGCACATTCCTTGAAGCGGTCGATAACGGCAGTATCAGTGAGCAGCGCTTCAACAGCTACCGCCAGATTCTCAATTCCATGCAGGACAACCGCTGAACGATGGAGGACTCGGCACAGTCATGAGCAGCACCCCATGCCTCTACGGGTCCGAAGCCTGGACCGAGTATCTGGCCGAACGCACCCTGCCGGTCCGGGTCAGCATACTGACCCGATTCAAGCGCCTGCTGCAGGATGACAACACAACGCTGCAACAGTTGTCGCAACTGATCCGTTCCGACCCAGTACTGAGCCTTCAGGTCACGCGCATTGCGCAAAAATTACATGCTGCCAAGGGCTCAAGCGTTACCAGCATCGACCACGCTGTCAACTCAGTGGGGCTCGATCAACTAGCCTTGCTGGCAGAGGGCCTGCAAAGCCTCAAGATCAGCCCACGCAACATGCAGCAAAAAATGTACTTCCGTGCCATCGCCGACAGCCTGCACGCCTCCAGCCAGGCAGCCGAACTGTGCCGGCAACGCGGATTGCCTTTCGTCGAGGAGGTACGGCTGGCTGCTCTGCTGTATGGCTTTGGTCACTGGCTGCTGTGGCTGCATGCGCCGCTACACAAGCATGAATATCAGAAAAAGGTACTGCTGGAAAAAGTGGATGTTGCACTGGCAGAGCAGGATGTGTTTGGTTGCACGGTACAGGCACTCAGTGCCGAGTTGGCAAAACACTGGGGCCTGCCAGAGCTCACTCTGGCTGCGCTGGACCACGACACCTCCCCATCGCGTTCCGACCTGCAGCTGCTGCATCGTCGCGCCTTGAAAGACCCCAGACTGGGCCAACTGGAACAACGCGAAATCAATCAGCTGACTCAGGAGCGCTTTTTCCCGGTCAAACTGGGCAACTGGCTGGCTCTGACCAGCACCCGCGGCTGGCAAAGCAAGAAAACTCTTCGCCTCTACGACATCGCCGCCGACTTTCTGAGCTGGCCACGCGACAGACTGGTCGCACAGCTGCACCAGACCTGTGCCGAGGCCTCACGCCAGTATCATGTACCCGGAACCCTGAGCCCGGCAGCACAGATGCTTTTTCTTCCCTCTGAAGAAACCCTCTCGGGGCTGATCGAGAGCCGGGAACTGCAACAACTTAAGCAGCATTACCCGCCACCCGAGAAACCCGTGCTCAAGAAACCCGAGCCGCCCCGCGAAGAGCACCATACACGTGAGCGCCCCGCAGTCACCACTCATGCGAGTGAGGGTCTCTACACACAGATCCTGCAGCGTCTTCAGGATGGCTATTCACTCTATACCAAGCCGGCACACATACTGCAGGCGTTGCTGCAGGGGTTACACCAGGGCCTCGGTCTTGGTCGCATAGCCCTGTTGCTGATCAACCCTAAAAAACGGCTTTTACACTGTGCTCGCACGCTGGGGATAGCTGATACGGCGGCGATCAACCAGCTCATAATCGACATCGAAATTCCGAGCCTGTTCAAGCGCCTGACCGACAAGCCTGCCGGCATATGGCTGGACAGAGCCAAACGCAAAACCCTGCGCCCGATGCTGCCGGATCCCTTTATTGAGGCGGCACACAGCGGTGATTATTTGCTGATGTCTGTTTTCCACAAGGGCGAGCCGCTGGCGATACTGTATGCCGATGACGGCGATGATGCCGAGCATCTGTCGGAGTTCCAGTATGAGCAATTCCGCCAGCTCTGCGCCGCGGCAACCCTTGCGTTGAAACGTCTCTAGGCAGAGCCTTTGAGACTTATCGCAGGCTTCGTTATGATCAACTCCATCACATCCGAACGGTCGTCCATACTATGCTGACACTCCCTCTGGTGGTTGAGCCGCTGGCGTTACAGGCTCAACTGAGCCACCCTGACCTGCTGATCATCGACCTCTCCAGCCAGGAACATTACGATCGGGGCCATGTACCCAGCGCTGTTCGGCTGGATGCGGCCAAACTTTTGCGAGGTACTGGCCCCGTCCCCAACCTGATACCGACCGAAGAGCAGCTTACCGATCTGTGCTCAGAGCTTGGCATCCGCCCCGAAACCCAGGTCGTTGCCTATGATGACCAGATGGGCCCCTGGGCTGGACGACTGGTCTGGACACTTAACTGCATCGGTCACAGCCACGCATCGGTTTTGAACGGGCAACTGCCCGCCTGGCAGGCAGCTGGTCTTGAGCTGGAGACATCGGCCAATATCCCAACCCCAGCCATACGCCAGGTCAGTTTCAGCCGTCCCGAACTGCTCATGAGCGCTCAGGACATTGTGGCCGCTCTGGAACAGGAGCGGTTGACCGTGTGGGATGCTCGCTCGGCTGCCGAATTTTCCGGTGAAAAAGTGGTCAATGCCCTCAAGGGCGGACATATACCGGGGGCACGCCATCTGGAGTGGACCGATCTAGTGCAGCCTGGCCCAGTGCCGCGGCTGAAGCCCGTAGCCGAACTGAAGCAACTGTTGCAACAGGCTGGCATCAGCCTTGACCAACCCGTCGTGACCCATTGCCAGACCCATCGACGCTCGGGTCTCACCTGGCTGGTCGGCACCTGGCTGGGCATGCAACAGCTTTCCTGCTACGACGGCTCATGGTTTGAATGGGGCAACCGCCCCGAACTGCCCGTTGAACAATCCACTACTGCATAAGTGAAATTCGCGTTGAAAGATACATTGTTTATTCTGCTGCAACACCTCCTGCCACAGCATCTGCTGTCGCGACTGGTCGGGCGCCTCGCCGAGTGCCGCACCCCCTGGTTCAAGAACCTGTTTATCAACTGGTTCCGCAAACGCTACGGCGTAGACATGAGTGAGGCCCTGCAGCCCGATCCTGAAGCATACGAACACTTCAATGCCTTTTTTACACGCGCCCTGAAACCCGATGCGCGTATTCTGGACACAACACCGGGCGCCGTGCTGTCACCGGCCGATGGCGCCATCAGTCAGCTGGGCAAGATTGAGCATGGCCGCATTTTTCAGGCCAAGGGACGCGGCTATGCCCTGACAACCCTGCTGGGCGGGGATGCAAGGCGCGCCGAACCCTTCATCAATGGCGAGTTCGCAACCATCTATCTGTCACCGAGTGATTATCACCGTGTACACATGCCATTGACGGGGACGCTGAAGGAAACGGTCTATATTCCGGGTGATCTATACTCGGTCAATGGCACTACGGCCGAGGGTGTCGATAACCTCTTTGCCCGTAATGAGCGCCTGGTAGCCATCTTTGAAACTGAGCTGGGCCCCATGGCAATGGTGCTGGTGGGCGCTATGATCGTAGCCGGTATCGAAACCGTCTGGAACGGGCAAGTCGCACCGCTTCCACGTCAGCCATTGAGACTGGACCGATTTGATTCGACCACCCCGCCACAGCTTGAAAAGGGTGCCGAGATGGGCCGATTCAAGCTGGGGTCAACCGTCATTCTGCTGTTCCCCAAAGACAGTATGAACTGGCAGGACACACTCAAGGCCGGCAGCGCGGTTCACATGGGTGAGCAACTGGGTCAGGCAGCGCAGAACCAATAGCCCTGCCAATTGTCGGCTGATAGGCGCTGGCCGATGCATTACACTGCAACCAGATCAGGTCGCAACGGAGAAAAGCATGAATACACATTGGGTTAATCGGCTCAAGCAGCCGGAGTTCGAACTGGAAGGCAACAGACTGATCAAGGTGCCGTCTGCCGAGCACAGTACCCATTATGTGCCCCTGACCGACTACAGCATTATTTCAGTGAAAGGACCTGATGCTCACAAGTTCCTTCAGGGACAGCTGACCTGTGACCTGAGCGAAGTGGACCGTATGGGGGCCTTGCCTGGTGCTCATTGCAATATCAAGGGCCACATGCACAGCCTGTATCAGGTGATGCGTGCCAGCGACTCGGGCTATTGGCTGCGTATTCGAACCGACATGGCTGAAAATGCCCTAACACTGCTCAAGAAATACATTGTTTTCTCCAAGGCAGAGGCCGAACTGGAAGAAGACCTGATCGGCATAGGGCTGCAGGGCCCCAACGCATCCGAGATTGGCGACCGCTTGAGTAGCGCCTTCGGGATTGCACACCTGCTGGTCACGGAGCGCCCCGGAGCCCGGCGTGAATGCTGGTTTGAAACCCGACTGATGCCACAAGTGCTGGAATTGGTAGAGCAGAGCGCCAGCCCTGCACAGCGCAATGACTGGGAACTTCTTGAAATTGATGCGGGCGTACCCGAGCTGGCACCTGTCACCTCTGAGGCATTCATTCCCCAGATGACAAATCTGCAAGCCCTTAACGGCGTCAGTTTCACCAAAGGGTGCTACACCGGACAGGAGATCGTCACCCGCCTGCAGCATCGCGGCCAGCTAAAAAAACCGATGTACCTTGCTGAGGTCCACTGCAAAGACGCCCCCAGTCCGGGCGATACACTGGCTTCTGCACAGAAAGACAATGTGGGTCAGGTCGTGCGTGCAGCCCATATTCCAGGCGGTTACAGGCTGCTGGCTGTCATCGCCAAGGATCAGGCTGAAAATCAGCCACTGCATCTGGGTAACCCCGAGGGGCCACTGCTCCAACTGCTACCGCTGCCTTACGAGCTGGATCCAGCTTTATTCCAAAGCAAGCGCTGAGCCACTCAACCGCGCCAGCATCACCAGGCAATGACTGCTCAAATGGATCGGCTCAGCTGAGTAGATCCATTTGAATTTACCTCCTTTACATAAGCACTCAAGGCGAATCCCAGCCTGAAGACGATGGCGAGATGGATCGGAATCGATTTGGGCATTGCTCGTTGCACCACCCTGAAAGCCCACGGCCTGAAGCACATTCAGGTCAAGCCGCAGGGGATGAAGGCAACTGCCAGTCAATAGGCTCACGTCCCTGCTCCAAGAGCCATTGGTTGGCCTGACTGAAGTGACGACACCCCAGAAAACCGCGATGGGCAGAAAGTGGTGAGGGATGCGGAGCCTTGAGCACCCGGTGTTTGTTCTGATCGATACGGGCCCCCTTCTTCTGTGCATAACTGCCCCAGAGCATGAACACCACATGCTCGCACCGCGCGTTGACCAGTTCGATGACACGGTCGGTAAACTGCTCCCAACCCTTGCCCTGATGCGCGTTGGCATTGCTCTGCTCTACGGTCAGAACCGCATTCAGCAACAATACACCCTGCTGCGCCCAATGCTCCAGGTAACCGTGGTTGACCGGCTCGATACCCAGGTCGGACTGCAATTCTTTGTAGATATTCACCAGCGAAGGCGGAATGCGCACACCCGGCTTTACCGAGAAGCACAGGCCGTGAGCCTGTCCAGGCTGATGATAGGGGTCCTGACCAATAATCACCACTTTTACGCGATCAAGCGGAGTGGCTTCCAGCGCATGGAACCAATCACTGGAGTGCGGAAAAACGACTTTGTGGGCAGCCTTCTCTGACTGCAGAAACCGTTTTAAGGTCTGCATATAGGGCTGTTCAAACTCCTGCTGCAGCCAGGGCTGCCAGCTGGGTGCCTTGTCCAGTGCCATGGGGGTCTCCCGAAAATTCACGCCGTAAACAAACAGGGCCACTTTAAAGTGGCCCTGTGGATAACTCACTGCTCGCCGTCAGTTCTCATCCACGCGGACGCATGGCCGGGAACAGCAACACGTCACGAATGGAGGCTGAATCGGTAAACAGCATCACCAGACGGTCGATACCGATCCCCTCTCCCGCTGTCGGCGGCAAACCATATTCCAGAGCGTTGATGTAGTCGGCATCATAGTGCATCGCTTCATCGTCACCGGCATCCTTCTCTTCCACCTGCTTGCGGAAACGCTCGGCCTGATCTTCGGCATCGTTCAGCTCCGAGAAGCCGTTGGCCAGTTCACGGCCGGCCACGAAGAACTCGAATCGGTCGGTCACGTGCGGGTTGTTGTCATTGCAACGCGCCAGCGGGCTGACTTCAGTCGGGTACTCAGTGATAAAGGTCGGTTGATGCAGGCGGTGTTCGACAGTCTTCTCGAAAATTTCGATCTGTACCTTGCCCAACCCCCAGCTGTCCTTAACATCAATATCCATGCGCTCGGCGATCTGGCGAGCAGCCGCATCATCGGCCAGCGCCTCGGCGGTAATCTCCGGATTAAAGTGCAGAATGGAATCGAACACGCTCATGCGGGTAAACGGTTTGCCCATGTCGTACTCGAAGGTTTCCAGCACTTCGCCTTCTTCGTTACGCACAGTGTTGACCACCACTGTGGTACCCAATACATCCTGGGCCACAGTACGCAGCATGTCTTCGGTCAGGTCCATCAGATCGTTGTAATCGGCATAGGCCTGATAGAACTCGATCATGGTGAACTCAGGGTTATGCCGGGTCGAGAGCCCTTCATTACGGAAGTTGCGGTTGATCTCGAACACGCGCTCAAAACCACCTACCACCAGACGCTTGAGATACAGCTCCGGTGCGATACGCAGGTACATTTGCAGGTCCAGCGCATTGTGATGCGTAGTAAACGGACGCGCCGTGGCACCACCGGGAATCGGGTGCAGCATCGGTGTCTCAGCCTCGATGAAGCGACGATCGATCAGATACTTGCGGATGCCGGCGACGATCTTCGAGCGCATCTCGAACACCTTGCGCGACTGATCGTTCATGATCAGGTCGACATAACGCTGACGATAGCGCATCTCCATGTCCTGCAGCCCCTTGAACTTGTCGGGCAACGGGCGCAGGCTCTTGGTCAGCAACTGGAACTCAGCCATGTCCACATACAGGTCACCCTTGCCGGACTTGTGCAGCACACCGCTGACGCCGATGATATCCCCCAGGTCTACGGTCTTGGCAAAGGCACGCGCTTCCTTGTTCACGTACAGCTGAATACGGCCACTCATGTCCTGCAACACCATAAAGGCGCCGCGATTGAGCATCACACGGCCCGCCACGGCGACCCGGATACCGGCCTGCTCCAGCTCTTCCTTGCTCTTGTCGCCATGCGCCTGCTGCAGATCTTCGGCGTAGCTGTCACGGCGGAAGATATTGGGGAAGGCATTGCCTTCCTGACGCAGGGCGGCGAGTTTTTCGCGACGCTCGGCGATCAGGCGGTTTTCATCTTGCTGCACGGTTTGCTGCACGTTGTTGTCTGACATCGGGGTTACCTTAAAACGAATGCTTAGAGGCCGGCCTTGAGGCTGGCTTCGATAAACTGATCCAGATCGCCATCAAGCACGCGATCACAGTTGGAAGTCTGTACGCCAGTGCGCAGATCTTTGATGCGTTGGTCATCCAGCACGTAGGAACGGATCTGACTGCCCCAGCCGATATCAGCCTTGGAGTCTTCCAGCTCCTGTGCCGCTTCACGACGCTTCATCATCTCCATTTCGTAGAGCTTGGCACGCAGCTGCTTCATACAGGTATCACGGTTTTGGTGCTGCGAACGCGCCGACTGACTCTGCACCACAATGCCGGAAGGCTCATGGGTAATACGCACGGCTGACTCGGTTCGGTTAACGTGCTGACCACCGGCACCGGATGCACGGTATACATCCACACGCAGATCAGCCGGATTGATTTCAATGTCCACGTTGTCGTCAATTTCCGGCGAGACAAATACCGAGGAGAAAGAGGTGTGGCGTCGACCACCGGAGTCGAACGGCGATTTACGCACCAGACGGTGAACACCGGTTTCGGTTCTCAGCCAGCCATAGGCGTATTCGCCCTCAAATCGGATAGTGGCAGATTTGATGCCGGCAACTTCACCGCCGGACACTTCCAGCAACTCGGTCTTGAAGCCTCTGCTCTCGCCCCAGCGCAGGTACATGCGCAACATCATGTTGGCCCAGTCCTGTGCCTCGGTTCCCCCTGACCCGGCCTGTATCTCCAGGAAGGCATTGTTCGCATCGGCCTCACCGGAGAACATGCGGCGGAATTCAAGCTGTTCCAACTGGGAGCGCAGACGCTCGACATCTGCTTCAACTTCGGCGACAGTATCTTCGTCGTCTTCTTCTACCGCCATATCCAGCAGATCACGGGCATCGCTGATACCAATGGTCAGCTCGTCGATGGTTTTCACCACCGATTCAAGACCAGAGCGCTCACGGCCAAGTTGCTGTGCATTTTCTGGATTGTTCCACACACCCGGATCTTCCAGCTCACGCTCAACCTCTTCAAGCCGTTCACGCTTGCCATCATAATCAAGGTAGCCGCGCAGCGACTGAGTGCGCTCGCTGAACTCTTTCAGACTGTTGAGAATCGGATTGATTTCCATGGTGGGGCTACAAACTCGCTGCTTGGAAAAAGGGAGGTATTCTAACTGATCCTCGGCCCTGTTTGAACGATTGTGCAACAGTTCCTCAATCTCTGCCTGTATACTCGACTTGCATGCCAAGGTCAGCAAGAATGGCCTGATCGACTCAGGAGTCCGCATGATAGGGAAACATCTTCTGCCAACGGCATTTATGGCGCTGCTGTCATCGCAGGCTCAGGCAGGTGTGCAGGAAACGCCTCAACTTCTGGATCTAACAGCCAGTGTCTATGGTTATCTGGCACTGCTGATCTTCCTGCTGGCCTACGTCTTCGTGGTCATGGAGGAGCGGCTTGCGTTGCGCAAGTCAAAGCCGGTCATCGTGGCGGCAGGCCTGATCTGGGTACTGGTCGGGCTTGCCTATCGCCAGCAGGGAGATCAAGTCACCGCCGGGGCCGAGCTGAGGCTGTATATTCTGGACTATGCCGAACTATTCCTGTTTCTTCTGGCCGCCATGACCTTCGTGAATATGCTCGAAGAACGGCGTGTATTCGAGGCCCTGCGTACCTGGCTGGTTTCACGCGGTTTTTCACTGCGCAGTATCTACTGGATCACCGGCGTACTGACCTTCTGCATATCCCCCATTGCCGACAACCTTTCAACCGCCCTGCTGATGGGTGCCGTTGTGCTGGCTGTCGGCAACCATAATTATCGCTTTATTTCAGTAGGCTGCATCAATGTGGTTGTAGCCGCCAATGCCGGTGGTGCCTTCAGCCCATTTGGAGACATTACCACCTTGATGGTTTGGCAGCAGGGACATGTCTCTTTCACTCAGTTCTCGTATCTACTGTTGCCGGCGCTGGTGAACTGGCTGATACCGGCAGCACTGATGAGCCTTGCCATTAAAAATGGACGTCCTGCCGGCAGCCAGCGCCATCAACGCATGAAAAAGGGCGGTGTTACCATCATGCTGATGTTTCTCGGTACCATTATCGCCTCTGTACTGGTACACAGCATGCTGCACTTGCCACCGGTTCTGGGCATGATGACCGGGCTTGGAGTCTTGAAACTGTACGGCTATTACCTGAGCCTGCATGACCCCGTCTTTCGTGAACAGGGTCATATCACTCACCACCATGCCGAGAACACAAGCAACCACAGCATGCTGCGTGGCGACCACACCGGCGTAGTGCGTCGGTTTGATATCTTCAAAGTAGTTGAGCGTGCCTCCTGGGACACTCTGATGTTTTTTTACGGTATCGTTTTGTGTGTGGGTGGCCTGGCCACACTGGGCTACCTGGCTGATTTTTCCACGCTGCTGTATGGCAGTCTTGGAATACCCCTGGCCAACAGCCTGATCGGTCTGCTTTCAGCGCTGGTGGATAATATCCCGATCATGTTTGCCGTACTGTCGATGGACCCAGGGATGACGCTTGATCAATGGCTACTGGCGACCCTGACTGTCGGCACAGGTGGATCGCTGCTTTC
This sequence comes from Marinobacterium iners, assembly GCF_017310015.1. Lineage (NCBI taxonomy): Bacteria > Pseudomonadati > Pseudomonadota > Gammaproteobacteria > Oceanospirillales > Oceanospirillaceae > Marinobacterium > Marinobacterium iners. The sequence continues at coordinate 3,001,925 of NZ_CP022297.1, forward strand.
AATCGGCTCAGCCGCCGGCGTGGCTTTAATGGGGCAGGCCCAGGGAACCTATACCTTCATGAGCCATCTGAAATGGAGCTGGGCCATCCTGCTGGGTTATGTGGCCAGCATTTTCTGTCACCTTTGGTTAACTGGACTCTGACATGACCGAACACTCTGCCAAACTGGAAAGGAAACCCGTCTGGGATATTTATGTGCGTCTGTTTCACTGGACCCTGGCCGCAAGCATTTTGTTTGCCTGGTGGACCAGCGAACAGGGCGGCAACTGGATGAGCTGGCACATGTATGCCGGCTATACGGTGCTTGGGCTGGTTCTGTTCCGCCTGATGTGGGGCTTTGCCGGCAGCCACCATGCTCGCTTCAGCGAATTCGTACGCTCACCGATTACCACGGCCCGCTACGCCCTTCAGATGCTGCAACGCCGCGAACCGCACCATCTGGGCCATAACCCGCTGGGAGGCTGGATGGTCGTGGCTTTGTTGCTACTGGCTGCAGCCCAGGCGAGTACGGGGCTCTTTGCCAATGATGAGATTATTACCGAAGGACCGCTGGTACACCTGATCAGTTACGACCTGAGTGTGGAGATCACTCGCTGGCACAAGTGGCTGTTTGATATTCTGCTGATCGCCATCGGCCTGCATCTGCTGGGCGTCATTTACCATCAGCTGTTCAAGCGCGAGAAGCTGGTTCAGGCCATGTTGCACGGGCGCAAGCCAGCCTCAGCAGATGCGCCAAGCTACCCGTTCGCCCCGTTCCTGCGTGGGCTGCTGCTGGCCCTCGTTGCAGCTGCTATTGTCTGGAGCCTGCTCAACCTGCTTTGAATACAAACAGGGCGCCACATAGGCGCCCTGTTTCAATTCAAGTTCTAACCGCTTGCAGTTCAGTCCTTGAAGTTGTCGTGGCAACCCTTGCAGGTCTTGCCCACCTCACCGAAAGCCGGACGAATCTGGTCCATGTCACCGGTTTTGGCCGCAGCCGCCAGCGCATCAGCCTTTTCGGCAAACATGTTCATGCCACCTTCAAACTTGTCCCAGTTCTGCTCAATCGCCGGCAGAGCGTCGGTATCACCTTCATAGGAACCTGCAATAAAACCCTCCAGCGGAAGCTTGCTCAGCTGAGCCACAATATCTGCACGGCGTGCAAAGTCTTCTGCGTTGTAATCCTGTTTACCCTTGACCACTTCACCCATAGTGCCGAAGTGCCATTTAACAGCGCTGAATACGCCCTGACGGTATTTGATGGCATCTTCCGCTTCTGCCGCCAGCGCAGCCGTGCTGCCCAGCGCCATAACCCCTGCCAATCCAAGCATTGCGATCTTTTTCATATCGATTTCCCTTTTCATTGATGGTCTGAACGCAATTCTATATGAGCGCAACCTAATCAAACAAGTTCCCGATTTAAGGGGTATACTTTGAGTCTTTTTGGCAGACAGCACATTTCATGCAGACTTCCACTCTTTTCACCTTGCGACTGTTGATCCCCTTTGCACTGGGCTACTGGCTGTCCTACCTGTTTCGTGTCATCAATGCTGTGGTTGCCCCCGAGATCATGGCTGAGCTGGGTATCAGCGCTGCCACTCTGGGTCTTATTTCCAGTGCCTACTTTCTCACCTTCGCAGCCTGCCAGATTCCGCTGGGCATTCTGCTGGACCGTTATCAGACTCGAGATGTAGCATCCGCCCTGCTGTTGTTCGCCGCCGCCGGCAGTCTCACTTTCGCAATGGCCGAAAGCAGCCTTATGCTTTGGATCGGGCGTGGCCTGATCGGCATCGGTGTTTCGGCCTGCCTGATGGCGGCCTTCAAGTGCTATACCAGCTGGCTCAAGCGGGATCAGCTTCCCGCAATCAACGGCCTGCAGTTGACCAGTGGCGGACTCGGCGCGCTCACGGCTACCGCCCCTGTCGAATTTGCCCTGACATTCACCGACTGGCGTGGCATTTTCATGGCGACAGCCGTGTTCAGCATCCTGATCGCAGCCCTGGTACGCGGGTGCATACCCAAAACGGCAATGAAAAGGCCTTCAGAGGGCATCGTGGCCCTGCTGAGCCAGACTTGGGCCGTCGTGCGCACCCCGGCCTTCTATCAACTGGCGCCGGCCAGCATGCTGTCGCAGTCGGTCTTTATCGCGACCCAGTCTCTCTGGGCCGGCCTGTGGCTGCAGCAAGTCAGCGCCCTGAGCGCCAGTGCCGCTGCCGGCGTGCTGTTTGTCTCTGCCGCCAGCATGGTAGCCGGATTTCTGTTACTGGGGTTCATCACCGGCCGCCTGAACCGGCTGGGCATCAGCACGCCCAGTGTCAGTTTTACCGGCATGCTGTGCTTCACGCTCGCGTTGCTGTGGATCCAGATTCAGCCCGGTGAGGCCAACCTGCTGGCCTGGGCGGTATTCGGCTTTTTCGGGACGTCAGGTACGCTGATGTTCGCAGGCCTTAGTCAGCAGTTTCCGGTTGCGATCAGTGCACGGGTCAGCACCAGCCTGAACCTGGGCATTTTTCTGGGTGCATTCATTGTGCAATGGGGAATGGGTGCGGTGATCAGTCTGTGGCCATCCGAAGATGGCCAACATTATCCCGCCACGGCCTTTCGCTGGGCTCTGGCGGGAGCAACACTGCTGCAGGTATCTGGATTGCTCTGGTACCTGATCTGTCGCTGGCGGGGAGCCCGTCAGGCCTCAAATGCGGCCAACACCTGAGGCATCCAGGTACGGATTCGCTCTTCACTCAAGCCATGCTCACCGTCTTCATCCAATGCCAGGCCCACAAAGCAGCGTTTGTCTTGAGTTAAAGCTTTTGACGCCTCGAACCGGTAACCGTCTACCGGCCAGGGTACAACCACCTCCCCACCTGCTTCCTGCAACACCTCGTTGAGCGCTCCCATTGCATCCAGAAACCACTCACCGTAGCCAAGCTGATCCCCCAGGCCGAACAGAGCGATCTTCTTGCCGCTGAAATCCAGTGCCTGCAAGGCAGGCCAATGCTCATCCCAGTCCTCCTGCAACTCACCAAAGTCCCAGGTCGGGATACCCATGATCAGGTATTGATACTGTGCCATTTCGACCACACCCTCGGTCGCAATGTCATGCAAATGAATTTGTTCAGGCAGCAGCGCCGCAATCTGCTCTGCAATCATTTCAGTGTTGCCCGTGGTGCTGGCATAAAACAGGCCGATGGGGGTACTCATAGCAATTCTCGATTATCAGCCGCCTGCGCGTATCCATATGCGCTCAGGTGGAAAGGTGACCATGTCCTGTACATAAATGAAAAAGCAGCCCTGCGGGCTGCTTGATAACGCCTGGTACAGCTTACTTCTTATTGCCGGTCATGGCATCCATGGAGCCTTGTGCCAGCTGCTGCATCGCCTGCTGAGCTGAGGTCAGGGCTTTCAGATTCTGTTCATTGGCCGCTCGCAGGGTTTCTTCCAGCTCCTTGGCATAGGCCTGCTGCAGTTCAATCAGGTCATTCGGCGTCTTGCACTTCTGCAGTTCGCTGGTTTGCTGCATGGTTGCTTCGATGCATGCCTTGGTACACTCCATCTGCTGGCGGGTCAGCTCCTCCAGCATTTTGGTCTGGATGTTCACCAGATCACGGAAAGGTCCCATCGATTCGGTCATCTGCTTTGTCATATCCTGAAACATTGTTTGCCCCCTTGGCACTTGTTGTGAATATACATAATTAATCACTATAGACTGAAAGCCGCAAGTCTGGTGCGTTAGACTTGCGATTCTAATTCAGTTCCACTCTTAAACACGAGGTGTACCGATGCGCATGCTACACACCATGTACCGGGTTACTGACCTGGAAAAATCGCTTTCCTTCTATACTGAAGTCCTCGGGATGCGTCTGCTACGCCGCAAGGACTACCCGGAAGGCCGTTTCACGCTGGCATTTGTCGGCTTTGGTGACGAAACTGACAATACCGTTCTGGAACTCACCCACAACTGGGACACCGATCAGTATGACCTTGGCACCGGCTATGGTCATATCGCTATCGAAGTGGATGATGTGTACGAGGCCTGCGACCAGATCAAGGCAAAAGGAGGACAGGTTGTGCGAGAAGCCGGTCCGATGAAGAACTCAAATTCAGGTACGATTCTGGCATTTGTGCGCGATCCTGACGGGTACATGATCGAGCTGCTCAGCCCCCAGCGCGGGGACTGAGCCTAATAGCATCAGGTACGGAATTTCGCCGTCATACTCTGTAGTTCCGCTGCCAGCCGTGACAGTTCATGGCTGGCAGTCTCGGTCTGGGTTGCCCCGGCTGCGGATTCCTGAGCATTGTCGTTGATGGTCACCAGAGAGCGGTTGATCTCTTCGGCAACGCTGCTCTGCTCCTCAGATGCACTTGCAATCTGGGCGTTCAGGTCGGTGATGCGCTTGACCGCTTCTGAAATGCGGCGCAGCGCTTCACCAGCTTTCTCGGCCTGCTCGCCGGTCAGCTCTGCACGTTCCTGGCTCACTTTCATCGCCGTAACGGCATCACGCGTTCCAACCTGGAGACGGCCGATCACCTGCTGAATCTCTTCAGTTGACTCCTGGGTGCGCTGAGCCAGTGAACGAACCTCATCCGCCACCACCGCGAAGCCCCGTCCCTGATCACCTGCACGAGCCGCTTCGATGGCCGCGTTCAGGGCCAGCAAATTGGTCTGTTCTGCAATGCCGCGAATCACATCGACCACACTGCCTATGCTTTCACTGTCCTGCTCCACCACGGCTATCTGTGCTGCAACCTTGCGCACCTGGTCGACCAGATCACTGGTCGCACGAGCCGCATCCACGACAACTCGGTTACCGGAATCGGCCTCGTCATGCGTGGATCGCGCTTCCTGATCCGCCCTTTCGGCGCTGCCGGCCACTTCCTGTACCGTCGACACCATTTCGTTCATGGCTGCCGCAACCTGCTCCACTTCGGCACGCTGGCTGTTGATCGTCTGGCTTGAGTGGCTGCTGATGCTGCTCATCTCTTCAGCTGCAGCCGCCAATTGGGTGGTCGCACCGGAGATATGCCCTACCAGACTTTGCATCTGGGCCAGCATCTTGTTAAAGCTGCCAGCGATATGGCTGAGTTCGTTGTCACCCTCGATTTCGGCACGCAGACGCAGATCAGAATTGGTGGCAACGTTATCCATTACATCCTGTAAATGCTCAAGCGGCTGACGAATGGAGCGGTAAATCAGCAAGCCCAGCAACGCCAGCACTACCACAACGGCAGCTGACAAACCGATCTGAAATGCGCGCTGACGTTCATACCTTTGACGCAATTCCTGACGCATCTGATCTGCTTCACTCAATTGCAGGTCAACCAGTTCTGCCACCTTTTCGCTGATCGGGTCAACATCGGCGTAGAGGTCCCCGTTAAAACCGTACATGTCACCGTAGGTCAGTCCGCTGAGCGTTTTCATGCGCTCAATCAGTTTTTCAATCGCACTGTCCGCACGCTTGAGCAGACCATCAGCTTCCTGTACCAGCTTCTGCTCCTGCGGGTTCAGGTCAGTGGAAGTGTAGTGCTGCCAGTCCTGCTTGATTTTTTCGCGCGCCTGGATGACAACGGCCAAGCCGTCTTCGGCCTTCATCAGACTCTTGTCGACCTTATTGACCGTATCAATAATGTTAACTGCATAGTTATCCGACACGTTTTTCAGCAGTTCAAGCGGTACGATCCGGTCCACATAGAGCTGATCAATGCCCTGGTTAGCCTTGTTCAATTCAATCAGGGAGGTGATCACAATAACGAGCAGACCGATAATCGGCAGCACCGACCCCAGCACCAGTTTGCTCCTGATGGTCATTCGTTTCAGCATTTCGGGCTCCTGTCAGGCGTTCAGCAGAAGATTCAGGGCAGGTGCCGCTGAGCAATCTTTTCCTGTACAATAGACATATTAGAAGTGGCTTATACGGATGAAAGTTCAAGTTTCAACTCGTACTAAAGTAGAAGCATTATCTTGTACTATCAGTCCGGTCACAACTGTTGTATCCGTCTGTACACCCGATTCGGTGGAAGCCGTTGCAACACGACTTCCTGAAATGCATCAATAACGATGATGAAGGCATGGCTTCAATGAACAAATCTACCCTTCTTGCAGCAGCAGGCCTGCTGTTTTCCCTGCACACCACATCAGCACTGGCCGCCAGCGTCGACGCGGCCCAACGCGCCATCGATGCCGGCGATTACACCAAAGCCCTTTCCGAGCTGGAAAGCCTGGTCAAGAATCAGGACCCAGCCGCACTGAACCTGCAGGGCCAGATGTACGAGAACGGCTGGGGTGTTGAAAAAAACACCGATATGGCCCGTCGCTACTATGAAAGCGGTGCCCGGCAAGGGCATCTGGATAGCGTCAACAGCCTGCGCGCATTGAAGAACCGGGAATACAAGGTCGAATTTGATCGCCTGTTGCCTCAGGCTCAGAATGGTGACGCCGAAGCCCAGAACCGTATCGGCGAAATGTATGAGTTCGGCCAGGGCGTTGCCCGCGACAATGACGAAGCCCTCAAGTGGTATCGCAGTGCCGCCGATCAGGATGTAGTGGCTGCCTGGCATAACCTGGGCCGCAGCTACAACTTCGGCACGGGTGTTGAGCAGGACTATGCTCAGGCCGAACAGTGGTATCGCAAGGCGGCTGAGCAGGGCCACATGGATGCCATGTTCTTCCTGGGCACGCTTTACTCCAACAGTCATGGACAGGACACCAGCATCGATACCAACATTCTGGCCTACGCCTGGATGCACAACGCGGCCGAAATGGGCAACGGCACTGCCCGCGCCATCGAGGCTCGCCTGTTGATGAAGCTGGATGAATCTCAACTGGAGGAAGCCCAGTCTCTGGCCGAGCGCTACAAGGCCAAGTTCGTCACGCCATTCAAGTAATGCCCTCTCCCTGCCAGCACCGCTGGCAGGGTTTCACCCTGATACCGCCCTGGTGCTACAATCCGTCGCCAACCCAACCGATGGATCCGGACATGCCGATGCACCGCCCCTTTGCTGAAGAGTTTACCGACACCCGCCCGGCCTCACTGGTCAAGCGCCTGCTGGCCATGGTGTATGACGCATTGCTGGTAATTGCGATCTGGATGATTGTAGGTGGGGTCGGTGTCATGCTGAACGATGGCGAAGCGATCAGCGCCCAGACCAGTTCACCGTCAGCGGTTGCCCTGTTCAACTCGGCGCTGTTTTGTATCACATTTCTGTTTTTCGGCTTTTTCTGGACCCGCAATGGACAGACATTGGGCATGCTCGCCTGGCGCCTCCGGGTTCAGACACTTGAAGGCGGCCGCCTGAGCTGGAGCAAGGCGCTGGTGCGATTCCTCTGCGCCATCCCATCCCTGGGCCTGTGCGGCATCGGACTGCTCTGGATGCTGTTCACGGATGAGCGCCTGAGCTGGCATGACCGCTGGTCAGGCAGCTGTATTGTTCAGCTGCCCAAACCCTCACCACAAAAACCGTAATCAATCTGAATTTAACCCGCTCGACGCAGCAGCCAGCCACCTGCCACCATGCACAGCAGCACTGGCAGCACTACTGCGATGAAGGGCGGGAAGCCAAACACGGTACTGGCCGGACCAAGCAGGTCTTGTGCAAATTTGAACAGTAAACCGAACACAACCCCCGCAATCACCCGCTGGCCGACCGTCACGCTGCGCAGTGGACCAAAAATGAATGAAACACCAATCAGCACCAGTGCCAAAATTGCCAGGGGCTGCAACAGCTTGGTCCAGAACGCCAGCAGATAGGTATCCGCATTGACCCCCTGGGCCTGAAGATAACTCGAATAGGACCAGAGGCCACTGATCGGAAGGTCCACCGGTTCAACCACGATCACCGACAGAAGATCGGGCGTCAGTCCACTCTCCCATGACTCTTGAGACTGCTGCGACGCTTGGGTACGCCCTTCGGTGAACTCGGTAGTGCTGACATCCTCTAACTGCCACCGCTCGGACTCATAGCGCCCAATTCGCGCATAGCTCGCCTCAGCCAATTGGCGGGACTCATCAAACCGATAGCGGGTGACGCCATGAATCACGCCCCCCGGTTCTACCGCATTGATATGAATAAAGAGGCGATCTTCACGGTGCCAGATACCATAGCGTGAACTCAGCGCACCACCACCGGCCTGTGCAAGCGCCTTGAGACTCTGGGCACGTTGCTCGGTATAGGGCGCGATGAACTGACCCAACACCAGCGCGAACAGCGCCAACACCAGCACCGGCTTGAACACCGCAGCAAGAATGCGTCGGGTAGAAAAACCTGCCGCTCGCATGACGGTGAGTTCACTGTGACTGGCCAGCATACCCAGGCCAATCAGGCAACCCACCAGACTGCTCAAGGGGATAAACTCATAAATCCGGCGCGGAGTAGTCAACATCAGGTATTCAAGCACACCCACAAAGGTGTAGTGATCATCGACATCATCCAGTTGATCCAGCAGCGCCGAGACAAGGTCCAGACCGACCACCACCAGCAATACAGCCAGAATGGCACCAATAACATGACGCGCGATGTACCACTCAAGCTTCATCATGCAGACTTCCTCCAACTGACATGCGGCAGACGCTTCCGGACACGATTGATCTGTGCGCCCCAGAAACGCTCCACCAGAATCAGATTGGCAGCCAGTGTCAGGAATATCGCATGCACCAGCCACAGCAGCCACACGCCAGCCTCACCATCCTCAACGGCTGAACGCGCACTGGTCAGCAATGATAGATAGAGCAGGTACAAGACAATGGACGGAATCAGTTTGGCAAAGCGGCCCTGACGTGGATTGGTTCGGCTCATCGGCACCGCAATCAGTGTCACGATAAAGGCCAGCACCGGCAAAGACAGACGCCAGTGCAACCGTGCCTGTTCACGCGGCTGCACGCTGTCTACCAGAGCCAGCGTCGGCTGTGCATCCAGCTCCGTCACCTCACGCGCCAACTCTGCCTCGGGCAGGCTTATGCCGTACTCCCGGTAACCGGTGCGGGTATACTCCGCTGAGCCGGGTACACCATCAAAGCGATACCCCTGCTGCAGCACCAGAAAGCGGCCACCATACTCCGGCAAAATGACGCGTTCAGCCTGCTCAGCCAACAGTACCACCGGTTCGCCGTTCTCGTTGCGCTGTGCAATAAACACCTCGCGCAGCTGGCCGCTTTCGCTGTCAAACGATTCAGCATAAGTGACCTGCCGGCCGCCCGTCTGAGACTGGAACCGGCCCGGTGTCAGCAGCTCCAGTTCGCTTCTGGACTCCTGAATACTGAAGATCTCTTCCGACTTGGTAGCTCCAAGGGGAGCAAGCCAGAGCGTCATCACCGCCACCAGCAGTGCCACCAGCGAAGCCGGCCCAAGTGCATACAGCACCAGCCTTTTTTGACTGATGCCACAGGCCCTCAACACCACCATCTCGCTGTCGAGATAGAGCCGTCCGAACGCCAGCAGAATGCCGAGAAAAAGTCCCAGCGGCAGCAAAAGCTCGAGAAAACCGGGAATACGCCAAAGCAGGACCCAGAACACAAAAGCTGCATCCAGCTTGCCGGTCGCAGCATCGGCCAGATATTTAATCAGGCGTGCACTGGTGATAATCAGCAGCAGTACAGAGGTAACAGCCAGAGTTGAAATCAACGCCTCACGGGCGAGGTAACGGAAGATAATCAAAACAGATTCCCTTTCACCGCCATGGTTTCCAATCGGAGAAATGGTTTATAGTGCGCGTTGGATCTAGCTATGAACTGCGCGGCACAACGTTCGGCACCGGACCGGTTACATCACCGGGATGCCTGACATCAAGCAAGCCCCGCATTATCACCCAATCAGTCTGCAATGTCTTGTACGGAGTCGTCATGGATTTTGAGATTATCAACGGCAGTGTCGAAACACTGGAAACCGAATGCATCGTAGTTGCACTGGAAGCCGAGGGTAAACTCTGCCCCTCCGCAGAGGCGATCGACACGGCTGCCAACGGCTACCTGAGCGACCTGATCAACAGTGGCGACATCAGTGGCAAGGCCGGTGAACAGCTGCTGCTGTTCAAGGTACCGGGCATCAAGGCCAATCGTGTCCTGCTGGTGGGCTTGGGCAAGCCTGAGGAGCGCAAGGATCGTCATTACCGCAAGCTGATCAAGGGCATCACCGCCACCCTGAAAAAGTCGGGTATCGGCTCAGTACTGTTTGCACTCGATGGCTGCGCCAGCGAACAGGACGATGTGTACCGCGAAACCCGTCAGCTGGTGGAATGGATCTCGGCTGATTTCTATCAGTACGATGAGACCAAGAGCAAGAAAGCCGATCCGATCAAGCTTGAACAGATCATGATCAAGCTTGACGAAGAGGACATCGAACTGGGTGAAGGCGCCCTGCTCGATGGCGTGGCCATCGCCAACGGCGTTGATACAGCCCGCGAAGTGGGCAACCTGCCGGGCAACATCTGCACACCTGTCTATCTGGCCGAGCGGGCACAGGCACTGGCGGAAGAATTCGAGGAATTGCAGGTCAATGTGCTGGATGAAGAGCAGATGGCCGAGCTGGGCATGAACGCACTGCTGGCTGTTGGCAAAGGCAGCGCCCAGCCTTCACAACTGATCGTGATCGAATACCGTGGCGGCGAGGACGATGAAAAGCCCCATGCACTGGTCGGCAAAGGCATCACCTTTGACACTGGCGGCATCAGTCTGAAGCCGGGCGCCGGCATGGACGAGATGAAGTTCGACATGTGCGGTGCGGCCAGCGTACTCGGTACCATGGAAGCGCTGGCCGAAATGCAGCTGCCGATCAACGTAGTTGGTATCATTGCCGCCGCCGAGAACATGCCCGGCAGCAAGGCCACCAAGCCGGGTGACATCGTCACCACCATGTCCGGACAGACCGTTGAGATTCTCAACACCGATGCCGAAGGCCGTCTGGTGCTGTGTGATGCACTCACCTATGCCGGTCGTTTCGAGCCTCAATCCGTGGTCGATATTGCCACCCTGACCGGTGCCTGCATCATCGCCCTGGGCCATCAGGCTACCGGTGTACTGTCCAACAACGAAGAGCTCGCCTCCGCACTGCTGGAAGCCGGTGACTATGCAGCCGACCGCGGCTGGCCGCTGCCGCTGTGGGATGAGTTCCAGGAACAGCTGGACTCCAACTTCGCTGATATCGCCAACATCGGTGGCCGAGCGGCAGGCACCATCACCGCAGCCTGCTTCCTGTCCCGCTTTACCAAGGAGTACAACTGGGCTCACCTGGATATCGCCGGTGTTGCCTGGAACAGCAACGGCAAGGAGAAGGGCGCAACCGGACGCTGCGTGCCCATGCTGTGTCAGTACCTGCTGGATTTGGCCGAGCAGGTCGAGATTGACGAGCACGACCACGACCACGGGGAATAAGCGTGTCCCGCGCAGACTATTACATTCTGCCGGACACCGAGCCCGAAAGCCGGGCGGCCTTTCTGTGCCGCCTGTGCGAAAAAATTCTCGGGCTCGGTATGCGTGTGTTCATCAGTACCGAGCACGAGACAGCGGCACGCCAGCTGGACCAGCAGTTGTGGACCGCACGTCCACAGAGTTTCGTCCCCCATGTTCTGCTGGGTGGACTGCCCGCCTCACCGATCGAGATCGGCTGGGGTGAGCAGTTGCCGAATCACCGTGAAGTCTTTATCAACCTGTCTGGCAGGCTTCCCGATACCGCATTCGAATTCGAACGCCTTGTCGAGATCGTTATTCAGACCCCCGAGGTGCTGGCCGCAACCCGCGAAAACTATGCGCGCTGCCGCGACCATGGCCTTGAGCTGCACCGAACCGACATGCGTCACCGCAGCTGAGTTGCCTATACTGCATCCGTGACACAAGGAGCCCCGCCGGATGAAAAAGCTGCTCACCTTCCTGTTATTGTTAATCCTTGCCGGCATAGCCCTTTACTGGTTCAACCGGCCCAAGCCCATTGAAGTCTCACTGACCACCGTTGAAACCGGCGTTGTGGAACAGCTCGCCGCCAACAGCCGTGCCGGCACCGTGCGTGCCTGTCGCCGCTCCCGCCTGTCGATGCCTCAGGGTGGTCGCGTCGAGCGCCTTTTGGTGGACGAAGGCGATCACGTGGAACAGGGGCAGGCCCTGCTGGAACTCTGGAACCGCGACATCAAGGCACGCATGGATGAAGTGGCCGCCACCCTCAGGGCCCGCGAGATTCATGCCAGCGCCCTCTGTGACACCGCCGCTCTGGCACAGCGTGAAGCGCGCAGAACCGAGTCACTGGCCCGTGAGCGCCTGGCCTCTGATGAACTGCTGGATCAGCGCCAGACCGAGTCCCGCCGTGCCGCATTGGCCTGCGAGGAGGCCCAGGCGCTGACTGAGCAGGCCGAGGCCACGCTCCGACTGCATCAGGTGCTGTTGGAAGAAACCCTGCTCAAGGCGCCCTTTGCCGGGGTCGTCGCCGAAATCAATGGCGAGGTGGGCGAGTACGTCACCCCCTCCCCACCCGGCGTCCCCACACCGCCGGCCGTTGACCTGATCGACGACAGCTGCCTGTATGTGCGCGCCCCCATCGATGAAGTCGAGGCCGCACGGCTGGCGATGGGTCAGCCGGTGCGCATCACGCTGGACGCCTTCCGGGGCCAGAGTTTTGCCGGCGAGGTCTCGCGCATTGCGCCCTTTGTCTCCGAGCTGGAAAAACAGGCCCGCACCGTCGATGTGGATGTTCGCTTCACCCCACCACCCACCGATGCCCACCTGCTGGTCGGATACAGTGCCGATATTGAAGTGATCATCCAGCAGCACGCGGACGTGCTGCGTGTGCCGACTGAAACCCTGCTTCAGAACAACCGAGTACTGCGCTATGACGACGACAGCGGCACCCTGCAGGCCGTGCAACTCAAGACCGGACTGGGCAACTGGACCTGGACCGAAGTGGTCGAGGGCCTTGAAGCAGGCGATCGCATTCTGCGCTCACTGGACAGCGGAGCGGGCGATGGCGCTCGGGTGGTACCGGCGCCATGATCCGGTTGCAGCAGCTGTGCAAGCGTTATCAGCTGGGGGACGAACCGGTACAGGCGCTGGACCATGTGGACCTTGAGATCGAAGCCGGTGAATACCTCTCCGTCATGGGCCCCTCAGGCTCCGGCAAGTCTACCCTGCTGAACATGCTGGGACTGCTGGACACCCCCGACAGCGGACACTACTGGCTCGACGACACGGACATGATGACGCTGAAAGAGGAAGCCCGAGCCGCCGAGCGCAACCGTCGCATCGGCTTCGTGTTTCAGGCCTACCACCTGATTGACCGTCTGACCGCCCGCGAGAACATTGAGCTGCCACTGGTGTTGACCGGCACCGAACCGTCCGCGCGTCGACCGCGGGTGGACGAACTGCTCACGCGACTGGGACTGGAACGCCACGCCAACCACCTTCCCCACCAGCTCTCCGGCGGCCAGCGACAGCGCGTTGCCATCGCCCGTGCCGTGATCCGCAAACCCGGCCTGCTGTTGGCAGACGAGCCCACCGGCAACCTCGACAGCCACTCGGGACAGGACGTAATCGAACTGCTGGAAGAGCTGAACGAGGACGGCATCACGCTTGTGATCGTCACCCACGATGCCGCTATGGGCAGGCGTGCCCGGCGCAGGCTCTGGATGCAGGATGGCCGTCTGCTGAAGGATGAGCGAGATGCAGGCCACTGATCTGATCCGATTCAACCTGCGCCTGCTCACGGGGCAATGGTTTCGTACGTTGATGACCCTTCTGGCTACAGCCGTCGGTGTCTCGGCCGTACTGCTGTTGACCGGCATGGGGGAAGGCGCGCGTCGCTTCGTGCTGGAAGAGTTCAGCCTGCTGGGCAACGATGTGCTGATCGTGCTGCCGGGGCGCAAGGAAACCACCGGGGGCCTGCCGCCACTGACCGGCGAAGGCACGCGCGACCTCACGCTGGATGATGCCCGTGCGGTACTGGGACTGCCGGGGGTCAAGGCGGTTGCCCCTCTGGTCGTTGGGCTGACACAAGCGGAAGCCAACGGTCGCAACCGAGAGTTGATGGTGGTCGGCACCAGTGAGGCATTTTTCCAGATTCGGCAGCTCAGCGCCGCCCAGGGACGTCTGCTGCCTGTACTGGAACTGGAGCGGGCCGAGCCGGTTTGTGTCATCGGTCAGGTCGTGCGAGAGGACCTGTTCGACCAGACACCGGTACTGGGTCGCTGGCTGCGCACCGCTGACCGACGCTGCCGCGTCATTGGGGTGCTGGAAAATCGTGGCGTTTCCCTTGGAACCGACATGAGCGAGGCGGTGATCATCCCGGTCGCCAGCGCACAGCAACTGTTCGATACTCAGGGACTGTTCCGACTGTTTGTACAGGTCCGCCATGTTGACATGACCGATGACGTTAAGCCGGCCATTCTTGATCTGATTCAGGCGCGACATCAGGGCGAGCGGGACGTCACCCTGATCACACAGGACAGCCTGCTGGGCGTATTCAATGACATTTTGCAACTGCTGACACTGGCGGTCGGAGCCATTGCGGCCATCAGTCTGGTGGTCGCCGGCATTCTGATCATGAACATCACCCTGATCAGCGTCAGCCAGCGCACCTCGGAGATCGGGCTGCTCAAGGCACTGGGCGCCAGTGAGCGTCAGGTGCACCGCCTGTTCCTCAGCGAGGCGCTGATGATGGCTCTGCTGGGTGCCGCGCTGGGCGTAATGATCGGTTATGCACTGCTCTGGACCGGTCACTGGCTCTGGCCACAGTTCCCGGTTTCGGTTCCGGGGTGGGCGCTGGCCGGGGCCATCCTGCTGGCCATCGCGGTTGCGCTTGTGTTTGCCTGGCTGCCGGCACGCAAGGCCGCCCGCCTGCCCCCCGTTCTGGCACTCAAGGGCATTACCGATGCGCAGCGCTGACTATATCCGCCTGACCCTGACCAGCCTGCGCGCCAGCCGCATGCGCAGCAGCCTGACCATTCTGGGCATCGCCATCGGTATCTGTGCGGTGGTGCTGCTGACGACGCTGGGCGCGGGCATTCGGCTCTATGTACTGGAAAACTTTTCCCAGTTCGGCACCCGCATCATCGCCATCAACCCAGGAAAATCCCAGACCGGCGGCACCGGAGGCCTGCTCGCCAGCACCCGCCCCCTGCTGGTCGAGGATGCCTGGAGCCTGCAGTCTCTGCCCTTTGTGGAGCATGTCGTTCCGGTGGTTCAGGGCAGCGGCGCCATTGAATTCGGCCGGCGTGTACGCCACACCGACATTATCGGCAGCGGCAGCGATATGGCCGCGGCCTGGCGCTTCGAGATCGCTCAGGGCCGCTTTCTGCCCGACAGTCGCAACGGTTATCCACAGCCCTGGGCAGTACTGGGCCACAAGGTCAAACAGGAACTCTTTGGCACACAGAATGCGCTTGGCCAGTTCATCCGCGTGGGCGGCGAACGCTACCGGGTGGTGGGTGTCATGACCGAGAAGGGACAGATGCTGGGCTTCGATCTGGACGACATCGTCTACATCCCTGTGGAACGCGCCCTGAGCCTGTTCAACCGCAGCGGCCTGATGGAGATCGACGTGACCTATCGGCCCGGGATCAGCGCATCCTCCATGGCCGAACAGGTCCGCCAACGGCTGATTGACCGCCATGGTGTCGAGGACTTTTCCCTCATCACCCAAGATGAAATGCTGAAAAGCCTTGATCGTATCCTCGGTATCCTGACGCTGGCCGTTGGTGGACTGGGCGGCATATCCCTGCTGGTCGGCGCCATCGGCATCGTGACCATCATGGTCACCACCGTGCACGAACGCCGCGCCGAAATCGGCCTGCTACGCGCCGTTGGCGCAACGCGCCGGCAGGTGATGTGGCTGTTTCTGGGTGAAGCCGTACTCCTCTCTCTGCTGGGTGGCATCGCCGGCATTCTGCTCAGCGGTCTGGCACTGGCCGCGCTGGCCTTGGGCATTCCCGGACTGCCCATACAACTCGACCCATTTTACCTGCTGCTGGCACTGGCACTTTCCGCACTGGTGGGGCTTATCTCGGGCGTATTACCGGCCAAGCGCGCCGCCGGTCTAAACCCGGTGCTGGCGCTGCAGAGTGAGTGAGGCGGATGCACAGGTGCTGCGTTTAGATTGGGCGGTGGTGGTTAGCCTTGTCGGATTGAAAAGTTCTGGTGTTGGCCCTTTGCAGACCTTTAGGGAGTTCTAATGAACGCACCGCGACAATTAACGCCCAGCATCAGCAGCGGAGAGAAGCACTGCCCGCTGCATGCTCTTGTCGGGCAACTGAAGCTGAATACCCCACTTCGGTGGGTACCATTGCGGGATTGGAGCTGGGCGCGGCTTGTACCTCTGCTTGATGCGAGTTCTCCCGGACTCACCCTCAATTTCGGGGTGCGCAACTCGCGCGTACTTACTGACTTCACAAAAAATGTTCTGGCAATCGATGAGCTGAAGACTGCGGCCCCAGAGACTTTGGAACCTCACGCCTAGCCGTTCGAACTCGGCGTCAGCACGCTCGGCCATGACCTGAATAATCTCAGCCTCGTTCAGACCTGCCGTGTCACTGAAGCACTTGCTAATGCCATCCCGGGCTCCGGGGCCAGCCACGACGAACTCCATCTCGGAGAAGTTGATCAACTCGCTGTAGTTGATGTCGATGACGAATTGGAACGCGAGAAAATCCCCCAGCGACGGGTAGCTACGCAGCAACTCGAATGCGCCGCGGAGCGAGTCCGCCCTCGCCATCTTCTTTGGCGCTCCATCGGCCATCATGTACTCGATTAGCCGCAGGTGGTTGCGGTGCTTGCGCGGGCTACCGAATGCCGGTGACGGCATGATGTAGGCGGCCGAGTAAATGCGCTCACCTTCCTCCAGCAGGCCGTCCAACACTTTCGCATATGCGTCGAACGAAAAGTCTCCCCAGCTCAGCGCGCCAAACCGCGAGCACAAGCTCTCCCACGTTTCGATCTTATTGAAGAGCTTGAACAACATCGTGCGGAAAAAGACCTCCTCAGCCGACTGCGAGCCCTCGTAGATCACGTGGCGAATGAGGTACTGACTCACACGATCCGATGCACGGTACGCGTTCGTGAAACGGTACCTGTCTAGGATCGGATCCTCAGTCCATGGCGATTCGGTACCGAGCACGCGGCGCATGAAAATATCCTGGCGCTCCGAAGCAAAACGCCAATAGGTGTCAAATACGGGCGTCGTCTTAAGTACACGACCGCCCGGCAGCCGAATGTCATAAGCAGCCCGCATCCTCACTCCGCCCACGAGGCACCCGTCCGGTTCCTACCGAACGAGACGCGAGAGTTATCGGGGTTCACGCGGCTCTTGCGCAAATAAGCTTCGTGTATCCAGCCTTGGACGGTTTCCGCATCATCCGACCATGAATGGATACTCGCGAACCCACACTCGATGTTGTCGTGAAGACGAGGCGGGATCGTATAAGGGTTGTACTTGTTGGGTTCTGGGTATGGGTATGAGGGGAGGAGAATGCCGAGTAGCCCAGAACGAGGGTTGTACTGCGTATGCCGAATTGATGAGCCGATCTCCCAGTCGACATGCTTGCGCTGCCAAGTCTCTGCGCCAATCAAGACAACTGTCACTGAGGTGTCTCGAAGGTATTCATCTCGAATTTTCTGCCGGATAGTGTCCGTGGGTAGGTTCGGATTGATGTCGCCAATCCGCACCGAGCCGGGCACAATCGAGCCAAAGGCGTTCCCAAAGCGTAGCTCGAAGATCTTCTTGTAGCTCTCGTCGAGCGCATGGTGGTAGCTGACGAAGACCTTGTGTCTGTTGCTCATGTCATTCCTCACGAAGTTGACTCCCCACTGCTTACTTCAGTTCTCCGCTCACAGAGTGGGGCTCATAGAAAAGTTGGTGGCCGTCCATATCAAGCGTCACGCGTCCACCTCGGTTGGTGCATAGAGCCCGAAAGACACGATAGCCGTCAAGGATCGCAGTTTCCCATTGCCACAGAGGAACCATCTCGACCTCGAAACCTGTGACAAACTCCTTGATCGTCTTCAGCAGGTCGAGGTCAACACGGTCAAGCCCCTTGAAGAAATTGAGCTGCTTGGCTCGACTAAAAACGATCGCTGAAACCGCCTCCTCGATAATCCACGCGCGAGCGCCGTCCTGTACCTCGTCAACCTTTCCGTCGCTCTTGCGCTTGGACCGCATGAGCGCACGCACAACCGGCGACCACCCGAGATGCACCACATAGGAGAAGTGGAAAATGTCGTGAAAACGGTAACCGTCCGGGTCCCCGATGTTGTCGGTGAGTCGGTCGCCAAAGTTGATTTCGTTGCAGCGCAGAATGACAGTGCGGTGGCTACCATGTGCGCGCTCAAGGAAGTCAACCTGCAACTGGCGAGGAAGCTGCTCCTCCATTGGGAAGGCGTCATCGAAGAGCGGCGCATAGTGCTTCTCTTCGGGCCACCGACTCCTAATCTTCTCCCTGTTCCGCACAGCCGCGTGGGATAGACTGACGCCGGCATCGTTGGCGATCCTGATCAGAAGCACCCAAACACGCCCAAGGAGCATATTCATGTCGCCGAGCCGCGATGCGCTGACTGCCGCGAGCACTTCACCCACAGCCGCTCCAAACTCAAGATGCTCCGAGAGTTGAGAACCACCCTCAGCAGGGAGCACAGTATTGTTGGACCCAGACAGCTCTTGAAGCAGTCCGGGGGCAGAGACTGCAGTGAGGCGCACAAAGTACCAAAGGAAGTCACCGAGCTCTTGGACCATCTTTTCACGATAGACCGGGTAGGCATCGCGCTCACGACGCTTCTTCTTTAGCTCAGCGACGATGCTACCGGCTTCACCGATCAAACCCGCCGCGAGCAGCGCAGCGTGGTCTGGCTTGTCGGTAAATTTGTCAGTCTTAGAAGCGTGTTCGGCAAATTCAAGCAACCAGAAATTGTCCGTCATCGCACGCTCCTAGATGCATCGTTCGTGATTTGCAAACTCCAGGGGATCACCCTGTACACCCCATTTGCCTTCACTTTCAAGCCAGCCCACGAAGGCGGCCGGTAGGTCATCCTCGAACACGCGGTGCCCTCTGCCAGAACAGATGTCGTCCTCGTCATTGCCGAACGAGCGGAATTGATCCGGGATTATTGGCGCCGAACGCCCCCAGTAAACGAATCTCGTGGCTATAAGCACGCGATCAATCCCCGTGTCCCATTCGAGGTTGGCGGTGTTCAAACGTCCGTCGGGCAAGCTGTGATGCGAGTCGGCTTGCACCCACTGACTACCATCACGACGGTAAATGTTGTCACCGTACATGGCCTTCAGGCTGCCCTTCAGGTTCGGTCGTTTCAGGTTGAACCGTGGGTCGCTCCAATAGTCGTCGAAACCCAGGGTTTCGCTCACCTGCATGGCGTAGATGAGACGCCCCTGGTAGTCGTACCCACCCTTAGCTCCAGTCCCGACGACCCAATCACCGACAGACGCGCTCGAGCGGATCCTCGGCTTGCAAGTAGCCAGAGTACAGAATCCGAAGAATGGATTCGGAGCAAAGCCGAAATCACGCGCAACAACGTAAGAATAAAGTTTCATCAGCAGTTATACCTCTGGATGATGTAGTCCGGGGAAGATTGAGGTCCCCCCGTCGATGGGTCGTCGAAGCTGCTGATTTTGCCGTTGATCGCGTCGACGACACGCTCGCCCTGCCACCCCACGACAGCAGCGTCGCCGTGAGTTCGGAGGGCATCGGGCAAGTCGGCGTCCGTTGCACCTTGCGCGAACACGCCAACGACATGCTTACCCTGTTCAATAGCGTACTGAATCTCCCAGTTTACCCACTCGCTCTGCGCAGTACCGTGCGTGATGAGGACAACCAAAGTACTCGCCCAGTCAATACGTGGCTTGAGGTATTTCGCCTTGATATAGTCAGTGTTGTTCGCGTTGTTCGGCTTATCACTATTGATCGAGCCGTCTCGTACCGTCATTCCGGCTTTAGAGATAAGCCCCTTCAGTTTTGGCAACATGCTGTCGTCTTCATGGACGTGAGAAATAAAGATATTCTTCGTGTCTCCCATACTCTTTACTCCGTGCCGTCAGCTGCTGGCGAACTGCATTGCTGCAGTCCGTGAAGGATCAGCTCGACAATGCGCTCAGCAGATCGCGATGTGGCCAGCTCACGGTTTTCCTCAACGGAGAGCCCATTCTTGAGCCCCGAGATGCCACATGCCTTCAGCTCAGCCGCTATGCTCTCGAACTCTTCCCACTTCACACTGCGATCCGCGTAAAGCTGCTTCAGCTCGGGCGCATGTGGCAGTGCCTGGTGGTACTCTGAAGTCAGCTCTATGCGTTCTATTCCCTCAAGGGCGTCGAGCACGAGTCGAGCACAACCTCCGAAGGCACCCACGAGGTAGACGGGGCGCTGGGCGCGAATTCCAAGGAGTGCTTCTTCAAGAACCCCCGGCATGTGCCCCATGTAGGGAGTGTCAGGACGTCCTAGCTTCCCTCCAACGACGACACGCGCATTGAGCTCATTCGTCTGGCGCTCGCGCATCGAGGTCAGCCCTCTCGACCAGGCGAACCGGTGAAGTGCCGTGTCCGATGGAATCTCGACGTCAGGAACAGCAACAAAGGACGGGTCAATCGCCTCGTTGATGTCGGAAGGCCGATCGCATCGTCGCATCTCGACAAGAGGGCCTAGGCGAGCTTCATCACGAATCGAGGCTAACATTGGCCACGGGAGGTACGTGACGAGCTCGGGCATACCTTGATCTGTTCTCGGTGTACCCCGCAGCTGCTCCACGATCGGATCACTTGCTAGGTCAGCCAGCCGTAGCGTGTAGCCGTCGGAGCCGAGGTGCCCCCCATAGGCCAGCCGCACTCCAGCTATGAGGAGGTAACGAGAAAGATCGAGGAGAATAGAGTCCAAGTGGGCAGCTCGGAGTCCATAGCGACCTAGATCCTCGGCACCTGAAACCGACAGCGCTACCGTGAGGTGGCGACTGCGAAGATCATGCTTAAGCGCGTGGCGCTGCAGGGGAGTTTCGACGCGTACCCCTGTGCGCTCAAGCACCTCAAGCTCTTCGGGGCCGAGAGGAGGATCTGGGTACAGGATGACCGGCTGATCCGCCACCCTGCAATGATGGACGATCGTCACCAGTTCGGGGCCGGCTGGAAGGATCAGATCGCTCTCATGTTTTCTCTGTTTGAGGCTCTCTTCAGCGTAGGCGTGCCGGAGCACCTCTCGAAAGAGTAGGTCTACAACACCTTGAGCGTCGTTCGGCTTCCAACGGATAACTGGTGTGTTACCCGAGTACGGAAAGCGGCGCGTCTCCCTCTCCTGGACTGCGTCAACAATGACAACCGGCCGTTGATAGTGCTTTGCGAGGAGTACCTCCTTGCGGCACCAAGAACGCGACGAGTACGAATCGGTTACGATCGCCAAGAGGGCTGAGTCTTTAACGCCCTGCTCAATCTCATGCGCAAACCGGGAGCCTGTCGAGATATCACCGCTGTCGAACCACATCTTCTCCGGCTGGCTAGCTGTCAGATGTGAGAGGAGCGTCTTTACAACCCGTGGTTCGTGGTCGAGATCCATCTTCGTGTGGCTGAGGAAGATGGTGGCCGGCGGGGCGTCGTCATTGTCAGGCCGAGGCCGTAGCCGCCGAATCAAAAGATGAACCAGACGTCGCGCGATGAATTTGTGTCGCTCTTCAACTCCATCGATCGCCCAGGCCCGCAGGAAGTTTGTGTCGTCGAGCCGTCTATCGATAGGCCACGCGTTCTCCGTTAGCTGTACTGGCATGAAACGGTGACCAGCGGATTCAGTGAGTGAGCGAAGCTGAGTTGCGTATTCACCCCAGGTCATCCCACTCTTCGTCGGCTTAGGTGCAGCAACCGCCAGATGGTCATCAGCCAGCAAAACCACGAGCACTCGATCAGCCTCGGTCGAAACAGCCGGTTTTGGCGGCTCGCCCGTGCCATCGTCGGGTGTGAAAGTCGTAGGGACCTGAAGCCCTGGCACTGCTGGATCAGCATTGAGCACCTCGTGCAAGTACTCGGCTGCTGCAGCTGCGTCTTTGGAGTCTGGGTGAAACTCAAATTGGACAAGCAATGGAAAACGCTGACTCAATCCGCTCATCTCGAACCTCTCTTCGCGCTTAATCGACACTCAATGCATCCCATGGGTAGTAGTATGTTGCGCAACAATTTAATGCTGCGCATGCGCGTTTTTGCTCCCACCCAAAAACTAGGAGAGCCGTCCTAACCATTTGAAGAGAAAAGATAAATCGAGATACCACAGTCATTCTCTTCCGGTGAAAACGAGCATGCGCGTTTTGCAGCTTCGCCGTGCGCAGTATCCTGCAACGGCCAGTCCATAGTGCTCTGATAGTGAACGATTTTTTAGCCTGTTACCAGTCGCAAATGAGCACAGGTACGCGACAAAGCGAGCGCGGTGAGCATGTAGCCTTCAATACACTGCATGAATCACAGAAACTCAGATCCGCTTGTCCACAGGCCAAGTGGTGCATGGATCGATCGGCTGATTCCTGCAAATGTCCGCTTTGTGCGCTTCGGCGGAGCCCTACGGCCTGATCAATACTTATCCTCCCTAGCTGAAGAGGATAGAACAATGAGCGAAAACGGTATTGATGCAGAGCATCTGAACCCACCCTGGAACAAGGGTAAACTGTTAGGCCAAAAGCGCCCTCTGAAACTTAAAGAGATTTGGGGCATTCGCATTCGTCTTGAACTTGCCGGCAAAACTCGTGACCTGGCGATGTTTAACCTCGCGATCGATAGTAAGCTGCGCGGCTGTGACTTGATGAACCTCAAAGTAAAAGATATCAGCCACGGTACAACGATCCAGAGTAGAGCCATCATCATCCAACAGAAAACTGGTAAGCCAGTACAGTTCGAAATCACGGAGGAGACCCGAAAGTCTCTACGTGATTGGATCAGCTACAAACGGCTAACTAGCAATGACTTTCTGTTCCCCAGCAGGGTCGTTTCCAACCATCCTATCACTACACGGCAATATGCCCGGATAGTTGATCAGTGGGTTACAAGTGTTGGTCTGGATGTCTGTGACTATGGGACACACACAATGAGAAGGACCAAGCCGACTCTAATATACAGACGTACGCATGACCTGAGAGCAGTCCAGCTACTACTCGGTCATTCGAAGCTGGATAGCACTGTCCGCTATTTGGGAGTGGAGTTGGATGACGCCCTCGTATTGGCCGAACAAACTGATGTTTAAGGGGCTAAAAGGGCCGGCATGCGCTGGCCAAAAGCAAACCTTTGACTGTGATAGATATTATTTGAGAGCGTGGCTGTTTAAAAGTGGGAGAATAGGAAAAACCTACCATGTGAATACCAAACCTGATGTATGACGCGGTGTTAGTACCAGCGAAGGCTGGTACTAACATCACCAGATGGCACATGGCTCCGCGTCACCGGCAGAAGTCGGCGCTTCACTCTTCAAACATGCCTACGCACCAGCCCATCGCTGGTCTACCTGCGCGGAGCCTTGTTGCAACAGTGCGGTTCGTGGGCCTCGTTGTCCTTAATGTTCTGGTCGACAAAGCGATAGTAACTGCGCTTCATCCGGTTCCACCAGCCATTATCAAGCCTGGCCCCCTGCTGCCGGATGACCTCTTCCACCTTGTCCAGGCTGCAGTGCGTCGCATCGTAGGCGAAAGACAGGCTGGATGTCCTGGCGTCATAGCTCACCTGGTCCATGCCGAACAGCTGGTCAATCTCGTCGACCAGGGTCGTCGCGGCCTGTCCACTGACATCGGCCAGCTTGAGCCGGTGACTGACCAGGTTCACTTCCTTCACCCCGGGCTTATGGTCAAGATCACTCATTTGTCTTACCTCCGTTACTCCACAATCACTTCACCCCTGTACATCTGCATCTGGCAGGTAAAGGGATAGCGGCCCGGTTGCAGCGGTGGCAATGCCACCGTCCGGGTCTTGTTCAGCGGCAGCTCCTCACTGATGCCAAAGTCCTTGAACACCACCACACTGGCGCAAGGTGAGGGATCCTTACGCAGAAAATTGAGCTGGGCGCGCTGCCCCGCCTGAATGCGGATATGCGCGGGCGCGTAAACGCCGTCCTGTACTTCAATCGTAATCTCGCCGGCGGCCAGCGCCGTGGCCGGCTCCCGGTACAGCCAGAACCACCAGACGATCAGCGCAATCAACAGCAGCCCAAACAGATTAATCACCATCATGATATTACCTCCCTGTCAGTGTTCCTGTGGCTTGAACAGGCGCAAACGGTTGGCATTGGTCACCACCGTCAAGGACGAGAACGCCATGGCCGCACCGGCAATGACCGGGCTCAGCAGCACGCCGACGAAGGGGTACAGCAGACCCGCCGCCACCGGCACACCGGCCACGTTGTAGATAAATGCGCCGAACAGATTCTGGCGGATATTGCGCAGCGTTGCCCGACTGACCGCAATGGCGTCGGCCAGGCCGTGCAGCGATCCACGCATCAGGGTGACATCGGCACTCTCGATCGCCACATCGGTCCCGGTACCGATGGCAAAGCCTACATCCGCCAGCGCAAGCGCCGGCGCATCATTGATGCCGTCACCGGTCATGCCCACGATCTCGCCCCGCTGCTGCAATTCGGCAACCTTGCCGGACTTGTCCTCCGGCAGTACCTCGGCAAAGAACTCGTCGATGCCGACCTGCTCGGCCACAGCCCTGGCCGTATCCCGGTTGTCGCCGGTAAGCATGACCACACGGATACCGTCCTTCTGCAACCGCCTGATGGCGGCGACCGAATCCTGTTTGATCGGGTCAGCCACGGCGATCAGCGCCAGCAGCCGGTTATCCACCGCCAAGTACATCGGCGTGCGCGCCTGCGCTGCCAGCTGCTGAGCCTGCTCAAGGTGCGCCTCAATGGATATACCCCGGTCACGCATCAGCTTTTCATTGCCGAACAGCAGCATCTGACCATCGACCTGACCTTCCACACCGTGACCGGCAATGGCGTTGAACCCTTCGACACGACCCGGCTTGACCTCCCGCTCCAGTGCCGACTCAACAATCGCCTGTGCCAGCGGATGCTCGGAACCCTGCTCCAGCGTTGCCGCCAGCCGCAGCACCTCCGCTTCTTCAGCCCCCTCGAAGGGGATCACCTCGGTCACTTTCGGTGTGCCCTCGGTGATGGTGCCGGTCTTGTCCAGAATCATCGCGGTAATCTTCGACGCCGTCTGCAGCGCCTGGCCGTTGCGAATCAGTACCCCGGCTTCCGCCGCCTTGCCCACACCGACCATGACCGACATCGGCGTCGCCAGCCCCAGTGCGCAGGGACAGGCGATGATCAATACGGTGGTCGCCGACACGATGGCGAAGGCAACCGCCGGCTCAGGGCCGAAATTGAGCCAGGCCAAGGCACTGATCACGGCAAGGATCATGATCGTCGGCACGAAGTAGCCGGAAATCACATCGGCCAGTCGCCCGATGGGCGGCTTGGAGTTCTGCGCCTGCTTGACCATCGAAATGATCCTGGCGAGCGCGGTATCCTTGCCGACGCGGGTGGCGCGGAACAGCAGCGATCCCGACTTGTTGAGGGTACCGCCAACTACCTCGTCATCCGCTGCCTTTTCCACCGGCATCGGCTCACCGGTCAGCATGGACTCGTCTACCGACGAATGTCCGTCCAGCACTACGCCATCGACGGGAATCTTTTCACCGGGCCTGACCCTGACCTGGTCGTCTTGCTGAACCTGCTCAATCGGGATGTCGATCTCCTGACCGTCGCGCAGCACTCTGGCCGTCTTGGCCTGGAGCCCGATCAGGCGCTTGATCGCTTCCGAGGTGCGGCCGCGGGCACGAATCTCCAGTGCCAGCCCCATGTCAATCAGACCGATGATCATCGCGGTGGCTTCGAAATAGACATGCCGTGCCATCTCGGGCACCAACTGCGGGAAGAACACCACCACCATTGAATACAGCCAGGCCGTTCCGGTACCCAGCGCGATCAGGGTATCCATGTTGGCACTGTGATTACGAAACGACTTCCAGGCACCGACATAGAAATGTCGACCGGAAAACAGCATCACCGCCAGCGTCGCCAGCCCCACCAGCAACCAGCCGATGCGCTCTCCGGTCGTTACAACCGTCATCTCGCCAATGAACAGGCCGTAAATCATCAACGGCACGCCCAAACCCAGGGCGATCACCATCTCGCGGATCAGGCGCTTGTAGTACGCCTGGTCTGCCTGCTCCTTCTCGCTGAGCAGTTCTTCTGCCGACTCGCTCTGCGCCACCCTGGCGCCATAGCCGGCCGCTTCCACCGCCGCGATCAACGCCTGATCGGACACATCGCCAACGACGCTGACGCTGCGCTGGGCAAAGTTCATCTCGGCACTGTTCACACCCGGTACCTTCTGCAGTGCCGCCTCAATCTTGCCGACACAACTAGCGCACCCGGCACCTTCGATCAGCAGTTCGTGCGGACTACTGTCATGACCCGCTGCAGATCCAGCCGCCTCATGATGGCAATGCTCTGTGTGCTGTTTCGCTTCATGCATGTCTTATTACTCCATTGTGGAAATACCGCTATTTCCCCAAGTACAGTATGGGTGATATTCAGCGACATGAAACTTACCACCAGATTACATTTTCGTAAGCAAGGTTCATCAATAGCACCGCTAGATGATCACCCCGTCATTCTGTACCTCGATCTGCTACTCAAAAGCGGACCTGCCAGAACGTGACTGAACCCCAAAGGCCAGGTGAAAAGTTCTCGATCGGGAACCTTACGGAAATATCATCTTGACGTCAGCATAGCGATAAGTGACATCAATATACTGGGCGCTACATGTTTATCAGAGGAAGTAGCGATGACTATCATCAAACCAACCGTGCTGGCCCTGTGTCTGTCCACAATTCCCGCTTTTGCAGTTGCCAATGCGACTCATGAAATCAGCCATGCAGCTAAAGAACCGAATATCGGTCAGGCCGGTATTGCAACCAAGACCACCCGCACCGTCGAGATAACCCTGAAAGACAACTATTTCGACACCGAGACGATCACCGTACAAGCCGGCGAGACTATCCGTTTTGTGCTGAAAAACGAGGGTGGCCTGTTGCATGAGTTCAATATAGGCACGTCGCATATGCACGAAGGACATCAGACCGAAATGCTCAAGATGATGCAGCACGGCATGCTGACAGTGACCGGCATGAACCATGATATGGCTGGGATGGACCACGGCTCAATGCCCGAAATGGAGGGCATGGCGCACAATGATCCGAACAGCATACTGGTCAACCCCGGTGAGACCAGAGAGTTGACCTGGACCTTCTCGGGTGATGCCGAACTGGAGTTTGCCTGCAATATGCCGGGCCATTACCAGGCTGGAATGGTCGGCGAATTCAAGCACGAAGCTTGAAGCCCCTCTTTTTCAGCCCGGTATTAATATGCCGGGGTAGTTGCAGTTCAAGGAGAACCCTATGCGACTCAGTAATACGGCTAGAGGGCTGATCGCCCTCGCGGCGCTTATGCCGCTCGGTGCCCTGGCCGGCACTTACAACCTGACAATCGATCATCAACCGATGACGATTGACGGCAAGGCCAAAACCGCAATGACCATCAACGGCGGCATCCCTGGCCCCACGCTGCACTTCCAAGAGGGTGAAGAGGTTACAATCAACGTAACCAACAAGCTTGATGTCGACAGCTCTATCCACTGGCACGGCCTGCTGTTGCCCTACACAGAAGATGGCGTACCGGGTATCAGTTTCGACGGCATAAAGCCGGGTGAAACCTACACCTACCGTTTCCCGATCAAGCAGGCTGGCACCTACTGGTACCACAGTCACTCCGGTTTTCAGGAGCAGGAAGGTATCTACGGACCGATCGTCATCGAACCGGCAAACCGCGAGCCGTTCAAATTCGACCGGGAATATGTGGTGATGCTGTCGGATTGGTCGGCTGAAACCGGCAACCAGATTTTTTCCAACCTCAAGGGCCAGAGTGACTATTACAACTACAACCAGCAGACGGTCGGCAGCTTTATCGAGGATGCGAAAGCCAAGGGCTTCGGCACGGCCCTGAAGGAACGTCTGGCCTGGGGCGGCATGCGCATGATGCCCACTGACATTAGCGACGTGTCCGGTTACAGCTTCCTGGTCAACGGCAAGTCGACCGATGACAACTGGACCGGTCTGTTCCAGCCGGGTGAGCGAGTGCGACTTCGTTTTATCAACGGCTCGGCGATGAGCTACTTCGATATCCGCATCCCCGGTTTGAAGATGACAGTGGTACAAGCCGATGGTAACAACGTGCAGCCGGTGACTGTGGACGAATTTCGCATGGCGGTCGCCGAAACCTACGATGTGATCATACAGCCGAAGGAAGAACACGCCTATTCGATTCTGGCCGAGTCGATCGACCGCTCGGGATTTGCCCGCGGCACTCTGGCCCCGCGCGAAGGGTTGGCCGGCGAGATTCCCAAGCTGCGGGAGCGCCCGCTGCTGACGATGGCCGATATGAGCATGGCAGGCATGGGAGAGATGGATCATTCCAGTATGCCGGACATGGATAAAGGCAATATGAGGGATATGGATCATTCCAATATGGCGGGCATGGATCACTCACAGATGACAGCTGTCGCGCCGAACAATGACTATGCACCGGGTAGCGGCCTGACCCCCTCCGCCGCCGATGGCGGCAAGTTCCTGGTCTATGGCGATCTCAAGGCGATGACTCCCTACGTCGACTACCGCGCGCCGGACCGCGAGATCGAGCTGCGCCTGACCGGCAACATGGAACGCTATTTCTGGTCGATTAACGGCACCAAGTACTCTGAAGCCGAGCCAATACGGCTGACCTACGGCGAACGGGTACGGATAAAATTCGTCAACGACACCATGATGAACCACCCGATGCACCTACACGGCATGTGGATGCAGCTCGACAAGGGCAACGGCCGGTTCAATCCGCTGAAGCATGTCGTTAATGTCGCACCGAACACCACACTGACGGTGGATGTGCCAGTCGATGCTCTCGGCGAGTGGGCATTCCATTGCCACCTGATGTACCACATGGCGTCGGGTATGTTCCGCAAGGTAATAGTGGAACCGCCAGTCGCTCAGTCTGCCGCACTGTAAGGAGCAAAAGAGATGACTTTTAAGATGACTTATCGGGCGCCCGTGGGAGTTGCGTTGACGGTACTGGCGCTTGGGCTCACTGCAACCGCTAACGCCGCCAGTGCTGACGACGCATTCATGACCAAGGTCATGCTGGATCGCTTCGAGCTGCGCGAACTGGACAACAACGATAAATTGGCCTTCTGGGAAGGTCAGGTCAACGTTCGCAACGATTATCAGGGGCTGGCGTTCAAGACCAACGGCGAGCGCGCCAAAGGTGGCCCCACCGAAAGCGCCGAGTATCAGCTGCTCTATCAACGACTGATTTCAGACTTTTTCGACGCCCAGTTCGGCATCCGTTACGACAATCAGCCGGGACCCTCCCGAACCTATGCGGTTGCCGGAGTGCAGGGACTTGCGCCCTATTTCTTCGAGGTTGATGCCAACCTGTTCCTGAGCGATGAAGGCGATACGTCGGCCCGGCTTGAGGCAGAATATGACCTGCTGCTGACCCAACGGCTGATCCTGCAGCCGGCGGCCGAGATCAACGTCGCCTTCAGCGACGACGAGAAGATCGGTATCGGTACAGGCTTGAGTTCGGCCGAGTTGGGACTGCGGCTGCGCTACGAGCTGAATCGCAAGTTCACCCCCTATCTCGGCGTTCAGTGGGAACGGAAGTTCGGCAACACCGCCGATTATGCTCGCAATGAAGGTGAGGATATCGAGTCAACCGCATTCGTGCTGGGTATCAGCGCCTGGTTCTGATGTGAAGGTGGCGGGGCGTCAGACACAGTTATTCCCCTTCTCTGACGCTCCTTCCTAAACACTCTCCGAGCTTCACACGTGGTACCCAACCAATCCCCCCTAACATAACGACGAGTACAGCGGTTACCTGATATTTTCCGTTTGCCGCGATAATTCCGACGGAGCAAAATGACAAGCCGGTTTGTCCCTAGTCTGCAGGTACCGCAAATAGCAGTATGAAGCCCAGCGCCAGGCTCACCATGAAAAACGCACTCGTTCTCGACTGTTCCGACAAACATTGAACGCAACCAGGCATTGCAGCAGGTAATACAACGCAAAGGCTCTGGACGCCAGGGCAATGACGGTAAAGGTCGAACCGGTCCAGGCCAACACCGTTGTAGCAGCACCAACCAGTAGATAACCCCATCCTGGCTTGAATCGCCTGTGGCTCACCTCCTCAAGGTTCGACACTGCCGCCAGCGTATCGGCTACTGCCGCCGAAAATTGGGATAGCGCCGCTAGGATCAGAGGCATCGATAACAGGGTAGAGACAGTGACTGCGAGGCTGATCAAGCTGTTGTCTTCGTACTGTCCGTTCAACACCGGCACTAGCGGAAGGGTAACAACAACGAAAACGATATACACAGACAACGCGCTGTATTGCGACCAGCGAGACGCCCGGATACGAGTCCATATATCGAAACGGCCCCCAGATAGCGTGGGGTTGCAAACCCCTGTACCACGATCAACGTGCCGGACACTATGGTTAAGACCTCCCAGAAATAGCGCTCGGGCATCTCCAGCAAGGGTAGATAATCCAGTTCGATATAGAGCTCGGCATCATGCCGCGCAAAGCCCAGGACCAGCAGCAATACCACAGCAAGTGTCATATAAAGTGCAAACTGCTCCAGCCGCCCTAGCGGTGCAAGACCGCCTAACATACCGATCAGGGTGATCAGGATCGCCACAATAGAGGTCAACAGGCTCTTGTTGAACTCGCTATCCAGGTTCAGGCTTCCAAGCACGAATGCACTGAGGATATGGAGGTACAGACACACCGACACGATATAGGCCAACACCAGCGCAATGTCGGAGCCGCGCTCGAGCATGACTGTCAGCCGCTTGTTTCCCGCGGCCAGCACCGGTTCGGCGCAGAGGATATTGTGGCGCACGATGGCGCCGGTCTGGAGCGCGACCACGGAGATCGCCAACATCGCCAGTATGGCATAGGGCCCCACGCCGCTGGCCAGCACAGGTACGATAACGAGAAACCCACTGCCGAATATGGAGGCCAGTGGCGTACTCATCGCAGGGATGATCTGCCGTGGTTGCGGCAACTGACGATCCGGCGAGCAACCGCTCATACACCGACCATCAGCGGTGCTGCTGGTAAACGATGCCGTTAGCTTCCTGCATTTCGCGGATAAATTTCACGATAGCGGTGGACTCCATGAAGCCGACGCTCGTTTGCTTCGGCATATCGCCGTAGGGCCAATGATGCTGGCGTACACCATTGCGCATCGCGTTGTAGATCGATTTATCGTTATGATGCCCCGGGTTATAGATCGGGTGAACCAATGGAGGTCCCTTCATCGTGCCAGTACCGTTCTCGCCGTGACATTTGGCGCAGGTTTCATTGAACGCGCGCTGACCGGTCGCGCCCATCTTGCTGAGTGCAGGCACGGTGACATCGACATGCCCCTTGCGATGGTCCGCCAGTACTACATTAGGCGAAAGCATCACGAGCACCAGTAGGCTGGTGCAGAATTTCATTAGTCTACTCATCAACATGGGTGTTCCTCTTGGCAAACCTTCTTTACTGGGGCAGACGCCCTTCCATACGTCTCTGCCCAGCTCAAACGAACCCTGTCATTACAAGCCCGCTACTTATCCAACCGTTGCTCAAGCAGTTGCTGTATCAGATCCAGGCGTTTATCCATCTGACGATAGGCTTCCATCATACCCATGCAATTCATCTGGCCGCCCATCATGCCCATGCTTTTCATCGTTCCCATACCCCCGCCCTGCTGCATTTCTCCCATCATGCCCATTGTTTCCTGCAACTGCTGACGGTGCGCTTGCATCAGTTCCATTCGTTTTTCAGGGTCGTCAGTGTCCATGATCCGATCCATACCGGACTGCATCTCCCGCATGCGCTGCATCATCGGCAGCATACCGTCCTGACCACCCATCATACCCATGCCGCCGCCCGGCATCGACGACTGAATTGTTGCACCGGCCATCGCCGCTGGCGCTCCATTTTGGGCACTCGCATCCTGATGATGCTCCTGCTGGGCCCAACCAAGAGGGCTGGCAATCGACAGCGCCAGCGTCAGAATTAGCGTCGGTGTTTTCATAGTGTTCACTCCAGTTGCTCTAATTGTCTTTTATTGGCTAAACCCAACGCAGCCGGGATCATTCACTGTGCTGGGGTGCTGACTGCCAAGCGCTGGGTCGGTTTAATCAAACCCAGCCCTCGGTTTGGTAGAGCTAAAAACGAAAAGAAGACCATGCCCATGGTGCATAAACAGGTGCCTTAATGGACAGAGCAAAAGAATCAGACAGGGCAACCAGGCAACAAGATGCGCCAGACCTTCCGTCACCAGGAAACAGCTCAAAATGGCAATCACTTTTGGCGCTATCAGCCCCTTACCGCTTATCCATCGTATAACCTTCGACCTGAATGGTGCCCAAGCTCCAGTAATGGACCAGATTTCAGCTTCAATTAGCAGTATGGCAGGTCAAACTCGACACGGTACTTACCTGAGCATTACATTTTTGTAATGGGTATACGGATTTAATGGTTGATGGGGCACCTTCACCCCATCAATCTGATACCACCCTCAGATGGTTGATAGATCGACTCCGTAGTTGAGTTCCTCTGCGAAGTCCGGCAGTCCGTAACCGATGGTTTTCTTGTAGAAAGGAGAGACCTTCGCAGTCGGTGCCTTCTTCTTGTGCTTCGTGGTGTAGAGCATTCGTGCCCGCATCACCTCGAAGGAGTAACCGCGCCCTTCACGGTTCTTGTCCTTGGCCAGTCGGTTGATGGACTCCGTGTAAGCGTTGGTGACGGGCATGTCCGTCTCGAAGTAGGTCATGGTCTCTTCGCGCCAGTTTCCCACTGCCCTGACCAGATCGCTCCAGACTTCCTTTTGGCCCTTCGGGATGGTGGCTATCCACTCGTCCAGGGCGGCTTCTGCCTGGAGCCGTGTGGTGGCGTCCCAGATGCCGTAGAAGCGCTCCTTGTGCTCGTAGGCGGCCAGCAGTTGCGGGAACGCGCCTGTCCAGGTCTCCATGATGAGGCGCTCCCGGTCTGAGACTTCGTGAGCGCGTTTCAGCAGGATTTTCCGGTCTCCCTTGAGAGTCCGGCTCTGGGACGGTTTCAGCTCCTTTCTGAGGCCCTTGCGCACTCTCTCTAGGGCATCGTTGGCCATGCGCACCACATGGAACTTATCGACCACGTCCTGGCGGCGGGTGGCCAGCAGGTCGAGCAGGGTTCGCTCCTCAATGTTGGTCAGAATGCAGCGGTAGCGCTTGTTCAGGTATAGCTCGTCAATGCCCAGGATGCGGGGCGTCTCGAAGCGGTGCCAGCGCCCCAGGAACTCGGCGCGGGCGTTGAAGATGTCGCGCACCGTCTTCTCGTCCAGGCCGGTCTGTGCCGCCACAAAGGTGTAGGGGTGGTTGAAGGATTCCTTCTCCACGTACTCATGCAGCCGCAGTGTCATACGGAATCCGTCCACCATCTCCGGTAGCTGGGGCCTGAATGTTGTCTTGCAGGCCCGGCAGGTGTATCGGCGGCGGACCACCCAGAGAGTGACCCGCTTGCCGTGGATGGGCAGATCACGATAGGGAACGTCACGCTTGCCGAACCGTACGAACTCACCCTGCACGCCGCATTCCTCGCAGGCGATGGGATCGGGCACGTCCACCTGGAAGTGCATTTCGTCGTCGGTTGATTTGCAGCCCAGTACTTGGTATTGCGGCAGGTGAAGGATGTTGTCGGGAAGTTCGGTCATGGTGTTGTATAGGCGTAGGTGTCAGTCAGATCCATCCGACTCGGCATTGGTGTTTGCTTTTTTACCCAACAAGCTGCTGGAAACGAAAAGTAAGGCACCGAGGACAATTGCAATATCAGCCAGGTTGAAGGCCGGCCAATGCCAGTCTCGCCAATAGAAATCAAAGGAATCCACAACATAGCCGCGAAAGACCCGGTCAATCAGGTTGCCCATGGCGCCACCGAGGATAAGACTGTAAGCGATGGCTTCTCCTTTATGACGATTTTCAAGGATCAGCTTGATCAGAAAAATCGAGACCACTACCGCGATTCCGATAAAAAAGTAGCGCTGCCAGCCTCCACCATTCGCAAAAAGACTGAATGCGGCACCGGTGTTCCATAGGTGCACCCAGTTAAAGAACGGGGTCACCGAAACATACTCGCCATAGGCCATTGATTGCTGCACCAGCCACTTTACAGCCTGATCAGACGCTGCCAGCAGGCCCGATATGGACAATAGGGCATACGGCGAGAGCTTTTTGCCAATAATGAGCATTATTTAACCCTTCAACGCCAAAATGCGTCTGGCACCGTTAAGTACAATGCCCCCCGCGATGGTGCCGATAATCAGATCCGGATAATTGGAACCGGTCCACGCGACCAGGGCGCCGGCGGTGATGACCCCCAGGTTGATCACCACGTCGTTGGCCGAGAATATCCAGCTTGCCTTCATGTGCGCCCCGCCTTCCCGATGTTTGGATATGAGCAGCAGACAACTGGTATTGGCAATCAATGCGACGAATGCGA
This sequence comes from Marinobacterium iners, assembly GCF_017310015.1. NCBI lineage: Bacteria > Pseudomonadati > Pseudomonadota > Gammaproteobacteria > Oceanospirillales > Oceanospirillaceae > Marinobacterium > Marinobacterium iners. The sequence continues at coordinate 3,036,470 of NZ_CP022297.1, forward strand.
TAGCCATCATCACCAGCGATTCAGGCTCACTACCGAATACAAAGCGTCTCACCACCTCTACGAGCACGCCCACAGCCAAGATCAGTTGCAGTACACCAGCAAGATGCGCGGCACGTACCTGCATTTTCACGCTATGTCCAACCGCATAAAGGGCAAGCCCGTACACCGCCGCATCGGCAAAATTGTCCAGGGATTCTCCAATCAGGCCGGTGGACCGGGCGATCAGACCGGCAGTCATTTCCACCACGAACAGAAGTGCATTGATGCCGAGCAACCAGCGCAGGGTCCCGGATTCTTGCTTAGCAGAAGCTGCCGAAAACTCGGCGGCCTTGATGGTCTCCGGATTTGCAGCGACGGTTTCCTGAAGCGAGGCGCCTAGCCCCAAGGTCTTCAGTTTCGAGGTGACGGGCTCGACCTCGCCGTCATGCACGACCTTCAGCCGGCGGTTCGACAAGTCGAAGGACAGCGCCCGAATCTCCTCAAAGCCGTTCAGGGCTAGGCGAATCATTCGTTCTTCTGATGGACAGTCCATCTTCGGCACGGCATAAACACTGACCCATCTCCCTGGCGCCTCGGAGGAGGCCTGTATATCGGTATCCGCTGCGGACGTTGCATCACCGCCACAGGCGCCACCACAGGATTTGCTCATGATACGTACACGCCGTTAAAACGACCCACTTGCCCTTAACTGTACTGCGCCACTTTTTTTGAAGTCCGCTCCAGTTCAACATTCCAGGGCAGCAGTCGCTCCAGCTTTTCCAGTGTGTCGGCGTTGGCGATACGCTCCAGCACATGCCGGATGTACGCCGAGGGTTCCAGGTCGTTGGCTTTGGCCGTTTCGATCAGGGAGTAGCAGGTGGCGCTGGCGTGAGCGCCCTGCGGGGTATCCGCGAACAACCAGGCCTTGCGACCCACGGCGAACGGACGGATGGCATTCTCGGCCAGCACGTTGCTGATGTGCAGGTCACCCCGCTCACAGTAGCCGATCAGGGTGGGCCACTGGTTCAGGGTGTATTCCATAGCTTTGCGAGTTAACCCGCCTTTCATCACGCGACCCACGTTGGCGTCCAGCCAGGCCTTGAACGCTTCCAGTCGAGGCAGGCTCGATGCCTGACGGATCTGATAGCGTTCGGCAATGCTCAGGTCCTTGATCTGACGTTCGATGGCATACAGTTTGTTGATGTGACTGAGTGCCACATCCGCTTTGGACAGCTTGGCCTGTTTGCCTTTACCCGCCGGCTTGGCCGCTTTGGTCGCTTCGATGAACTTGCGGCGGGCGTGATCCCAGCAGCCAATGCGGGTCAGCTTATTGGCTGAACAGATCGGTTCATAACCGGAGTAACCATCCGCCTGCAGCACACCCTTGAAGTCATCGAGCAGGCGCACGGGCACCGCTCCACTTCGGGAGGGATCATAGGCGAACAGGACGGACGGTTGGCCCGGCGGTCCGCCTCGGGTCACCCACATCCATTTATCGGATTGGGCAGCTTTGCCATCCTCTTTGAGTACCTGGATGCGGGTTTCGTCGGCCTGCAGGTAGGCCGCACTGTTCTGCGCTTCCCGCATCAGGTTGATCAGCGGTTTGAACACCTCATCCAGACGGATGATCCAGTGGGCCATGCTGGTGCGACTCAGCTCATGGCCCAGACGCTTGAACATCTGCTCCTGACGGTAGAGCGGCAAGCCATCGGCATATTTGGAGGTGATCAGGTAAGCCAGCAGGGCCGGAGTAGCGATGCATTTGCCCAGCGGGTGTGTCGGGCGAGCCGCGGCCAGGATACGCTCATCACCGTCCTGCTCGAACACCGCTTTTTCCTGCCAGTATTCCAGCACTTTGAGCTGAGCCGGGATGTATTCCAGCTCTTCCTTGACCTTGGTGAAGAAGGTTTTCACTGCCCCAGCTTTTTCCTCATCGCTGAGGCACAGCTCGATGCGCTCACGCAGCAGATTATCAGAGAAGCCACGCTGACGGCGTTTGGGTGTAGACGCGGCAGCAGGAGTATCGTCTTCAGCAACTTCAATATCATCCGGGAGCTGATCCCGCAGCTGATCGATCTCGGCTTCCAGCTCGGACTCATCGAAGAGGTGGATCTGGTGGACCGTTTTTTCACTGCTGGCCGCGAACCGCTGGATGCGCTGCAAGCGCAGCATCTCTTCCAGCAGCAGGATGTATTGCTCGCGCTTCTGGATATGCTGCTCTTGATGTTGGAGTTGCTGCTGTAGACCAGCCACCATCGACAGCAAGTCAGCGGTCGATAAACCGCTGAGTTCAGGCATCTTTGAGGTGGTTTCGGGCTGTGTTTTCATGGGCAAAATTATATCAAAAACAGCCAGTTGAAGCACCCAAAACCCGCTATCCAACGGCCTCATAATGTACGGTTTTATGGCCTTGCAGCAGACTGATGTCATAACCATCGAGCAACCAGTTGATCTGCTCGCCGGTCAGCGGCATCAGCTCATCAGCCGGGCTGGGCCACTTGAATTTCTCTTCGGCCAGCGCCTTGTAATAGAGGATAAAACCGTTGTCTTCCCACATCAGGCACTTGATCTTGTTACGCTGCCGGTTGGTGAACGCATACAGGGCACCAGTGAAGGGGCTACGCCCTAACTCCTGCTCAATCAGCACCGCCAGGCCATTGGCTTGCTTGCGAAAATCAATGGGCTCACGGTACAGATAGATCTCGGGCATGGACCGAGAGGGACGCAGATACCGTGGCTTCATCAGAGCTGCCTCAGGATTGCACCGAGCAGGTCAACATTACCGGCATGCAGGCCTGTAATGGCCATGCCACCCGGAAGCCTCAGGGTCAGATCATCCGATAGCGGTGAAGCGGCCACCTGGGTGACGCGAGCAAAGCCGGGTGTTGGTGAGCGCTCGGTATCGGTCGCATCATCTGTACCTTCGAGCTTGCGGCGCCAATAGACAAACTGGTGATAGGACAGCGATTGCTGTTTGCAGAAGGCAGCGCCGGATAGCCCAGTATCACGCCAGTGTTCAATGTGCTGTTGCCAGTGGTAAGTGCGCTCGGCTGAGTTCATGCTGGATTCCTCGCGTAGGTGACGATGGAATCAGTGTGCGGCGGTTAGTGGCTGGAAAAAAGGGGCTGATTTATGGGCGGATACCATGATACGACTCCACTTGAACAATGTTGTGGTACCATTTAAAACTATAAAGCTACTATAAGGTCAATAGAGTAAAGAATCCGTTGGGGAGGAGGCTGATGCGCATTGGTCAGTTGGCGCAGTTGGTAGGGGTCGAAACACAGACGATCCGCTTCTATGAACAGCAGGGCTTGTTGCCGCCGCCTGATCGGCAGGACAACGGTTACCGTGTCTATACCGAGAAGCATGGTGAGGGGCTGTCCTTCATCCGTCGCTGTAGAATCCTGGGCCTGTCACTGGCTGAGATTCACGAACTACAGAGCTATCAGGACGACCCTCATCAGCCTTGTACCGCCGTCAACGCCTTGCTCGATGATCACATCTCTCATGTGCGGTCGCAGATAACCGCTCTGCAAGCGCTTGAGAAACAACTCGTTTCACTGAGAGCGAGTTGCAACGATGACCGGGAAGTTGAGGCGTGTGGGGTTCTTGCTGGAATTAGCGAAGGAAACATGCACCAGCAGTAGGTGAAGCATCAACCAGATAATCCGATGAGATGCCGGTCTGTCTCACTCTCATGCAAAGGTAAGATCAACCATTTAATCCGCATACCCTATATTAATAAAAGGAATCGTAATGAATGTTTTCAGAAGGCACGCCTTGATCAAAAAAAGATTTAATTGAGCATTCAACCATTACTGGAGGGCCTGCAAGATAAATATCAAATTCACATAATGAAGCTCCTAAATCTTCGTTCACAACTTCATGTAAAAAGCCTGTTGGTCCAGTCCACTCATTGTTCGATTGAGAAAGAACAGTTTTAATATCTATTATCTCATTATTGGTAAAAACCAAAGAGCTCCAGTTGGGGATATCTTGAGTTGATCTAGAACCGTAGTAAAACAAAAAATCTTTACCTTCAGAAAAAGCTTGTTTGGCTATTGAGGCTGCATAGGATAAGCCAGAACCCCCTCCTATAATAAGAAGCTTACGATTACTCCGTTGATAGTATGAATGTCCAAATGGTCCTTTCAATATCAAAGTGCTATCTATATTGATTTTATCAAAAATATGATTTGAGAAAATACCATCAGGAACTCTCTTGATATAGAAATCGATATGTCCGTCTTTAATGTAGTTATTAGCTATAGAGTAGGCACGATCAATTGATGGAAGTAAAGGATCACTAAGAAGGCAAAATTGACCAGGTAGCCATGACATATTTTCATCAGGTTTTAATGTTATCTTGATAAAATCATGAGTTAATAGTTCCTTTGAGATAACTGAAGATCTAATCTTTGATATTTTTGTTTTTTGGATAAATTTATTATCAAGCTTTACTTTAATATCTAAGTCAGAGTTTAATTTACATTTACATGCCAAGTGCCTATTACCTTTCTTTAAATCCCTTGAAGATAGCCCTGTAGGATTTTCTTCGGTTTTTATAATATTACCTTGTATCAATTCAAACTTACAAAGGCCGCATTTGCCAGTAACGCATTCGTAAGGGTAACCAATACCTGCATTCAATAGGTCAGTCAACATTGAATGATCCGTTGATGATTGAATTGAGATGGGGTTGTTATTTATTTTGATTATAGGCACTTGTTAACTCCATTACTCAGATGGTTCTAAACCGAAAACTTTATCAAGACGAAGAGCAATTTTAATATCACCGCGTAACTTCATTCTTCCAGTCATTAGGGCAAGCTTTGGATTGAGTTCTTTATCTAGTATTTTTGTTAAGTTTTCAGGTTTGATTTTGATCGTAATATCGGAATCAATATCTGAGTCATGTACATTGTTAGGAATACTTATTCCGTCAATGAATATTACTTCATTATTTCCTAAATCGAATTTAACTTTTGCATTAAGCCCTGAATCTTCCCCAACAGAGTTGGTAATTCGCTGTCTAAGATCTGTTACATTCATGATTTAATAACCTTATTGTTCTTCCAAAATTAATACTTCATTATTCACAATATCTACTTGGTAAGTTTTTAACGCTACTGTACATGGTTCTGATTCTGGTTCCCCTGTACATATATTGAATGCACCACCATGGAAAGGGCATTCAATAACATCACCGTCAATTTCACCTTCTGATAATGATGCTATACCGTGGGTGCATGTGTCTTCTGTAGCATAAAACTTTCCCTCTATTCTATAAATAGCTATTGGGCTTTTTCCAGGTCGTGAAAATTTAAATATAGAATTTTCTAAAATGTCTGATTCCATACATGCTTTAACCCATTTTTTATTCATATGAACCTCCTAAGTTCTGAGTTTCAAAAATAATTCGGTAGCATTTGCAAAATCCGTAGGGTGTTCTATCATCGCCCAATGACCACAGTTTGGAATTATATAACCCCAGCTATCTTCAATCAAATCTAAGAATTTGTAAGCAGTAGTAATTGGTACAACCTTATCTTCTTTTCCCTGGACAACTAAGGTTGGAACTTTGACTTTTTCGATATATTCATCAGGGTAAAATAAACCTCCTTGTTGTTTAATCCATGTCATAGTCGATGCATAGGCTTCTCGAGTTTCTGCATCCAAGGCATATTCAACACGTTTTTTGACCATTTTGGGATCAATTTGAAAATCGTCATTTGTCAAAGCTTCAACAAGCTTGTACATCCCAGTTTCTGTGAAATCATAATTAACAATCGGTTTCAAATCTTCGTGTAGTTCTACAACCAGACCAGCACTTCCCATTAGAACCAAATTCTTAACTAGTTCAGGTCTTTCAACACAGACACCAAGTGCTGTAGCTCCTCCCATTGAATTTCCAACTAGTGAAACTTTTCCTTCTAGTCCAAGTGCTTTGATAAAACTAACAAGATGTTTAGTTCGTATTTGCTGTGAATACTCAATTTTAGGCTTTGCAGTTTTACCAAAGCCGATCATATCAACAGCGTATACCTTAAAATTTTCTGCTAAAATTGGAATCACACCTTTCCAATTTCCTTCACTTTCAGCTCCTGCACCACCGCCGTGTATTAATATGACCGGACTTCCTTCCCCTGCCTCAAGGTATCTAGTTTCAATACCATCTGCATTTAAATATTTTTCTGAATAATCAATTGACTTCAAAGTTTATACCTCCAACTCCTGTGAACCATTTTCTCATCGGTTCGTAATAAATTTTTTCTCCAGATACATTACCTGAAATTTCTGATGCCATTAGCCAGGTAAGTATTTCAATTCCAGCGTTACCGCCTTCTTGAATTATCCTTTCATTTCCCATATTAGTTATGATTTCTTGTTCTCCATTACATAAACGATCCATTATCATATGATCAAATTTTTCAGAAACTTCACCATGATTTTCTATACATAACCAATGTGATAAACCACCTGCAGCTATTACTGATATATTTAATTTTTCATCTAGTTCATTTATCGATTTTTTTATAGTTCTAGCTAATGAAACACATCTGCTAGCTTCAGCCATTGGGGATGTGTTTATATTCACTATTAATGGAACAATTGGATAATTTTTAAGGTCCATGAATGTCAGAGGTATCATAATTCCATGATCTAGCTTCAATTCTTCCGACTGACATAAATCGAATCCGTCCTGATCCGCTGTTTCAACGATTGTATTTGCTAGAAGTCTACTACCTTTAATATTTTCAATAGGTATGTCCATATCACCCATTGTTGTATATTCATCAGATATGCCTATTGCAAATCTAGGTTGTAAAGATAAATCAAAATTACACATATGATCACTAGATATTATTAGAATAATATCTGGCTTGCTTTTTTTGATTATATTTCCAAGCTTTTTCATGCCTTCAATAACATTTCTTGCCTGGTCTTCACAACCATTTGCAGACATTACAATATGTGATGTCGCACAAGAGCTAACAATATTAGCCATGATAATCACCATTTTTTATTGCAAGGCAATCGTTTACAGAAACGTGTATTCCTATTTCTGGAGTTCTAAACATCATGTAATGCATTTGTAGTATAGGGTGCATCCCCACTGCGCTTAATAAAGCAGGCTCTGCTTTCACTAATGCATTAAACTCTTCATTTGTAAGGTTTAGTTCTTTCAAATAATCGATGTTTTCTAACAGCTTTTCCCTAAATTGAGGTTCTTTAATAATTCTTTGAACTATTTTATTAATTTTATAGTTAGACACTTTTTACCTCCTTTTTAAGGGGGTGGCTTTAAAGCCACCCTATATTTTTATCCTTTTATATTTTCTAAAGTCTGTATTCCTTTATTATGCTTATCTGCAAGTTTTCTCCACTCTACAATTGCTTCGTCAGGTTCAAAAAGGATTTCATTTACCCAACCTTTGTCATCGGCATAGAAATCTACCATTGCTTCCCTTGCCCAAATATCGTCATCGTTAAATCCCATTAATGCCATTTTTTTCCATTTATGATCAAAAGAATGTTCATATGCTTTAATTTCTTCTTCTGTTTCACATTTTTTTCCTAATGTTTGGAAATAAATATGTGTATTTTCATCAACAGGTACATACCATTCAAACTGCATCATATCGGGGTTTGGCCATGGATTAACCTTCAATACACCTGGAAGCCAGATTGAGATGTTATTAGCAACTAAAGTTGATCCATAATTACCTTCACGAACTAATTCCCCATCTATTGTTCCTTCAAAAACGGGCACACTTGCGTCTCCAATTAGGTCATATACTCCCTTTCGTCCGCCTTCTGAGTCATCAGCGATAACTTTTGTTTGTTTGCTTCTATCTTCACCTGGTGCAAAACCTAGAGGTAATACTAGATCGTTACCCTGCACCAGAATTGCGTCTTTATGGATATATATGTGGCTTGGATCAAATCCGTTTTCGACACCTAGTCTCCAGTTAGACTTAATCTCTCTTGCTATACCCAAAATTTCTAATCCATCGTCAAGGAATTCAGGTGGTGTATCATGAGCTAATGGATGTGGCTCACCGTCGCCAAGGAATATAAAGACGCAATTTTTTGCTTCTTCAACTGGATATACTTTAAGTTTATGCCGACCAATTTGGGCACTAGATGGGTTGGTCATGATGTCGCATAATTCACCAGTTTCCCATTTGTATGTCCAAGCGTGATACCAGCAAGTAATTGTATCCTTTGTCATACAATCTAATTTTTCTGACAATGGCACCCCTCGATGAAGGCATCTATCTTTTATACAATGTAACTTTCCATCGATTCGTTTAACTAAAAGAGGTTCACCAAGTAGTTTAATTTTTTTAACTTCACCCTCTGCTATATCTTTAGAAAACATAACCGGATACCAGTGATTTCGAAATCCGTACTTGGCGTCTACATACCCTGGCCAACCCTTCACTTTTTTCAAAATATCTTCTGACACGTTACTCATTTTAATTACCTTTCTATCTCATTAATGGAAGTGGTGAACCCAACGAATATTTAGCCTGTCACCTTCAGATCTATTTTCTGCATCATTTTCAAAATATAAATTTGCAAATATATGATCATGTTGCGAAAAGCTGAGAACTGCTCCGGGGCCCATTGCCCATACTTTTTCTTTTCTTCCAGACACTTTATTCCCATTAATTTCTGTATCTGTTATTTGATTCAAGAAATAACCATTCAATCCAACAGCAAAAGCTCTATTAACCCTGTATAAAGCTGTCAAGTTTCCATGGACAGCTTGCCCAGGCTTTACACTATTGACCCCAGGACCATATGAAACACTCGGATTAGTATTCTTACCGTTGTATAAATAGTGTAGACGCCATGAGAATGTCATTTCTGGCTTTAGCCATGCCGTACCTGCCCAGTATGGGTTAAATGACCAATGGTTAGAGCTTGGGTTAATAGTTTTGCTGCTATCATATTCACCTGTAGGCAATATGAACTGGAGCTCTAAACGGTTCACATATTTGGGTCCGTTAGTCCCCATCACCGGGTCCCATTGAATTGCAGGGCCAACAAGCAAATCACCAAATCCCGTTTTGGCGCTTATAGCTAGATTTCCAATACCGTCATCTGTTGTTTCCGATAAAATTGTTGGTTGTACAACGTCTATCGCTAGCTTCCCTCCTAATATTTCGATATCACTCATATAGATTCCTTGTGTTAATGCGATATCTAATTCGGCTTCTGTTTTCGGTAACGGCAATTTATTCCCATTAGAATCAGCAAAAAACTCACTGTCATAATTCTGTAGGTATTGAATGAAGTACCAACCTTTACCTGCGGGCGGCATACCATCGAGGAAACTTGTAGCTCCCAAATTCACAGTTGGTAGATCATATGCAAACAACAACGGACTCATCGTTAATAGAAAAGCCATAGATAGTCTGCGAGTTATTTTTCCAAGCCAATTTTGGCTCAATTGACAATCGCTGTTTTTCACAACAGTCCTCTCTTTTTTATTGTAGGATCAAATTGTTCTACAATCTAAGTTAGAGCTTAACTTTTTTGTTGTCAAGTATCAATGTCATGCCCGCCGCAAGTTCATCGAAGCGACCAAAGCGGCCAAGCCAGCGGGTAAAGGCAAACAGGCCAAACTGTCCAAAGCGGATGTGGCACTCAGTCATATCAACAAACTGTATGCCATCGAGCGTCAGATCAAGGACCTGAGCGTGGCCGAACGCTACCGGATCCGTCAGGCGTCGAGCCTGCCTCGACTGGAAGCGTTCAAGGCCTGGCTGGACGCCAACGTGGATCGCGTGATGAAAGGCGGGCTAACTCGCAAAGCTATGGAATACACCCTGAACCAGTGGCCCACCCTGATCGGCTACTGTGAGCGGGGTGACCTGCACATCAGCAACGTGCTGGCCGAGAATGCCATCCGTCCGTTCGCTGTGGGGCGCAAAGCTTGGTTGTTCGCGGATACCCCGCAAGGCGCTCACGCCAGTGCTACCTGTTACTCCCTGATCGAAACGGCCAAAGCCAACGACCTGGAACCCTCGGCGTACATCCGGCACGTGCTGGAACGCATCGCCAACGCCGACACACTGGAAAAGCTGGAGCGACTGCTGCCTTGGAATGTTGAACTGGAGCGGACTTCAAAAAAAGTGGCGCAGTACAGTTAAGGGCAAGTGGGTCGTTTTAACGGCGGATACGCTATTTCTGCCTTTGCGATAGCGTTTATGTCCCTGGCGCAGACACCTGTAAAGCTTGCCGCCACTAGCCTTATCGGCGGCAATATGGCGGTAGATCCATTCATGGCTGACGGGTAGACCAATGAGTTTACCGATACCGCTTATTTGCTCAGGACTCCATAACCAAGACAGGGTCATTTCAACATACTGTACGACCAGTTCTGACACGCGACGCTTGTGAGAGCTGGTTCGGCGACGCAAGGCTTTCTGATGCGCACTCTCGGGTTCGTACACGTTCTGGTCGCTGTTACGCTTCAACTCCCGATAGACAGTGGAACGGTGGATCTTCACCGCTCTGGCGATCGCTGCGGGGGAATAGCCCTGCACAAGAAGGGCCGATATCTGGTATCGTTTCCCCTCGGTCAACTGCTGATAACTCATGGTGATACATCTTTTACTTTGGCGAGCGAAAGCGTACCACTAATCAGCAGTTGGCCACCCCTCTCCGTTCAACCATGAGTGTCGCACTTATTATCTGAATTCCCGGGCATCGATTGGATTTTATGAACTGTATATATTTTTAACCACCAGATTGAATGGAAAACCGACGCTTTATTTATCGCCGGATTTTCTAATTGGTTAACCAAGCTTAAATGCTTGAATAAACCGTAATGTGATGAATGTATTGGTTATCCTACATCCACAACGCACTAATAACCTGAATCAGTGACTTCATCTGTCGTTGCGGTGCCACTGTCCTGAGTATGACCGTGCCCTTTAACACCGCTCGATCTTATCCGGATTCTGCCGCCGCGTCTGCGCTACTGCAGCATCATTCACCGTCTTCTCCGACGTTTTTTTGCTCTGAATGCTATCGGGAACCACAAAACATCCTGCCATGCATGGCGCTTTGTGGCTTGGCGGTTGAACGAGGTGAGTTAAGCCGAGTGGATCAGATCAACTCGTAGATGCAACCGAACGCCCTGAACCCGGGGCAATGTTGGCCAAAACGCAGGTAAAGACGGCGGCCGCTGCTGACCAGGCGGCAGGCCATATACATCAGCTCCTGCATGACGGTCTTCAGCCGCCGACGTTTGGCCGGATGACGCACCGGCGCATCCGGTCCCAGCAGTACGCGCTGTCCCATCCAGCGCAATATGTTGTAGCCCAGTACAGCAAACGCCATGACCAGGTCGTTGGTATCGAACTTCCCTGACGGCAAACGTTCGAGATCCAGATCAGTCTTGAACTCACTGTGGAACTGTTCGCTGGTGGCATGATCGCGGTACAGCGCCATGACGGTCGCCTCATCCGCAATCTCGGATGGGAGCGAGGTGGTCCAGCCTTCAAGGCTGACCTCAGGTTCCAGAAACAGCTGCCCCTCGGCGTCACTCTGGCGAACCGTAACTTTTACGATCAGACGGTCGCCAGTGCCATCCAGCGGTTCGCTCACCAACGTTTCCATTTTTCCGGGTCGGACATGACACCAGAGTGCTCCGGCCGCATGAGCCTTGTCCATCCACGCCAGTCCGTCTTGCGAACGGGGGTTCCACTTGATCAGATAGTCCACCCCATGGGCACGAAAGTACGCACGGTTGTCGGCGGCATCATGGGCGCTGTCAAGACGTACCAGTAGCGGTGCATCGGTCAGCTCTCGGACTCGAGGCAGCACCCGGTCGAGGGTGTGAATAAACTCTTTATTGGCATGTTGGTTACCCGGTCGCAGCTCACAGCCCAGACACCAGCCCTCCGTGCCCAGGTAGGCCGCGATGGGGGCATAACCGTCATGCCCCTTGTAGGTATAGGCCACGCCCTCTTTTTTACTGTTGCTGTTGTCCATGGGAAACACGTCCATATCCAGTGGCACGTGCCCGGTGGTGAGTGTGCCGATAGGCACCGAAGCGTTACACAGAAACTCGACGCTGGCCTCATCCAATAACGGGATCAGTGCGCGGGCATCTTCATCAAAGCGCTGACGCAGCCGGGCCGATGAAGGTGATTGCTTGATGCCCATGGCCGCTTTGAAGAAGGGATCATGGCGTGCGTGCTCGACCGCTTCGAAGTCGCTCTTGCCAAGGCAAATCAACCCCAGGTAGGTACGGATGAGGTCGATGTTGGCGATGCCATGGCGCTTGACGATGGAGCGCGAGGTCTTAGCCAGAGAGGACATCGTGTTGAGACTATATCCGACGACTGCAAGGCCGCCGTGAGGTGTAATGACTTCGGTTTTGGACTGTTCGAGCTTGAAGGTACGCATGGTCAGAGTTCACTGTTTGGGTGAATCGATAGCGAGCTTCATTTTATCGTTACATCCCCCATGATTACAGGGCTGTAAGGAATCAGTGAGGGCTTGAAGTCACGGATTCAGGTGGAAGTGCAGGGGAAAACAGCAATATTGGTGGCCATTGATAAAAAAGCGGCAGGCGTTGTCGCTGTTGCGGACACGATTAAGGACGATTCAAAACCCGCTATAAGAGCAATGCACGATCTAAATATTCACGTGGTGATGGTTACCGGCGATAATGAAAGAACAGCTAAATTTGTTGCCGAACAAGTTGGTATTGATGAAGTTCTGGCTAATGTTTTGCCGGAAGGAAAGGTCGATTCGATTAAACAGTTGCAGGCCAAATATGGTAATAGTGTAGCGATGGTGGGTGACGGTATTAATGATGCACCTGCTTTAAAACAGGCCAATGTTGGGGTTGCCATCGGTGCGGGTGCCGATGTCGCAATTGAAGCGGCTGATGTCACGCTGATACAAGGTCAATTGAAAAAACTTGTTGAGGCAATCCTATTGTCAAAAGCTACTTTCCGAAAAATCGTCGAAAACCTGTTTTGGGCCTGGCTTTACAATCTGGCTGCAATTCCTGTAGCGGCACTGGGGTTACTGCATCCGATGATCGGTGTGATCGCAATGACCGCAAGTTCATTGTCTGTTATTGGGAACTCGATTCTTTTGAAGCGAGCCAACATTACGGTTGAACAACCGGAGGAGGTCATGAGTAATCAATGAGGGCGCTCAGAGCTCTGCGTCAGCTCGCGGTTATTAAATTTTAACCACCTGATCCAAGCGTCCTTCAAAATGAATTGCCAGCTGGGATAGTGAGTTCTGGATCAGTATGGTCCATTTCTCTGAGGCATTCAACAAGCCAGCGTAAAGCAGTTTCAGTAAGCTGTTTTCGTTCGGGAAAGCACCTTTGGTTTTGGTTAGTTTGCAGAGCTGACGGTGCACCGCCTCGATAGCCTTGGTGGTGTAGATCGCTTTGCGCACGTATTAGGGGGTGTTTAAAGTAGGTTGACAGTTAGCTCCACTTGCGATGCCAGGATTGCAACACGACCGGATAAAGAACTCTCAGTTTGGCCTCCAGCTCATCCAGAGCAGTTTCTGCTGCCTCATGTGTTGCGGCACGATAAACCGGCATTCAGATCCGCCATCAATGCCTTCTGGTGCTTGCTGGCGACATACTTCACTGAGTTGCGGATCTGATGGATCACGCGCTGCTGGATCTCTGTGTCAGGGCAAGTGCTTGCAATAGCCTCAGGGAAGCCGGTGAAGCCATCGACGCAGGCGATCAGGATATCCTTCACTCATGGTTATGAAGATCCGTCAGAACCGATAACCGGCAGTTGGCCCTTTCACTTTCCTACAGGTACAGACCCAACAGCTCCTTGCGGTCTTCAGCATTGAATTCGAGCAATGTGTACACCGCCTTGCTGACATAACGACCGCCTTCCCGAATTTTGTAGTGGATCGCATCCAGCCATAAGATGGGGTAAACCGCCTCCAGTGGCCACTGCTGCCCGCTTTTGAAGCGGTCAGTGAAACCGCTGAGTACAGCTTCCGAAACCTCCAGTCCATACATATCCTTCACATGGCCGCGGATATCCCAATAGCTCATGCCGAGGGCGAACATGGATAGTATTTTTCGGTCGATTTCGTCGGTGAGTTTGGTCTGGTTCGTCTACCTTACGATGTCTGCAGGCCCTAGCTCCGCTGCTGCCATAGCTGAATCCACTTCAGGCCGTAGTAGCTCAGCGCTGCATAGAGGCCGATGATTGAAAAAGCGTCTACCCAGAAACGGAATCTGGCAGTAGACGCTAAAGACCCAAGCAAGAGTTGAGGAGAGTGCGGTCAGGTGACCACACTCAGAAAAGTTTCATGCAGCTTGCGCTGTACGTAATCCAGGCCGCCGCCAGCACCAAGACCGTCCAGAGTCCAGGTCAGTGGTGGGTGATCAGGATAGGGTTGGCGATCTTCCTTGAAGATCTCGAATCTGTTGCCGGAAGGGTCCCAGGCATAGATGGTCTGACCACGGGTAACACCGTGGCGGGTGGGGCCGATATCGACAGGTACATCTTCCATGGACATGATATCGCCGCCTCTGAGCACCTGTTCCCAGCTATCCATGAGGAAGGACACATGATGCAGTTTGCCGGGCTCGTCATAGTGGGCGAAGGCAATGTCGTGTGACTTGATGGAGCAGCTCAGGAACACAATGATGTTGGTCTCGCCGTCCGGCCCGAGTACACGCTCGACCAGATTGAAGCCGAGAACTTCAGTAAAGAGCTTCAGGGTCTCGGGGACGTTGGGCCCGAACAGCAGCAGGTGATCCATGCGTACCGGGGAAATGCCATGGGTGACTTTCGGGTCCCAGGGCTTGGGGTTGGTGTCGCCACAGCCATTACCGACCAGCGTTTTCTCAGCATACAGCTCGACCTGATGTCCGCTTGGCGTGGTGAAGCGAACTCGCTCACCGGTTTCCAGCAGGTCGCCGGCAGCGATACGGTGTGTCTCGACGCCATAAGCCTGCAGTTTCTTTTCAAAGTCATCCAGGGTGGGCAGGTCGAGTACCTTGAACCCGACAAAGTCCATGCCGGCCTGGTCGGTTTCACGCAGAATGATGCTGTGGTGGTCGAACTCGTCGCGACACTTCAGATATACACGACCTTCGGCGTCGCGACCGGTCTCTTGCATCCCGAGAATGTCCCGATAATGATGTACACCAGCTTCCATATCCAGCACCCGCAGCTGGACATGCCCTGGTCGCAATACACCTGTCATTGCCATCTTTCGTTCCTTATTTTCTTTGTTCTGGACGCGTCAGCGTGTTGATGAAGCGTTTTTATTAACCTAACCCCTTTATATTCATACCGCTAATACCTTTTTATAGGCATCTTGATCCAAATAAGGTATGGAGTTGGGTGGGGTTCTGGATGGGGACGATAGGCAGCCTCAATAGCCCAGGCCGGGGGAAAGTATTAAAGTAATGGCCCCCAGACCAGAGGTTGAACAGGATGTTGATGAGCACCGCAGAACTGAGCATGACCGTACTGATGACGCCGGACAAGGCGAACTTTTCCGGCAATGTGCATGGCGGTGCGCTGCTCAAGTACCTGGATGAGGTGGCCTATGCCTGTGCCAGCCGTTATGCCGGGCATTATGTGGTGACCATGTCGGTGGATCAGGTCAACTTCAGACAGCCCATCCATGTGGGTGAGCTGGTGACCTTCCTGGCCTCGGTGAACTACACCGGCAATACCTCGATGGAGATCGGCATCAAGGTCATCACCGAGGATATCCGCGCCAAGACGGTGCGCCATACCAACAGCTGCTTCTTCACCATGGTGGCGGTGGATGATCAGGGCAAGCCTACCCCGGTGCCGCCACTGGAGCCGCAGACCTTCGACCAGAAGCGCCGCTTCTATCAGGCCGAGCAGCGCCGCCAGATCCGCCGCGAGCTGGAACAGCGCTATCAGGCGATGAAGGATACCTTCGAGGCTGAGGATGTGACGACAGTGGCGCAGCCCTGAGGCTGCACCCGCTTCCGCCCCCTTACTTCTGCAGACCGTCTTCCAGAAAACGTCCGGGCCTAGCCATCATGCTGGCGCCGATGGCCATCGGCACCACGCTGGCCACATAGACCCACAGTGGTGCCGCCCAGGTGCCGGTCACTGCAAACAGCCAGCCACCCAACAGCGGCCCCAGGGTGCCAGCGAGGTAGCTGATACCCATGGCGAACCCGGCAATGGCAGTGGAGCCTGCGGTGGTGCGTGAGCGCAGGTTGAACATGGCAATCGCCAGCGGGAAGGCACCTCCAGCCAGGCCGGCCACCAGTGCCATCAGCCAGGCCGGGCCGATACCGAACAGGATGCCCAGATACCCCAGTGGCCCGGAGGCCGCCAGCGCGATGGCCAGCCCGGTCGGGTTGTTCAGCTTGTTGGCTATCAGCGGGGTGATCAGCGCCATCGGCAGGGTGACGAAGGTGTATACCGAGAAGGCCAGCGCCGCTGCCTCCCGATCCATGCCCATGCCGAACAGGGCGACCGCACTGAGCAGGATGAAAACCTGCGAGCTGTCGACATAGGGGCGCAGCAGGCTGCCCAGTGCGGCAATGCTCACCGCCAGCAGGGCAGTGCCCTCGGCCCCCAGCCGCCGGACGATCAGCGGTGTGAGAAAACCCGCCGCGCCGAAGCACAGGGTCGGCAGCATGCCGATCAGGGTCGCTCCCGCAGTGCCTATGCCCAGTGCCTGCCGTACATCGGTGAGCAGCGGCGACAGGCCGGTCACCGCATAGCGCAGGCCGATGCCCAGCAGCACTAGGCCGATCAGTACTGCTGCCCGGCCCTGCCACAGGCCGGGCCTGGCCTGCGGGGCACCTGCTTCCAGAGCTGCCTGGTTCATGATCAGCTCGCCGCCTTGGAGTCGCCGTCGATGGGGAACAACTGGCCGGAGATGCTGCGCCCGCGCGGGCCGGTCAGGAACAGCACCAGCGCGGCAATATCCGCTGGGTCAACGAAGCGCTTGATCGACTGGTTGTCCATCGCCGATGCGATTTCCTCTTCCACGCTGCGGCCCGAGACCCTGGCTCGGCCCTCGAATACCGCCTGGATGCGCGGGCCGTCCACGGCGCCGGGGTGGATGCTGTTGGCGGTAATACCCAACGGCCCCAGCTCCAGCGACAGGGTCTTGGTAAAGCCGACCAGCCCCCACTTGGTGGTGGAGTAGGCCACCCGGTTGGCATAACCGAAGCGCCCGGCCAGCGAGGACATGACGACGATCGAGGCGGCGTCGGACCGCTTGAGCAGTTCGATGGCGCGTTGGGTGACCAGAAAGGTGCCGGTCAGGTTGATGCCGAGCACCGCATGCCAGGTATCCACCGGGTATTCGCTGACCGGCGCGGTGGCTCCGGCGATCCCGGCGTTGTTGACCAGCACATCGAGCCCGTCCAGCTAGCTCTGCACATCGCGGAACAGGCTGTCCAGATCCTCGGGCTTGCTGATATCGCCGATGCTGCCGGTAATGCTCGGGTTCTGGCTGGTGATCTGCTCCACCGCCTCGGCATTGATATCGGCAATATGCACGCGGGCACCGTTGGCCACGTAGGCCTGGGCGATGGCCAGACCTATGCCGCCGGCACCGGCGGTAATGAGTACGCGTTGGGACATGTTCGATTCTCCTAGCAGTCTGTCGGGTTTTCGATAGCCCTGTGAGATAATCCACCTGTCATTGAGCTACGACCGGAACATCATCATGAGCCGCTTTATTCCAGTAGACCGCCAGACCGACTATCTGCTGCCACCTTCAGTTGATGAGTGGTTGCCTGACGAGCACCTGGCGCGCTTTGTCGTCGATGTGGTCGAACAGCTGGACTTGTCTGCGCTGACACAACAGTACGCTGGTCGAGGCCATAAGGCGCATCATCCTGCGGTATTGCTGAGCCTGCTGGTCTACGGCTACGCCACTGGCGTGATCTCCAGCCGCAAGATCGAACGCGCCACCTACGACTCGATTGCCTTCCGCTACCTGGCCGCGAACACCCATCCCGACCACGATACGCTGGCCACGTTCCGCCGTCGCTTTCTATCTGAGCTGGAGCAACTGTTTGTTCAGGTACTGTTGCTGGCGCGCGAGATGAAGCTGCTCAAGTTCGGCACTATCGCCCTTGATGGAACCAAGGTTAAAGCCAATGCCAGCAAGCACAAGGCGCTGTCCTATGGACATGCCAAGAAGCTGGAGGCTCAGCTCAAGACGGAGGTAAACGCCCTGATCCAACGGGCCGAGGCGGCAGACAACGATGTCACGAGTGATGGCATGGACATTCCGGCCGAGATTGCTCGGCGTGAAGCCCGCCTGGCGGCCATTGCAGAGGCGAAGGTCAAAATCGAAGCCCGTGCGCAAGAACGGGATGCCGCAGAACAAACCACTTACCAGGATAAAGCAGCCAAACGCGATGCACAGCGAAAGGCAGGCAAAAAGCCACGTGGGCGTGATCCCAAACCCCCGATGGGTGGCCCACGCGATCAGGATCAGGTGAATCTCACGGATCCACAGTCCCGCATCATGCCGGTCACGGGTAAGGGCTTTGATCAGTGCTATAACGCCCAGGCAGCGGTGGATACTGAGAGCATGCTGGTAACCTCTGTCCACGTTACGCAAGCGACGAATGACAAACAACAAGTCATGCCACTGCTGAACGCATTGACCGCCTTACCCGCCTCATTGGGCAAGGTGGCCCATCTGCTGGCGGATACCGGTTACTTCAGTGCGGAGAATGTTAAGGTGTGCGGCCAGCAGGGTATTGAGCCTCTTATTGCCATGAAACGAGACGTTCACCACTTGCCGCTCTTCGAGCGCTTTGCAGCCGAGCCGGTAGCCCCCGACAGTGATGACCCTGTTGAGCAGATGGCCTATCGCCTGAAAACACAGGCGGGACGGGCCCGTTATGCGCTGCGCAAGCATACGGTGGAACCCGTGTTCGGCATCATCAAGCACGTCATGGGGTTCAGGCAGTTCTCACTCCGAGGGTTGGACAAGGTTAGTGGTGAGTGGCGTTTGGCCACCCTGGCATGGAATATCAAACGTATGCATCGCTTAGTGGTGAGCTGACAGCCAATGCTTGAAATACGTGCCTCTGACGGCCGCATGGGGTTAAGCAACAGTAAAGCGGCTGCACACGTCATGTGATGGCTGTCTGGCGATCATTGAAAGCGATAAAGAGCTCTGGCACGCCGACGAGCCCCGTTAATCCGACAGACTGCTAGATCGCGGTATCATATCAGCAGCAGACACTTGGCCCGGGTTGTCATCCAGGGGCCCACATATGCAAGCAGGCTTTCACTACCTTATCGACATGCGTCGTGATTTCGCCATTCGGCTGACGCGGGGGCAGTTGGTGTAGGGCGCGCAGGATATCGTGGCCGACGATCATGCTTAAAAACATTTCGGCGACAAAATCCACATCCGGGCAGTTCAGGTGCCCGGCATCATGTTCGGCTGACAGCCACTGGCTCAGCGCGAGCTGAGATGCCTGCACCCCGTAGTCATAGATTCCCTGTAGCAGGTCCCTGTCCGCTTCCGGCACGCTGCCCAGCAGGCGCAGAAAGTTAAGATTATCCTGGCTCAGAATGAAACTCAGCAGGCGTTGACCAAACTTATACAGTGCCTGACGAGGAGAGATGCGGGCTTCCGGGGTAATGCCCAGGTGTTTGATCAGTTCGTTGGATTGCCGACGAATTAAGACCTCGATCAGGACGTTTTTGTTCGAGAAGCGGTTGTAGAGTGTCACTTTGGAGACGCCGGCCTTGCGCGCAACGGCTTCCATCGACAGCTTGGCTGGGCCTTTGGTAAACATCAGTTCGCGTGCAGCATCAAGGATTGCCACCTCCTTGGCATGATCCACGGGGCGTCCTGTTCGGGTATTAGCAGGCACTTTTATTTCCAGTTTTAATTACTGTACGATTTCGTTCATTAATTCTATGCCATCACCGGGTACCTTGCCATGCGCATGACATTTCCGCTCATTCTACTCTCCCTTCTATTGGTTGGTTGCAAACGCGATGAACCTGCCGTCGAGTCGTCGATCCAGGCGCCCTGGGTGAGAACCGTGGCCGTTGCCAGCGATGACCGCACCCAGATCCGCTTGTCGGGTACAGTAAGAGGGCGTTATGAAACACCGCTCTCTTTTCAGGTGCCTGGGCGGATCCTTGAGCGTCATGTGGACGCAGGGCAGCGGGTCGAAGTAGGGCAGTTGCTGTTTCAGCTCGACAAGCGCGATCTGATGGCCAGTGTACGGGTGGCCGAGGCCGAGCTGGAAACCGCGAAAGCCTCGTTGGCGATCGCCCGCAGCGAACTCAAACGTCAGCAGCAGCTGATGGAACGTGACTTCGTCAGCCGCCAGACGCTGGAGCGGTTTGAACTGTCGTTGCGAGAGTCGGAGAGCCGTCGTGATGCCGCGCAGGCCGTACTGGCACAGGCACGCAACGGACTTGGTTATGCCGACCTGAGCGCTGACAAGACTGGAGTACTGGCTGAAGTCACGGCCGAACCCGGACAGGTAGTGGCGGTGGGTCAGCAGCTGGCGGTGCTGGTCGAGGACGGCACGCTGGAGGTTGAGGTATTTCTAGCCGATGGCATGCGGCCGCCCAAAACCGGCACCCTGGAGCTGGCAAGCGGGGTGTTGCCGCTGAGCCTGCGTGAGGTCGCTGGTGCGGCCGATCCGCAGAGCCGCAGCTGGCGTGCGCGCTACCGTATTGAAAAGGGCTCCGACCTGCTCAGCCTTGGCGCCGTGGTGCAGGTACTGCTGGATCAGGATCAGCAGGGGGTAACCCTGAGGGTGCCGTTGGGCGCGCTGGATGAGCGCAGTACCGGCCCCCAGGTGTGGCAGGTGATCGACGGTCAGGCACAGCCGATTCCCGTCGAGGTGCTGGCGCTGGAAAGTGAACATGCCCGCATCCGCGCCTCGCTGGCGGAAGGCAGCCGGATCATCGCGCTGGGTACCCATCTGCTGACACCCGGCATGGCAGTACAGGAGCAGGCGCGATGAGTTTTCCCAACCTGTCGGCGCTGGCGGTTCGCGAGCGTTCGGTCACCCTGTTCTTCATCATCCTGTCGGTATTCGCCGGGATATTGGCCTTTCTGTCGCTGGGCAGGGCCGAGGATCCGGCCTTCACCGTGCGCGTGATGGTGGTGTCGGTGGTTTGGCCCGGCGCTACGCCGGAAGAGCTGCAGAACCAGGTGGTGGACCGGCTGGAAAAGCGGATTCAGGAAGTGGAGTACCTGAACAAGATCGAAACCACGGTGCGCCCTAGCCGGGCGGATATGCAGGTGGAGTTCGAGGACTACGCGCCCAGCGAGATCGTCGATGACCTCTTCTACGAGGTGCGCAAGCGGATGCAGGATGAAGCCTGGAATCTGCCTCCCGGCGTGGTTGGCCCCATCGTCAATGATGATTTTTCCGATGTCTACTTTTCGCTGGTGGCGCTGACGGCACCGGGCATGCCGATGCGCGAGCTGACCCGCGAGGCCGAGTCGATCCGTGACCGCCTGCAACAGGTGGCGGGCGTACAGAAAGCACTGGTGCTGGGTGAACGACCGGAGCGTGTCTATATCGAATTCGACATGGACCGACTGAACAACCTGGGCCTGACCCCGGAACAGATCTTTGCCGCCATCGAGGCCAGCAACCGCATGATCCCTGCTGGCTTTGTCGATCTGGACGGTCCGCGCGCCTACCTGCGCATCGATGCCGACCTGGCTGACCCGCAGCAGCTCGCGGCCGTGCCGCTGCGCGTCGGTGAGCGTCTGCTCAAGCTGTCGGACCTGGCCGAGGTGCGCCGTGGCTACGAGGACCCATTGAGCTACCGGATACGCGCCAATACGGAAGACGCCATTCTGCTTGGGGTAGTTATGCAGGCCGGGGAAAACGGTCTAGCCTTCGGTGAGCGCCTGGGGGCTTTCATTGAAAACGAACAGGCGCGTTTGCCACTGGGTATGTCGCTGCAGATGATGACCAACCAGACCGAGGCGATCAGCCAGGCGGTGAACCTGTTCCAGGTGAAATTCCTCGTTGCCGTGCTGGTGGTAATGGCGGTCAGCGTGCTGGCTATCGGCTTCAGGGCCGGTCTGGTGGTGGGCATTGCCATCCCGATCACCATCGGTCTAACCTTCATGCTGATGAAGCTGGCAGGCATCAACCTTGACCGCATCACCTTGGGGGCGTTGATTATCGCGCTGGGGCTGTTGGTGGATGACGCCATCATCGCCATCGAGATGATGATCGTGAAGATGGAGGAGGGCTGGGATCGCGTACGCGCCGCCAGCCACGCCTGGAACGTGACCGCGGCGCCGATGCTGTTCGGCACCCTGGTGACAGCGGTGGGCTTTGTACCGATCGGTTTTGCCCAGTCCGGCGTCGGTGAATATGCCGGCAACATCTTCTGGGTGCTGGCCTATGCGCTGCTGGTGTCCTGGCTGGTCGCGGTTACCTTCACCCCCTACCTGGGCGTGAAACTGCTGCCGACTTACCACAAGCACAGTGCCGGGGACCTGTACGAGACACCGCTGTACCGTCGTCTGCGCGGGCTGATCAGCGGCTGTGTCCGTTTCCGCAAGTCGGTGGTCGCGGCAACCCTGGGCCTGCTGGTGTTGAGCGTGGTGGGCATGGGCACCCAGGTACAGCAGCAGTTCTTCCCCAGCTCCGATCGCCCCGAGGTGCTGGTCGATGTCTATCTGCCGCAGGGCAGCGCCATCGACACCACCGATGCCAGTGTGCGCCGGCTGGAAGCGATCCTGAACAAGATGCCGGAGGTGAAAAGCCTGTCTTCCTATGTGGGCGCCGGTGCGCCACGCTTCTTCATCTCGGCCAACCCGGAACAGCCGGACCCGGCGTTCGCCAAGATCATCGCCATGGGTGAAGATGCCGCCGGGCGTGACCGCATCATGGCCGAGCTGGAGCGGCGTATTGCTGCGGGTGAGTTTCCCGAGGCACGTGTTCGCGTCAGTCGCCTGCTGTTTGGTCCGCCGGTGGTCTGGCCGGTGAGCTTCCGTGTCGTCGGCCCTGATACGGAAGTGCTGCGCCAGATCGCGCATCAGGTGCGGGAGCATATGGCGGCGCACCCCAACACGGTGATTCCGCATCTGGAGTGGGATGAGCGCGCACCGACCTATCATCTGGATATGGACTCGGAGCGTCTGCGGCTGATGGGGCTGACCCCGAATGAAGTGGCACAGCAGCTGCAGCTGCAACTGAACGGTCTGGCCGTGACCGAAGTCCGCCAGGATATCCGCAGTGTGCAGGTGGTTGCGCGCAGTGCCCGTGACGGCGTGCTGCTGCCCGAGGCGCTGGAGGTCAAGACGGCCGAAGGCAACAAGGTGGCGCTCAGCCAGCTGGGTGAACTGAAGATCCGCTACGAAGATCCGGTGATCAAGCGCTACAACCGTGAGCCCTTCCTGGCGGTGCATGCGGATATCAAGGGCGCACAGGCGCCGGACGTGACCCAGGCGATCTGGGCCGAAATGGAGAAACTGCGTGCTGAACTGCCGCTGGGCTACCGCATCGATATCGGCGGGTCCGTGGAGCAGTCGGCCAAGGCCGATGCCTCGATCCAGAAGTTGCAGCCGGTGATGCTGGCGCTGATGTTGATCTTCATCATGCTGCAGATGCGCTCCTTTTCCGGCACCTTGATGGTCGTGTTGACCGCACCACTGGGGCTGATCGGTGCGGTGGCGGCGCTGATCCTGTTCCAGCAGCCGTTCGGCTTCAACGCCCTGCTGGGCCTGATCGGTCTGGGCGGTATCCTGATGCGCAACACCATGATCCTGACCCAGCAGGTGCAGGACAACTTTGACGCGGGAATGGCGGCGCGTGATGCGGTGATCGAAGCGGCGGTACAGCGTGCACGCCCTGTGGTGCTGACCGCGCTGGCGGCCATTCTGGCCTTCATTCCGCTGACCATGGACCTGTTCTGGGGACCGCTGGCCTATGTGCTGATCGGCGGTGTGATGGTGGGAACTCTGATCACCTTGCTGTTCGTACCCGCCATGTACGCGCTCTGGTTCAGGGTGAGTGCGACACCGGCGTGAAAGTAGGCCAGCCAAGAAGCCGAGAGCGGCGGATCATCTCCATGACCCGCTGCTCCTGCTCTTCAATTATCGGGTATACGGATTTAATGGTTGATGGGGCACCTTCACCCCATCAATCTGATACCACCCTCAGATGGTTGATAGATCGACTCCGTAGTTGAGTTCCTCTGCGAAGTCCGGCAGTCCGTAACCGATGGTTTTCTTGTAGAAAGGAGAGACCTTCGCAGTCGGTGCCTTCTTCTTGTGCTTCGTGGTGTAGAGCATTCGTGCCCGCATCACCTCGAAGGAGTAACCGCGCCCTTCACGGTTCTTGTCCTTGGCCAGTCGGTTGATGGACTCCGTGTAAGCGTTGGTGACGGGCATGTCCGTCTCGAAGTAGGTCATGGTCTCTTCGCGCCAGTTTCCCACTGCCCTGACCAGATCGCTCCAGACTTCCTTTTGGCCCTTCGGGATGGTGGCTATCCACTCGTCCAGGGCGGCTTCTGCCTGGAGCCGTGTGGTGGCGTCCCAGATGCCGTAGAAGCGCTCCTTGTGCTCGTAGGCGGCCAGCAGTTGCGGGAACGCGCCTGTCCAGGTCTCCATGATGAGGCGCTCCCGGTCTGAGACTTCGTGAGCGCGTTTCAGCAGGATTTTCCGGTCTCCCTTGAGAGTCCGGCTCTGGGACGGTTTCAGCTCCTTTCTGAGGCCCTTGCGCACTCTCTCTAGGGCATCGTTGGCCATGCGCACCACATGGAACTTATCGACCACGATACGGGCCTGGGGCAGCACAGCCTTGACCGCTGCCCGGTAGGGGTTCCACATGTCCATGCTGACGATCTCGACCTTCTGCCGGTCTTTCAGCTTCATCAGGTAGTTGGTCACCACGTCCTGGCGGCGGGTGGCCAGCAGGTCGAGCAGGGTTCGCTCCTCAATGTTGGTCAGAATGCAGCGGTAGCGCTTGTTCAGGTATAGCTCGTCAATGCCCAGGATGCGGGGCGTCTCGAAGCGGTGCCAGCGCCCCAGGAACTCGGCGCGGGCGTTGAAGATGTCGCGCACCGTCTTCTCGTCCAGGCCGGTCTGTGCCGCCACAAAGGTGTAGGGGTGGTTGAAGGATTCCTTCTCCACGTACTCATGCAGCCGCAGTGTCATACGGAATCCGTCCACCATCTCCGGTAGCTGGGGCCTGAATGTTGTCTTGCAGGCCCGGCAGGTGTATCGGCGGCGGACCACCCAGAGAGTGACCCGCTTGCCGTGGATGGGCAGATCACGATAGGGAACGTCACGCTTGCCGAACCGTACGAACTCACCCTGCACGCCGCATTCCTCGCAGGCGATGGGATCGGGCACGTCCACCTGGAAGTGCATTTCGTCGTCGGTTGATTTGCAGCCCAGTACTTGGTATTGCGGCAGGTGAAGGATGTTGTCGGGAAGTTCGGTCATGGTGTTGTATAGGCGTAGGTGTCAGTCAGATCCATCCGACTCGGCATTGGTGTTTGCTTTTTTACCCAACAAGCTGCTGGAAACGAAAAGTAAGGCACCGAGGACAATTGCAATATCAGCCAGGTTGAAGGCCGGCCAATGCCAGTCTCGCCAATAGAAATCAAAGGAATCCACAACATAGCCGCGAAAGACCCGGTCAATCAGGTTGCCCATGGCGCCACCGAGGATAAGACTGTAAGCGATGGCTTCTCCTTTATGACGATTTTCAAGGATCAGCTTGATCAGAAAAATCGAGACCACTACCGCGATTCCGATAAAAAAGTAGCGCTGCCAGCCTCCACCATTCGCAAAAAGACTGAATGCGGCACCGGTGTTCCATAGGTGCACCCAGTTAAAGAACGGGGTCACCGAAACATACTCGCCATAGGCCATTGATTGCTGCACCAGCCACTTTACAGCCTGATCAGACGCTGCCAGCAGGCCCGATATGGACAATAGGGCATACGGCGAGAGCTTTTTGCCAATAATGAGCATTATTTAACCCTTCAACGCCAAAATGCGTCTGGCACCGTTAAGTACAATGCCCCCCGCGATGGTGCCGATAATCAGATCCGGATAATTGGAACCGGTCCACGCGACCAGGGCGCCGGCGGTGATGACCCCCAGGTTGATCACCACGTCGTTGGCCGAGAATATCCAGCTTGCCTTCATGTGCGCCCCGCCTTCCCGATGTTTGGATATGAGCAGCAGACAACTGGTATTGGCAATCAATGCGACGAATGCGATAGCCATCATCACCAGCGATTCAGGCTCACTACCGAATACAAAGCGTCTCACCACCTCTACGAGCACGCCCACAGCCAAGATCAGTTGCAGTACACCAGCAAGATGCGCGGCACGTACCTGCATTTTCACGCTATGTCCAACCGCATAAAGGGCAAGCCCGTACACCGCCGCATCGGCAAAATTGTCCAGGGATTCTCCAATCAGGCCGGTGGACCGGGCGATCAGACCGGCAGTCATTTCCACCACGAACAGAAGTGCATTGATGCCGAGCAACCAGCGCAGGGTCCCGGATTCTTGCTTAGCAGAAGCTGCCGAAAACTCGGCGGCCTTGATGGTCTCCGGATTTGCAGCGACGGTTTCCTGAAGCGAGGCGCCTAGCCCCAAGGTCTTCAGTTTCGAGGTGACGGGCTCGACCTCGCCGTCATGCACGACCTTCAGCCGGCGGTTCGACAAGTCGAAGGACAGCGCCCGAATCTCCTCAAAGCCGTTCAGGGCTAGGCGAATCATTCGTTCTTCTGATGGACAGTCCATCTTCGGCACGGCATAAACACTGACCCATCTCCCTGGCGCCTCGGAGGAGGCCTGTATATCGGTATCCGCTGCGGACGTTGCATCACCGCCACAGGCGCCACCACAGGATTTGCTCATGATACGACTCCACTTGAACAATGTTGTGGTACCATTTAAAACTATAAAGCTACTATAAGGTCAATAGAGTAAAGAATCCGTTGGGGAGGAGGCTGATGCGCATTGGTCAGTTGGCGCAGTTGGTAGGGGTCGAAACACAGACGATCCGCTTCTATGAACAGCAGGGCTTGTTGCCGCCGCCTGATCGGCAGGACAACGGTTACCGTGTCTATACCGAGAAGCATGGTGAGGGGCTGGCCTTCATCCGTCGCTGCAGAATCCTGGGCCTGTCACTGGCTGAGATTCACGAACTACAGAGCTATCAGGACGACCCTCATCAGCCTTGTACCGCCGTCAACACCTTGCTCGATGATCACATCTCTCATGTGCGGTCGCAGATAACCGCTCTGCAAGCGCTTGAGAAACAACTCGTTTCACTGAGAGCGAGTTGCAACGATGACCGGGAAGTTGAGGCGTGTGGGGTTCTTGCTGGAATTAGCGAAGGAAACATGCACCAGCAGTAGGTGAAGCATCAACCAGATAATCCGATGAGATGCCGGTCTGTCTCACTCTCATGCAAAGGTAAGATCAACCATTTAATCCGCTTACCCTTTGTAATCTAACTGATAATCAAAACAAAGCCAGATGAATATACGACTGGCCATATCGGCAAAGCGACCACTTCGAGCTGTTTCAGCGCACGCTACGCGCCGCAAAGACATTGTAAAGCGGCACCCAGATCAGGGCGAAATACCAGCCATAGCCGTAACTTTCCAGCAGCCCCAGGAAGAAACTACCCCAACTGATCCACTCAAAACCTGGCAACAATGCCCGCCAGCTTTCATACATCGCCTGCTCGGGAAACAACAGGTCGAATCCGACACAGACAGAGAACGAGATCGCCAGGAACAGGCTAGAGGCATGGCCAACGGCAACAAGAGAGACTCGGGTGGTCATGACTGTTCACCTGTCTTGTGGAGATAGCGCTCGGGATCAGCATCGAACTTATCCAGGCAGACACGGGAGCAGAAGCGAAGCGTCTGACCATTATGAACCTTGCCGTAGCCTTGATCCGGCGCAACCTCCATGCCGCAGACGGGATCCCTGTGCGCTTCCCCTCGTTTATGGCCAGAGTGACCATGCCCATGATGATGACCATGGATCATGTGCGCACCGCATCCAAAACGCATCATCAGATAAAACAGCCCTGCAAACACCAGCAAGGATATGAATCCGTCCATCTGTCATCCTCCAGCCCCGCATTCTCTCAATAAGGCAGCGATCAGAAAGGTGATTTCGCTCCCGCAGGGCACCTTGTATTTAATCGGATTGTCCAACGGTAGAGCGCATGGCAACAGGCTATTTCCTTGGTGGAACCTTGCTGCAGCACCAAGGTTCATGCCTGGCGTTGTCCAGAACATTCTGGTCGGTGAAGCGATACCAGCCTTCCTTGAAACGATTCCACCAACTCTGATCAAGGTCACTGCCGTAGCGACGTACTATCGCCTCAATCTGCTCAAGCTGCAGAACTGAAGCGTCGTAGGCGATATCCAGTCGCCGTGTGACTGGATCAAGCGCTACACTATCGACGCCAAGCAATGGCTCTATTTCCTGTGCAATAGCTGTCGCTTGCTCGGCATCCAGAGAATCAAGCTTCAGCTTTCGCCGCACCAGATAGACCTCGTGAACACCCGGCTTGTGGTCTGTGTTAGACATGTCGGCCTCCTTATCAAACATCTTGTAATCGATTGTTACCCATAACCATCTGCATCGCCTCGTGCTCTTCCATAGTTATCAGGCTTTGCAATAACTCCTTCGCAGAAGCGGCACCAGCCTGGGCGTGCAGATAGCGATATAGCTCAATCATCTGATTATGCTGATCAATGATTCGGGTCATGACAGTTAGCCCTGCCAATCCCTCTGCGCAAGACTGCAGTATCAATACGCAGCCCTTTACCCTGCATTCAGTATGGTTGAATATTACCGACATAAAACTTACCGGCTGATTACATTTTTGTAATTTTACATAGAGCATGAAAACATCAGATATCCTGATGCACTTAATATCAGGATAGGTTCTTGCGCGACAAGGCATCCGAATATTAAAACGTTGAACTCACCCTTACATTTCCATTGAATCAAGCTGGCCATATCCTTCGATATGGCCAGCAGAAAAGATTATCGACTCTTTATATAATTGTGCAATTTCGTAATAAGCAACATCATTTATGCTTGGCACCGTCCATCATATAACCTTGGGGCCCATCTCCTGAGAGCATCATGTAATGCCGGCTCTGAGCGTTGCGCCGGGAACTGGAGGCCTCTTTATCACTCTTACCAAAGGAGCCTGACATTCCATGCTGCTGGCCTTGCATTTTATACCCTTGAGGCCCTTCCCCTGAAAGCATCATGTAGTGTTCATCCTTACTAGAGCGCATCGATTTTGCCAACACTTTGTCACTTCCGGCAGAGTCATCAGATACACCGTGCTCACGTCCTTCCATCATGTAACTCTGAGGCCCTTCTCCCGACATCATCATGTAGTGCTTTTCTTCAGCGACCGACACCGATGCCACTGATACGAGTAAAGCTCCCAAAACTGCCTGATTGATAGATTTCATCATTTACACTCCATTTGAAAGAATAACCAGATGTTAACGATCAAGCCTGTCTCATGAATTACCCCAAAATTATAATCATGTAATCTTTTTTATAACGCTACTAAATACACTTAAAACCAATTAAAAATCAAACAGTAAGAGGTTAACTAAAAATCTTATTATTCGCGTCCTGCGCCCAGTAAAGACCTTTTTCTAACATGGAAAGCTCCCATACATCTCAAGCCCTCGATCTCCTGATACTTTCTATGATGCTTTGGTTGAAAAGTACTGAAAAAAGGTAACTATTCAGCTCAAGTTCCTGCAAAAAGTTCTTGACAGGTTTTTTGTCAAAATATCTCCCAGTCCAGTGACAGTCGGTATTTCGCTTTAAAGCCTGCCTCAAGGTGCCGTACCGCCACTCTGTGGCGTCTGGCGGAGCTCTATGTCTCGGAGCGTGGGAGCAATGTAAAAGTTGCTCAGATCCGCACACAAAGCGAAAAATTTGACCTGAAAAAGTCGTGCGATAATAGGCCATCAATCGACGATACTCAGGCTCATGAAGATCAGCAATATGGATGTCGACGCCATCTTGGCGAACGTCAGACAACAGCTCCAGGACGACAAGACACTCTCGCCATCTCTGCGCGCAGCCATTGAGATGATGATGGTGCTGATCCAGATGATGACCGGCCGGCTCAACACGAACAGTACCAACAGCAGTACGCCGCCCTCCCAGGATCCGAACCGGCCCAAGAAGAGCCGCAGTAAAGGTGAGCGTAAACCGGGCGGACAGCCTGGCCGTATTGGCAAGACGCTGCAACGGGTCGAGGAGCCGGATGCGATCAAGACCGTGAAGGTCGACCGGCGCACCCTGCCTAAGGGCAGCGCATTCCGCGTGGTCGGCTATGAAAAGCGTCAGGTCTTCGATCTGGATATCAGCCGCTTCGTGACCGAGTACCAGGCCGAGATCCTGGAGAACGAACAGGGGCAACGCGTCACAGCGCCATTCCCGGCCGGTGTTGATCGTCCGGTGCAGTATGGTCCCCGCTTGAAAGCGCATGCGGTGTATCTGTCGCAGTACCAGCTGCTGCCCTACGAACGTGTCCGCGAATACTTTGAGGATCAGGTTGGTATCCCGCTCAGCGCAGGGTCGCTGTTCAACTTCAACCAAGACGCTTTCGACAAAGCTGAGGGCTTCGAGCACTGGGTTAAGGACCGTCTGGCCGAGTCGGTGCTGATTCACGCCGATGAAACCAGCATCAACATCGGTGGCCAACGCCGCTGGCTGCATTGCGCCTCGAATGATGACCTGACCTGGCTGGCGCCCCATGCTCACCGGGGTCACGAGGCGATGGAGGCCATCGGTATCCTGCCGCGCTTCCACGGCGTGCTTTGTCATGACCACTGGAAACCGTACTACCGCTATCAGTGCCGGCATGCGCTCTGTAATGCCCACCATCTGCGCGAGCTTCAGCGCGCCTGGGAGCAGGACAAACAGACCTGGGCGCAGCGCATGCAAACCCTGTTGTGCACCATGGAGGATGCCGTTAAGAGTGCGGGCGGCAGCCTGCCGCCTGAAAAGGCAGAAGGGTGGCGAAAGGCCTACCGGCAATGCCTCAAAAAAGCGGAAGACGAGTGTCCGCCACCGGATGAAAACCAACGGCAGGGCAAGCGTGGTCGGCTCAAACGCTCTCGGGCGCGCAACCTGCTGGAGCGGTTGCGCGACTATGAGGCAGATGTTTTGCGCTTTCTGGACGATCCGGCGGTCCCCTTTACGAACAACCAAGGCGAGCGTGATATCCGTATGCTCAAGGTGCAGCAGAAGATCTCTGGCTGCTTCCGCTCGATGGATGGGGCACAGATCTTCTGTCGTGTGCGCAGCTATCTGTCGACGGCGCGCAAGCAAAACCTGAGTGGTTCCGAGGCGTTGACACTGTTGTTCGAAGGACGTTTGCCGACCTTCATGGCAGCGCCAAGCGATAATCCGAAAACTTTTTAAATCAAGCCAACTGAATAGTTACGAAAAAAGCACCTAAACCCCTTCAAACCAGACACATTATGAACATTACTTTTTCGTAATCATGACTATTTACATTATCGATATGGCAAACTTGCTCAGGGCGTCATACTGGTTTCGAAGACCGCAACGGAAACCTGTCTGACTTGCATCCTGACACCGGAAACACAACGTTCGCTTGACCAAGGCTTATGATGTCACTAACGCTTCGTCTGACCCTGCTCTTTTCCCTGGTATCGGCGGCCATACTGTTCGGCCTCAGCCTGCTCATCCAGCACTCGATAGAAGGCCACTTCGCTGCTCAGGACTTCAACGAGCTCAAACCCAAGTTGAACCAGATCGTCAACCTGGTGAAGCCGACACCCGATTCGACCGATACAACACAACTTGCGGCTAAACTCGATGAAATTGCCCATCGCCACCGCCTGATCAGCTTCCGCATTGACACCCTGAGCAGGCAAAACCTGTACACTTCCGGTTCTTTGGACTTTCCCCTGACATCTCTTACGCCGGGTCAAGTATATGAGGCGGAGTGGTCGCAACAGGGCACCGAGTTCCGGGGAACCGCAATTGCCATATCCGAGGAAACAGCTTTTGGTCAAGGCGTCGTCATCGCTATCGGTATCACAACGTCTCGACATACTCTTTTCATGGAGACATTCATGAGGCAACTCCTGTCCTTCATTCTCATCGCCATACTACTGAGTAGCCTGCTCGGATGGCTGGCCGTTAAAAAGGGCCTGTCGCCCTTACGAATGATCAAGTCGAAAGCACGGGCGGTCAGTGCCGAGAGGCTCGACCAGCGCTTGCCACTGGAATCCGTGCCCACAGAAATTGCAGACTTGGTCAATGAATTAAACCTGATGCTGGATCGACTGGAAGCATCGTTCAGCCGATTGACGCACTTCTCATCGGACATTGCCCACGAGTTGCGTACCCCTCTGAGCAATATGATGACACAGACCCAGGTTTCCCTGTCCCAGTCACGCACCTTGGCTGAATACTCGGACATTCTGGCTTCGAACCTTGAAGAACTCGAGCGTATGTCACGCATGATTTCCGATATGCTCTTTCTTGCCAAAGCCGAGAATGGGCTCGAGCTACCCTCAAGCTCCTGTATAGATCTTGCCACCGAAGTGGAGAAGCTATTCAATTTCTACGAAGCGCTGGCTGACGAAAAACAGATTAAGCTGCAACTACAGGGAAAGGGTACTG
The DNA here is from genome assembly GCF_017310015.1 of Marinobacterium iners. NCBI lineage: Bacteria > Pseudomonadati > Pseudomonadota > Gammaproteobacteria > Oceanospirillales > Oceanospirillaceae > Marinobacterium > Marinobacterium iners. The sequence goes on from NZ_CP022297.1 coordinate 3,069,152, forward strand.
CTCAAGGGGATCTCATGATGATCGACCGGGCGCTCAGTAACCTGATATCCAATGCCATACGCCATACTTTTGAAGGCGCCGAAATAAGGATCGACATACAAACTCATGGGGATCAATCACTCGTGACGATCTGTAATCAGGGGCCGCCGATCTCGGAACATGACCAACGTTATATCTTTGACCGCTTCTACCGTTGCGACCGGGCCCGCGCCCATGGTTCAAATGATGGCACAGGGCTTGGCCTGCCAATCACCCGCGCCATCGCCCACGCGCACGGCGGAGAGGTATCGGTATGTTCCAATACCGAGGAAACCTGCTTTACCCTGTCACTCCCGGTACACAACCGCTAACGCTATACTGAAACTGATGCTTGAGGAGGTCAGATTGAAACTGCTGATTGTAGAAGACGAGGTAAAAACAGGCGATTACCTGCGCCAGGGACTGGGCGAAGCTGGCTTCGTTGTCGACCTGGCCCGTACCGGCATGGATGGTTTGGCACTTTTAATGGAGGAACGTTACGACCTGGTGATACTTGACGTGCTGCTGCCAGAGCTGGACGGATGGCAGATTCTACAGGCGATCAGAAAACGTGACAGTTCCACGCCGGTCATGTTCCTGACCGCACTCGACGACGTCGATGACCGGGTCAAGGGGCTCGAACTGGGTGCCGATGACTACCTGATCAAGCCCTTCGCCTTTTCCGAACTACTGGCACGCGTCCGAACATTGTTGCGCCGGGGCCGTAGCCCTTCAGAAACTACTCTGCTGACCGTAGCGGATCTTGAGCTGGACCTGATCAAGCGCAAGGTCAGTCGTCAGAAGCAACGTATTGATCTGACCGCCAAGGAGTTTTCGCTCCTTGAATTGCTGATACGTCGTAAGAGTGAGATTCTGCCTCGTTCACTAATCGCATCGCAAGTATGGGATATGAACTTCGACAGTGATACCAACGTGATCGAAGTTGCCGTACGCCGGCTGCGCAGCAAGGTCGATGACCCCTTTAACAACAAGCTTATTCACACGGTCCGAGGCATGGGGTATGTACTGGAGGAGCGCACCTGAGGCATCAGTGCACCGGCCCTACCAGTACCGCCAGCACCGTGGTAACGGCAAGAATCGCCATGCCTACGGCCTTTTCCAGCATCAGCGAGTGCTTCATCGAACGAGCATCACCAACATGCTTGAGCGCTGGAACCAGATAGAGTTTGTGGAAAGCGGCCAATGCCAGAATTGCACCAACCAATGCTACCTTGAGTATCAGCCAGAAACCGTATTGACTGGTGATCAGGTCAGCTGACCAGCCGGTCAGGCGGTAGCTAAGCACCATGCCTGCGACAAGCACTAAAAGCACGACTGGCAACGCTAGCCTGCCGAATAGCTCCAGTACTTCATGACTCTGCTCAGAGTCGAGCTGGTGTGTGACCAGCCAGAGCGGAAACAGCGAGCCCATCCACCAAGAAATCAGTAGCACATGTGCCGTCAAGGTCACCGCTGACAACATGCCTTCACTTTGAACATGGCCGCTCAGCGTGTAGGAGAACGCCAGTGTAACCATGCCGGCCACGGCCGTGACCAACTGCAGCCAGTGCATGGGACCGGTATTATCCGAGCGCAGGTTGATATAGTGGGAAACCCCCAGCAACAGCATACCCAATCCTGCCCAGATCAGAGCATCGCCCGCCGTGGACTGCCACATGAGCTGCAACATGACAGGCTCGAACATCCCGCTGACTCCGGCTTCAGCCAGCGCACCTGCACGAATCAGGAAGTGGGTGATCAATGCCAGAGGCGCCAGCAGAATACCTGTCAGGGTGTATCGCTTAAGAGCAGGGCCGATAGCCCTGTAACGGTGCAAGAGCCATTCGCCGGCAATACCACCCACCGCGATCGCCATTCCCAGATAGAGCACCCAGCGTGAAGTCAGTGTCAGCCATTCCCAATCGCTCACAGTACCTCCTCCAACCAGTGAAATTCATAGGTTTTTGAAATATACCCCGGGCAACAGGGGCCTGCTCATTGCAATCACCCGAAGCCATTGTTCCTTACTAGCGTTGCTGCAACTCCTGTTTCAGCTTGCGATAGGTATCCATATCGATCTCCCCGCGCGCCAGTCGCTGGTCGAGGATGTCAAGCGCATCCTGCGCCCCCCGATCCTCAGAGCTGCTCGGCCCTTTCAGCCATTTGACCAAAGCCACGATCAGCAACACCATCAGCAGCCAAAACAGAATCATATGGACGCCGCCGAACAGCATCCAGCCCCAGCCATGGACCTGATAATCACCCCACATGGCGGTACCTCCTCATTCACCCGGTCGGGCCGGGCCTGCAGCACAGCGCTGCAGGCAGCCCGGTTCGTTTAGTGCTGCATGAAGCCAAAGGAACCTTTCATCTTGTGCCCATCGTCACCCATGGTGGTCCAATGCACGGTGTAGTTGTCCGGCTGCAGCATCGGTACCGGCACGCTGAACTGCTTGCCCGGCTCCATCATCGGGCTGAAGTCGATCGACACCGGGCGGTTATCGGAACTGATCAGCTTGACGTTGACCAGGCGAACCGGCATGCCGAAGTTCAGTTTGAGTTCGCCGACCTGTTCCATCATCATCGCCCCGTCCATCGGGTGGCTGTCCATCATGTCAGTGTGTGCCATAACCGGTGCGGACAGTGCAATCAGACCGGCAGCCAGCAGGGATTTGAACATACGCATTATCGTGTTTCCTTTTCTGTGGTTGTATCGGAGTGAGCTGCCGGAAATTCAGCTACCAGCGACTCTAGAGTAAGCGTTTTCATTGAACGCCTGCGCCACAAATAGTAGACAGCAGGCAACACTAAAAGGGTCAAAATCACGGCACTGACCATGCCACCGACCATCGGCGCGGCGATACGGCTCATCACTTCAGAACCGGTGCCGCTGCCGTAGAGGATCGGCAACAGGCCGACAATGATCGCGGCAGCTGTCATCATCACCGGTCGCACGCGCAGACCGGCACCATGCAGCACCGCATGGCGCAGGGTTTCCTCGCGCGGCACCACCTGGTGCGCAGCACAGCGCTGCAGCATTTCACGCCAGGCCTGGTTCAGATACACCAACATGATGACGCCGATCTCGACCGCTACCCCGGCCAGGGCGATAAAGCCCACGCCTACGGCAATGGAGAAGTTGAAGCCCTGCCAGTACATAAGCCAGACGCTGCCCACCATTGCCAGCGGCAGTGTGCCCATGATGATCGCCACCTCGGTCAGGTTGCGGAAGTTGAGGTAAAGCAGCACTACAATGATCGCCAGAGTGAGCGGGATCACGTAGGTCAGTTTCTCCTTGGCCCTGAGCATGTATTCGTACTGCCCGGACCAACTGATCGAATAACCGGCCGGCAGCTCCAGTTCGTCGGCCACCACCGCCTGTGCCCGGCTTACATAGGTACCCAAATCCACGCCGTCGATGTCGATGAAAGCCCAGCCGTTCAAGCGCGCGTTTTCACTCTTGATACCGGGCGGGCCGTCTTCGATGTAGATATGCGCCACATCTCCCAGGGCGATACGCTGCCCCGCCGGGGTCACGATCGGCAACAACGCCAGCTGCTCCGGCGAGTCGCGGTATTCCTGCGGATAGCGCACATTGATCGGGTAGCGCTCCAGCCCCTCGATGGTCTGGGAGACGTTCATCCCGCCCACAGCACTGGCCACGATCTGCTGGATATCGGCAATATTGAGGCCGTAACGCGCCGCATCACCTCGCTGAATATCCACCTTAATGTAGCGCCCGCCGGCCACACGCTCGGAATACACCGACGCCGTCCCCGGCACTTCCTTGAGGATGGTTTCCAGTTGCTGGCCAATCGCCTGAATCTGCGACAGCTCCGGCCCAGCGATCTTGATGCCGACCGGGGTCTTGATACCGGTGGCTAGCATGTCGATACGGGTCTTGATCGGCATGACCCAGGCGTTGGTCAGCCCCGGCAGTTTGACCAGCGCATCCAGCTCCTGCTTGAGGCTTTCGGTGGTCACACCTTCACGCCATTCGTCCCGCGGTTTCAGCTGAATAAAGGTCTCGATCATGGTCAACGGGGCCGGGTCGGTGGCCGACTCGGCACGGCCAACCTTGCCGAACACGCTCTTAACCTCCGGTAGGGTCGCAATCAGCTTGTCGGTCTGCTGGAGCAGCTGCCGTGCCTGCCCAATGGAAATGCCGGGATAGGTCGTCGGCATGTACATCAGGTCACCCTCATCCAAATTGGGGATGAACTCGCTGCCGATTTTGTCGACCGGCCAAAAGCCCAGCGCCAGCACCGCCAACGCCCCAAGGAGGGTCATTTTCGGGTACTTCAACACGCCTTTCAGCGTCGGCATGTATACCGCCGTCAGCAAGCGGTTGATCGGATTCTTATGTTCCGGCAACACCTTGCCGCGAATGAAATAGCCCATCAGCACCGGTACCAGAGTGATCGCCAGTGCCGCAGCAGCGGCCATCGCATAGGTCTTGGTGAATGCCAACGGTGAGAACATGCGCCCTTCCTGGGACTCCAATGTAAATACCGGCACAAAGCTGACGGTGATGATCAACAAACTGAAAAACAGAGCAGGCCCCACCTCACTGGCCGAATCCGCCACCACCTTCCAGCGGTTCTCCGGTGTCAGCGGCGTGCGCTCCATGTGCTTATGCATGTTCTCGATCATCACGATGGCGCCGTCGATCATCGCCCCGATGGCGATGGCGATACCACCCAGCGACATGATGTTGGCGTTGATGCCCTGCAAATGCATAACGCCAAAGGCTGCCAGAATACCCACCGGCAGGCTGACAATCGCCACCAGCGACGAGCGGATATGGAACAGGAACAACATGCAAACCAGCGCCACCACCAAGAACTCCTCCAGCAGCTTGTGCCAGAGATTTTCGACGGCGCGACCGATCAGGCCGGAACGGTCATATACAGTGACGATCTCCACCCCGTCCGGCAGGCCGGCCTTCAGGGTTTCGAGCTTGGCCTTCACCCCTTCGATGGTCTTCTGGGCGTTCTCGCCAAAGCGCATGACCACCACGCCACCAACTACTTCTCCGTCTCCGTTCAGTTCGGCAACGCCGCGGCGCATCTGAGGCCCAACGCCGATCTCGGCCACATCCTTGAGCAACAGTGGCGTCCCTTTGACGTTCACCCCAAGCGGAATGCTTTCAAGGTCTGTCACACTCTGGATGTAGCCGCTGGCACGTACCATGTACTCAGCCTCGGCCAGCTCCACTACCGAGGCGCCCACCTCCTGGTTACCCCGGCGTATGGCGTTCTGTACCTGGGCCAGCGGGATGTTCAGCGCCCGCAGCTTCTCCGGATTGACCTGCACCTGGTACTGCTTGACCATGCCGCCGATCGCAGCAACCTCGGACACACCGGGAACCGTCTGCAGCTCGTATTTCAGGAACCAGTCCTGCAGCGAACGCAGCTCGCCAATATCATGCTGGCCGCTGGTGTCCTGCAGGGCATAGAGATACACCCAGCCGACACCTGTCGCGTCCGGCCCCAGCTGGGGACGGGCATTCTCCGGCAGCGAGGGTGCCACCTGAGACAGGTATTCCAGTACCCGGCTACGCGCCCAGTAGATATCGGTATCCTCGTCGAAGATGACGTAGACGTAGGAATCACCGAAAAACGAGAAGCCACGTACGGTTTCGGCACCGGGCACCGACATCATGGCGGTGGTCAGCGGATAGGTGACCTGGTCTTCGACCACCTGCGGCGCCTGGCCGGGGTAGCTGGTCTTGACGATTACCTGCACATCGGACAGGTCCGGTATCGCATCGACCGGGGTATTTTTCAGCGACCAGGCGCCCCAGCCCAGCAGCAGCAGAGTGGCCAGCAGCACGAAGAAGCGGTTGCCGACCGACCAGCGAATAACAGATTCAATCATTGGGCCTCCTCACTGCTGCCGGAAGCGTCCTGATCCATGGTATGCATGCTGTGATCCATGGCGTCCATCGCAGGCGAATCCGTCCCTCCTTCGCCCGGCTCGGTGATGAAGGCGTCAACAACCTCATAACCGCCGCCGTCGAGCTTGCTTACCTCTATCTGCCCCTTGGCACCAGGGGCCAACTCGGACATATCGACAAACTCGGAGACATTGAAGTCCATGCGCATTTCAGGCCAGCCCCAGTCGGGAATGGCTGCATGGCTAACGTTGATCTTGCCCTGCTCAGGCATCACCGCATTGACCGTGGCATCCACCCAGACACGGGTCGGCCTGGCCTTGGGCGCGCTGTCCCCCGCCTGACTGTCAGCTTCCGCGTTCGCCATGAACACGTCACTGATCTCATAACCGCCCGCGTCCAGCTTGCGCACTTCAACCTGCCCCTTGGCACCCGGGGTCAGTTCGGTCATATCAACAAGCTCGGAGACCGCGAAGTCCATGCGCATTTCGGGCCAGCCCCAGTCGGGAATCGCGGCATGGTTAACGTTGACCTTGCCCTGTTCGGGCATCACCGCATTGACGGTGGCATCCACCCAGACCCGGGTCGGCTTGACCTTGGGCGCGCTACTGTCTTCCTGAGCGACAGCACTGCCGGCCTCCTCATCCCCGTAGTACATACGCTTGAAATCGGAGGTCTTGCTGGATTCGGAATCGAGCAGGAACTGGGCCGAGGTGACCACCCGCTCTCCCTCGCGGACTCCGTTCAGGACTTCGATTCGGTCGCCGTCACTGCGGCCGGTACGCACATGCACCGACTTGAAACGGCCCTCGCCCAGCGCCAGCACCACCCGGTTGTTGCCACCACCACGGATCACCGCCTCACGGGGCACACTGAGAATATCGCTCGCGGTCTCGTTGTGGATCTGCACCTGTGCAAACATGTTGGGTTTGAGCAGGTGATCGGCGTTGTCGAAACGCATGCGCACCCTCAGGGTACGGGTATCCGAATCCAGAGTCGGGTAGATGTAATCCACGCGTCCCTGCCATTCGCGTCCCGGCAGATAGTCCAGCTCCATGCTGACCGGCAGGCCGGGCTTAACCAGGCTGGCCTGACGCTCGAACACTTCCGCCTCAACCCAGACCTCATCAAGGCTGCCGATGGACATCAGCGTCATGCCCGGCTGTACAAACAGCCCCTCGCGCAAGGTAAAGTCATCGACTACCCCGGTAATCGGGGCGTAGAAAGTGACAGTTTGCGAGACCTTGCGCTCACGGCGCAGTGTCTTGATCACTTCATCAGACACGTTCAGCGAGCGCAGACGGGACTCCGCGGCCTGCGCCAATCGGCTGTCACCACGACCCAGTGCAAATAGCAGTTCCTCCTGGGCATTGACCAGCGCCGGCGAGTAGAGCTCGTACAGTGGCTGCCCCTGCTCGACCGGTTCACCGGCTGCCTGCACATGAATCCGCTCGACCCAGCCTTCCACGCGAGGGTGCAGGTGCACGATCCGATCCTGGTCGTACTGCACATAGCCGACGGTGCTGACTTCAAAACTGAGGGCACTGTGCGCAACACTGGCGGTTCGAACGCCCAGATTGTTGACCACTTCAGGCGATATCCGAATGGTCCCGGCGCCCTCATCAGGGCCGGAGGTCGCGTCTTCCTCGTAGACCGGAATCAGATCCATCCCCATGGGCGACTTGCCGGGCTTATCACGCCGGTAATTGGGATCCATGGGGGCCACCCAGTAAAGCGGCTCGGGTTCACCCGAGGCGTTGGAGCCACTGCTGGTTGCAGAGTTAGCCCCCGGATTCAGGACATAAACCGCCCCGCCGCCGATCACACCACCCAGGACCAGTACGCCCAGAAATTTAACCGTTCCATTCATGTTCACATCTCCTCCTGGCGCACCTGGGTCATGAGGTAATTAAGCTGGGCGACCTGCTTCTGCTGCTCGGCCATGATTTCAATTTCCGCCAGACGGGCATTCAACTCAGCGATACGGGCACGTACGACTTCGGCAAAGTCGCCCACATCCCGGGTATAGGCATTCAGTGCCGCCTCGGCCGCCTGCGCGGTCTGCGGCAACAGCTGTTTTCGATAAAGGGAAAGACGCTCATTCAGACGCTGCAAAGCCGCCATCGAGGTATCGTGAGCAGCCAACAGCTGGCGCAGCTTGAGCAACCGCTCGGTGCGTACGACCTCTGCCCGGGAAGCGGCCGATGCCACTTCACCATCCTGGCGACGGGTGGAAAACAGCGGCACCTCCATACTCACGCCCAGGCTGAACAGGTCCGCTCGGTCCTGCCCCATGGGATCATCGCCTCGATAGCCGTAGCTGGCGCTGACGCCCCAGGCCGGCTTGTAGCTCTGCTCGGCAAGGCGAATATCGGTTTGGGCCACTTCGATCTGCCGATCGAACAGCACCACTGACGGGTGTTGCAGGAAAAAGCGTGCACGACTGTCCTCTCCGCTCTCGGATTGCAACTGCCGATCCAGCACCAAAGCCGGAGGCTGGGCCGCAATTTCAACCGCGGCGACATCAACCAGTCCGGTTGAACGCTCACGGGCAGCGGCAAGCCATTCTGAAAGACGACCACGCAGGGTGTCGTACTGCAGATCGAGACGACTGATCTTGTCCTCCAGCTGAGTCAGTTCAAGCTGGGCACGCACCACATCCTGCTGCTGTGTCTTACCCAGGCCGACCATATAGCTGGAGGTCGCTACATCCTCAAGCTGTTTGAACAAGCGCCGGTTACGCTGAATGAGCGTCAGGCTTTCCCGCGCCCGCCAGGCATCGATCCACAACTGGCTTACCTGCATGCGCACCTGGGCACGGCGTTCCAGGCGCATCAGGGGCTGCAAATGGGCTTCCTGGCTGAAGCGCTGTTCCTTGAGTTCCAGTGTGTCGCCCCGTGGCAGCATCTGGGAAATCCCGAGCGCAAACTGGGTCATCCCCTCCTGGCCAAAGTCAAAGCTGTCGGTCGGCATATTGGCCAGGGCAAGGCTGATTTTCGGGTCGGGCAGCGCCCCTGCCGCATCGGCCATGGCGCGCTTGGCCGTTTCATTGTGGTGGCTGGAACTCAGCCAGATATCGTTGGCCAGCGCCTGATCGACGACCTGCTCCAACGTAAGCTCGGCAGCATGGATAGAGCTGCTCAGTAACAAGCTGGCAGCCAGTCCCCAGCTCCGCAGGCGGGCCTTGTGATCTGTTGTCATAACATCCTCGTCTGAACGCAATCATGGGACTATCCGCAGGGGACAGAGACCATGAACAATCGGTAAAACCGGCCCTGTCAGGCCGATAACTCAGAAGGGTTCAGACGTTACGGGGAGGTCGGCCGGGAGGGGCCAGTACCAGGGAAAGCAGCTGATAGCCGCCGGAACTGAAGTATTCGCGAGCGGTATAAGGCATGACGCCCAAGGGTTGGCTGAGGAGCCCCTGAGACGAGAAGCAGTGATCAGGTGAGCAGTCCGGTGTATTCTGGCAAGTGCTGCCATAAGAGTCATCACCGGATAACCGTTGATGCTCGGCACACCCCGTGGACCTGGACGGCACTAGGTGCCCGGCATGCTCAGCCATCGCTACAGGCTGACTGAGAGCAGGAGTGGATTCATCCACCGGCATTACCATCGGCATCAGCTGATCCGCACGCGCCACCGCCGACAACACAAAGGCCATCAAATATAGCAACAGGGCAATGTAGGAACGAATACGCACGGATCTTTCACCCGAAAGGAGTTTCAGCCAATAAGCTCTTTTAATTTAAAGCGTTGGGCCAAGTGACTCAAGAAAAAACAGACTGGATTACACAGATGTAATCTTGCGGACAGCTAGCCAATCACGTTTCATAAAAAGCCAATGACTACTCTCCAACCATCTGTTTGATACACGGCAATATATCCTGATCAGACCTGCATTGGCTTCGCTGCTGCTGGCAATGGTTACCTGGCATGAACTATTCGCAGGAACCGTTTTGGGGTTTATTGCTTCGGCTGTGTTGGCGTCAAGCGTCACTCTGCCATGAATATAACGGCGTCAGGAGCCATGGTTATCGTCAATACCGTGGTTACTGTGCAGGCCAAGTTCAAACTGGATGCGTAGGATACGGCTTTGGCGCTGGCTCCATGCTGGCTGCCCTATCAGTACCAGCATTGCTGAAGCGTTTCAGTGATCGTAGCCTCATGTTATAGGCCAGCTTGCTGTTGGTACTGGATCTATTGATAGCCTCACAGATCAGTGATTTGAAACAGCTTCTCGTCATCTGGGCGCTACTGGTCATTGGCTCTGCTCTTGTGCAAACCCCTTCAGGGCGTTTGCTAACCCGCTCCACACATCCCAAGGATCGTCCTGATCTGTTCGCGGCTCAATTTTCACAGTCGCATGCCTGCTGGCTGTTGGCATATACACTGGCCGGGTGGCTAGGGGCCACCTGGGGAATGACGAACACGTTTTTAGTGTTTGCACTTTAAGCCTTGCTGGCAGCGATAGTTGGGTGGCGACTATGGCCTGCAAATGATCTGAGTGAAATTGATCATTGCCATGATGAACTGCCCGAAGGGCACTCTCACTTGAACGGAAGTCAACGACACCATAAGCATCCGTTCTAGATTGATGACCTGCGTATTCGATGGCCAAGGTAACCAGGCCTTCAAACAAAAGGAATGCCAAAATTCGAACCTGGAAGTGCATCAAGGTGTAAAACCTATATGCGTAGTGCAATTTAATGGTCACTTCAGGTCGATGTAAATAATGTCCGCTTTGTGCGCAAATGCGCCAGCTGACTGCCCACACCAAACGAATACCTACCGGCATCACACAACCCCCTGCCCCACCACCTTCCGGCTCTGCTCAATCAGATCGAGCAGAGTGTCCGCATACCGGCTCGCGCGTTCTGAATCCATCCAGCGGGCGTAGTCGATCTGGCTCAGATTGTCCTGCTTCCCGAGCAGCCAGGAGGAGTCGATGTAGTCAACAATCAGCGGCTCGTTGTCCTGTAGAAACGCCTCAAGCGCTTGCTGTGCAGATGACAGGCCGCCTTCTGCCAGTTGGCCGGCAGGTCGGTTGAAGCGGAAGTTGTCGATCAATTGTTCCAGCGTCATCGTCAGGCCGGGATGCTCTTCGCGCAGCGACATGAACTGTTGCATGAGTGATTCCAGGCGCGCTTTGGCATCGTTGATCAGGTTCTGACGGATATCATCGGGCTGGCTATTGAGGTAGTCGACACCCTGCCAGGACAGTTCACGCAACGTGCGACTGTTCGTCCCCGTTTCCCAGGGCTCAAGGCCGTATTGCTGATATACCAGCTGTTCGGCACGCCGGCCATTGGCCTCAATTTTTTGCCATTCCAGACGGTTTCGTGGAAATTCGTCCAGCTGAAGTTGCTTGTTTGCGATGGATTCAAGGCTGAGGCTGTGTTGGGCCACAAAGGCTTCCAGACGATCCTGTTGCGGATGCAGGCTGCCATCAGGCAGTTGGCCAACAGGATCACCATGTTTGATGTTATCGAGCAGGTCCTGAAGGTTAACCTCGGGCTCCAGGTCCGACAGGGCACTGTAAAACTGATCCCTCATTGGCTGATACAGGGTTTGATAGGACTGAATCAACGCCTGTTTGTCGCTGTGATACAGCTGACCGGAAACGGCATTTTTCAACATATTCGCGTCGCCGATTCTCAAGCCAATTTCGATCATGCGGTGTGCCAAATCGGCGTACGCCTGCGGATCGAATGTCTCATTGGCCCTATGGTGTGCAGTGACATCGTTAAACACCATGAAACTGGACAGATCATCACTCAGACCGCCGGCACCGTCTCGGTTCAGTTGATATACCGCTGTATTGGTCAATGCATCGCTGCGTTCCCGAGCGCCTTCCAGCCCGGCGTAACGATGCCTCTCGATGACCTGATCAACCGCTTCAGAGCGGGATATCTGTTGTTGGTCCAGCCAATCCCCCAGGTGATCAGGCACCTGTTTCAGGTTCTCATAATGCTCCAGCATCGTTTCGATGTCGGACTGGTTGTCCTGCCAGAATTGATTCAGGCGTTCCTCTTTGGCAAGCCGCGTGCCGTCAGCATTTTCACTGGGATGACGCCCGGCCAAAGCGTTCTCGGCCAGTTGATCAAGCTCCACCGAGACGGGAAAATCCTCGTCCAGCGCTTCGGCCAACCGGTAGGACAGGGTGAAACAGTCATCCAGATAAGCACCCGCGTAGCCGCGCCGCTGGGCGACCATCTGTTCAAGATAGCTGGCGGCTTCAACACCGGCGGGACCGGCTTCCATCAGGGCCCACCACTGATTGTTTGCCTGCTCACTCCACTGGGTAATTTCGAAGCGCTGCAGGCCCTCTTCTGACATCATCGCAAGCGTCGTCGTGTATTCCCCGACCAGCCCCTGGGAGACCAGATCATTGATCTCTTTGTGAATTGCAGTCCGCGCCTGAATTTGGCTCGGTGTGCTGTTCGGGATTAACGATGTGATGGAGATACTCACTCTGACGTCCTCTGCCTGCGTGATAAATACTCAAAAGCCGGATACACAGCATTTATCAGCAACGAATGTACCAACCCCACATTTCCAGAGTGGTTTCAACACGTTCAGCGATGGATACAGAACGAAGGGATAGGCAGAACCGGCAGACGCTTGCCGATCTATTTCTCTGGTATGAAAGCCTGGCGGCAAAGCGCAGCCCACGCCACGGATAAGCTCACGCGCCATGCCTACAGCATGACGGCGCTGAAGTTTAGAAGGGCGACCACCAGGGTGAGGATTTCAGGCTGTGTCTGCAGCTTCTGAGCTGCTCCCCATACATCCGGGCGTTGGCATCCACCTTTCGCGCAACGCTGACCAGCCAGCCCTTGCTGTTATAGGTTTTGCGTTGCCAGCCGCCGTGCCCTTCGTGGTACGCCAGATACTGGTTGTAGGCGTCCCACTTGGAGATGCCCAATGTCTTTTGCGACACGTCAGCATACCAGCCCATGAAATCGACCGCATCGTCGTAGTCATCACGGTCAGCACCCCAGTTACCGGTCCTGTCCTTGTACCAGTCCCATGTCTCGTCTTTTACCTGGGCATATCCGTACGCGCTGGATACTCGCCACCACATGGGGATGCCGAGGAAGCTGTCGCGAGGAGGGGCGGCATTGTGCCTGAAGCTGGACTCCTGTCGCATGATGGCCAGCTGCACCTGAATCGGCAGGCCATACTTTCGCTCAACCGTCAGAGAGGCATCAAACCAGTCGGGCTTCTCGCGAAAGATCCGGCAGGCATTTTCCACATTGGACGGCGGTGTGGTCGCACAGGACGCCAACAGAAGAGGCAACATCAGAAACAAACAGATTCTTTGCATACGTACACCGGCAACCGGATGAGCAGTTAAAACCGTTTTTGATACCGGTGGCAATAAGGCGTCTTGCCCGTGCGCACGTAGTAGTCCTGATGGAACTCTTCGGCACGCCAGAACGGTGCCATCGGCAGAACCCGCGTCACCACACCCAGCCCCTGATTTTCCAGCTGTGCAATCAGCTTTTCGCTGATGCCACGCTCTTCGTCATCCTGCACGAAAATGGCAGATGCATATTGAGGCCCGATATCGGGCCCCTGACCGTTTTCCTGAGTCGGGTCGTGAATCTCAAAGAACAGCTTGGCCAGTGTTTCAAAATCAACTTTTGCCGGGTCGTACAGCACTTCCACGGTTTCCAGATGACCGGTCTGCTTGCCACACACCTGTTCATAACTGGGGTTATCCACATGACCGCCCATGTAACCGGACACAACCGACACCACACCGGGGTGCTGCTGCAGCAGGTGCTCAACCCCCCAGAAACAGCCGCCAGCGAAATAGGCGGTCTTCAGGGTACTGCCCTGCTGCTGTGCCAGTTCTTCGGCACTGATGAAGTCCATGGAAATGGAGTTGACGCAATGGCGCACGTTCTTGCGTGTCAGCATTTCGCCTTCAAATACGTGTCCCAGATGACCGCCGCAGTTGGCACAGAGAATTTCGGTGCGGCGGCCGTCTGCGTCCACTTCACGACGAATGGCGCCTTCAATTTCATCATCAAAGCTGGGCCAGCCGCAGTGGGAGGGGAACTTGTCTTCAGAGCGGTAGAGGTGCGCCCCACACTGTTTGCAGGCATAGACACCGGTTTCAAAATGCTCGTTGTACTCGCCGGTGAAAGGTCGCTCCGTCCCCTTTCGGATGATGACGTACTCTTCTTCAGGGGTCAGCTTTCTGTAGGACATGATCTACCTCGGCACGGGAAATTGTGTGTTATTTTGCCGTTTCGTGCAGCAGCCACTGCTTGATGACATCGGCCATCTCGGCACTCAGACTCGAGAACGCGTCGACGACATCGGCCAGCTCACTGCTGTCGGCAGGGCGGCTGATATCTAGCGAGGTTTCAGCCAGAATCGTGCGCCCGTTGGCTTCTACCAGCTGCAGGTGGCCACGGATCACAACCGTGGGTACCCCTTGATGATATTCGGTCTGAAAGGCGTCCAGTCGGGATACCAGCACGCGGTCCGCTGCCAGACGCACTTCGTCTCCGCTGATCTGACTGAAGCGGCTGTCCCGCTGCAGGGCCGAAATCAGCAGATCACGCCACAGCTCCGGTATCGCACTGTTCCAGCGAGCGCCCGCATATACACTTGGGGGCTTGCCTTCCGGCACCACCAGCATGTGGCGGCCATTGAGCAGATCCGGGGTTTGGGGGCGTAGTACTCTCAGGCTTTCCACCTGTACGCTTTGACCCGCGACGGCGGGTACAGGTTCCAGTGCCCAGCTCTGTACCGGCTCAGCCGAGGGCAGCCAGCTGCAGCCCGCCAACCCCATCGTCAGTAACCCCGTAAACAGCAGATGTCTCATGTACACAGTCCCCATCAAGGCGTAAATTCAGGTGCAGGCGGTCGCCCGGTCAGGTAGGCAGCCGGGTCCTCTTCCAGTCTCGACAGGATGCGACTCAGGGTGCCCAGACTGCGTTGCAACTCCTGCATGACCGGGCCGATCTCGGCCATGCCCTGCAGACCGTTGTCCAGTGCGCTCGCATTGCGGCTCAACAGGCGCTCCAGCTGTTCACCGCTCTGTGCCAGCGACTGCATCGCCCGGCGCCCATCCACCACCATCGGCGCCCCCTGATCGGACAGCAGCCGGTCGGCATGGTTGATCAATTGGGTCGCGGCCTGCAGAACCTTTTGTGCCTCTTCAGCCGTTGTGCTCAGATTGGCCAGCGTCTCACCCACCCCCGATCTGGATTCGACCAGCTCCTCGGACACCTGCTCCAGGTTATGGATGATGCGGCCAATGCGGTCGATGTTTTCCGGTGACAGCAATTCAGCCCCCTGCTCTACCAGTTCGTTCACACCGGTGAGCAGTGCTTCGCCGTTACCCAGCAATGCCCCGATCGGTGATGGATCGGCTTCGATGACCGGTGGCCCTTCCTTTGGCCGCTCCAGCGCTGGGGCCTGCGGATTGTCGGAACTGAGCAGAATATTGGCCGCTCCGGTAATGTTGGCGATCGCCAGCCGCGCACGTGTCCCCTGGTTGATCGGCGTCACGGCACTGACCTCCATGTCCGCCAGGACGCGGCGAGGGTCAGCCGGGTCCAGCTGAAGCTGTTTTACTTCACCCACGCGCAGGCCGTTGTACTGAACCAGGCTGCCCACGGTAAGGCCTGTTACCGCCTCGTTGAAAACCACGCGATAGCGCCGTGTTTCCTGCTGCTGTCCGGACTGAACCAGCCAGATGCCAAAAAACAGCGCCGCCAAAAGCCCCGCCAGAGTGAACAGTCCAATCAGCACATGATGTGCACGTGTTTCCATGCTTACCTCTCCCCTGCCGCCGCGTAGGCGGCACGGCCTCTTGGGCCATTAAAATAGGCCTGTATCCATTCATCGTTATGGCGAGATACACGCTCGGGTGTATCCGCGACCAGCACCCGCTTCTGCGACAGTACCGCGATACGGTCACAGGCGGTCCAGAGTGAATCCAGATCATGCGTCACCATGAACACCGCCACCCCCAGTGCGTTGCGCAGGGTCAGCAGCAACTGGTCAAAATCGGCGGCGCCGATGGGGTCCAGCCCTGCGGTGGGCTCGTCCAGAAACAGCACATCCGGGTCCAGCGCCAGTGCCCGGGCCAATGCAGCACGTTTCACCATACCACCGGACAGTGAAGCCGGGTACAGATCACCGGCATGTGGTGCGAGCCCCGTCAGCGCCAGTTTGACCTCTGCCAACGCCTCGGCATCAGCACGACTCAGTCCGGCATGCTCGATCAACGGCAAGGCCACATTTTCCCGAACGGTCAGCGAGCTGAACAACGCGCCGCCCTGAAACAGCACCCCCAGACGCTGCTCAAGCCGGGAGCGTCTTGCCCCTGACAATGCCAGCAGATTCTGACCGAACAGACGAATCTCACCCGTACTGGGACGGTTCAAACCCACAATCGAGCGCAGCAGTACCGACTTGCCGGTACCCGAACCGCCCACCACACCCAGGATCTCACCGGGATACAGATCGAGATCCAGATGCTCATGCACCGTGTTGCGACCAAAACGGTTGCACAGGCCACGCACCTCAATCAGCGGGGACGGCTTGATATCCTTTGTCATCACCACCCCATCTCCATGAAAAACAGCGCCGCCAGCGCATCCAGCAATATCACCATAAAGATTGACTGAACCACGGCGGAGGTGGTGTGACGCCCGACGGATTCGGCACTGCCACTGACCTTAAAGCCCTCCATGCAGCCGATCACGGCCACCACAAAGGCAAACAGCGGCGCTTTCACCAACCCGACCAGATAGTGCTTCAACGGTACATCCGCCAGAATGCCGAAGAACTGCCCCAGCGGAATATCCAGCGATACCAGCGCCACCAGTGCACCACCGGTCAGGCCGGATATGATCGCCACGAAGGTCAGCAGCGGCAGCGTGATCAACAACGCCAGCACGCGCGGCACCACCAACAGCTCCATGGGACTAAGCCCCAGCGTTCGCAATGCATCCAACTCTTCGTTGGCTTTCATGGAACCGATCTGAGCGGTAAACGCACTGGCCGTTCGACCCGCCAGCAGGATGGCTGCCAAAATCACGCCAAATTCTCGCAGAAAGGCGTAGGCCACCAGATTCACAGTATAGATTTCGGCGCCAAACTCACCCAGTACCGTCGCCCCCAGAAAGGCCACCACGGCACCCACCAGAAAGGTGAGCAGCGCCACGATCGGGACAGCATTGAGCCCGGTTTCGTGAATCTGATTCACCAGTGCGGTCATGCGCCAGCGCCATGGCCGCAATACAATGCCGAACAGCGTCTGCAATACCAGTCCGATAAAGCCGCTCAACTCCCAGAAGTGACGGAAGACGATCTCGCTTTGCTCGCCAAGATGCGCCAATGCGGCAATCAGCGGCGAGGGCTTGGGTGAAGGCTCTGCCGGTTCTCGCGACAACGCCTTTATCACCACCTGCAGCAACCCCTTGCGCTCGGGTTGCAGCGTCTGGCTCTGTTCAATCAGGGTGCGCAGTCGATCCGCACCAAACCAGTTTGCCAGCAGCGTCGCGCCAGCCGTATCCAGTGCCTGGATGTCCTCCAGCTGCAGCACACAATCCCCTTCGGGGGACGACTGCTGCGCAAGCATCTGCTTCAGGTGCCGATAGTGAGACAGCGTCCAGCTGCCACCCAGACACACCCGCTGGTCGTGCCACTCAATCCAGCCGGGGGCGGTATCGGTTGTCATCGCCGGTTTTTGCATCCCTGTGCGCACCTGAATAGCCTGTTGAAAGGCTCATTTTCCTCCCCCTGCCCCTTTGCTGCAATAGCGAAGGCTCCGAGCCCTGTCACCCGGCAGGGGTGCGCTGTATAATGACCGGTTTCGACAGCGCCAACGAATCAGAGATACGGACCCCAATGGACAAGACCTACCAGCCCCACGATATTGAGAAATCCTGGTACCAGACCTGGGAAGAGAAGGGTTACTTCGCACCCTCCGGTGAAGGCGACGCCTACTGCATCATGATTCCGCCGCCCAACGTCACCGGCAGCCTGCACATGGGCCATGCCTTCCAGCACACCATCATGGACGCACTGACCCGCTACCGCCGCATGCAGGGCCGCAACACCCTGTGGCAAGTGGGTACCGACCACGCCGGCATCGCCACCCAGATGGTCGTTGAGCGCAAGCTGGCCGCCGAAGAAGAATTGACCCGCCACGATCTGGGCCGTGACGCCTTTATCGAGAAGATCTGGGAATGGAAGGAAGAGTCCGGCGGTACCATCACCCGCCAGATGCGCCGTCTGGGCAACTCCGTTGACTGGCCCACCGAGCGCTTCACCATGGATTCCGGCTTCTACCGTGCAGTGCAGGAAGTGTTCATCCGCCTGTACGACGACAAGCTGATCTACCGCGGCAAGCGTCTGGTCAACTGGGACCCGAAACTGCACACTGCGATCTCCGATCTGGAAGTTGAGAACCGCGAGGTCAAGGGCAAGATGTGGTATCTGCGCTACCCGCTGGCGGATGGCGTGAAAACCGCGGCCGGTGAAGACCACATCGTGGTCGGTACCACCCGTCCGGAAACCCTGCTCGGCGACACCGGTGTGGCGGTGAACCCGGAAGACGAGCGCTACCAGAGCCTGATCGGCCAATTCGTTGAGCTGCCGCTGACCGGACGCCGCATCCCGATCGTGGCCGATGAACACGCCGACATGGAGAAAGGCAGCGGCTGCGTGAAGATCACGCCGGCGCACGACTTCAACGATAACGAAGTCGGCAAGCGCTGTGGCCTGCCGATGATCAACGTGCTGACGCTGGATGCCCATATCCGGCAGGAAGCTCAGGTGTTCAACACCGACGGCAGCCCCAATACCGAGATTGATCCGACCCTGCCGGAAAAATACCGCGGGCTGGAGCGTTTCGAGGCCCGCCGCCAGATCGTGGCAGACATGGAAGAAGCCGGCCTGCTGGTGAAGATCGAAGAAAACAACATGACCATCCCCTACGGCGACCGTGGCGGCGTGGTCATCGAACCGATGCTCACCGACCAGTGGTTCTGCGATGCCAAGACACTGGCCAAACCGGCCATCGAGGCGGTCGAGAACGGCGACATCAAGTTTGTACCCAAACAGTACGAGAACATGTACTTCGCCTGGATGCGTGACATTCAGGACTGGTGCATCTCCCGCCAGCTGTGGTGGGGCCACCGCATCCCGGCCTTCTATGACAACGAAGGCAATGTTTACGTCGCGGCCGACAAGGATACCGCCCGCCAGAAATACAATCTGGACCCGGAACTGGAGCTGCGTCAGGACGACGACGTACTCGACACCTGGTTCAGCTCTGCGCTCTGGACCTTCGGCACCCTGGGCTGGCCGGAAGACACCGAGCGCCTGAAAACCTTCCACCCGACCGATACGCTGGTCACCGGCTTTGACATCATCTTCTTCTGGGTGGCGCGCATGATCATGATGACCATGCACTTCATGAAGGACGAAGACGGCAAGCCGCAGGTACCGTTCAAGAACGTGTACGTCACCGGTCTGATCCGCGACGAGAACGGCGACAAGATGTCCAAGTCCAAGGGCAACGTACTGGACCCGCTGGACATGATCGACGGCATCAGTCTGGAAGCACTGCTGGAAAAACGCACCGGCAACATGATGCAGCCGCAGCTGGCCGAGAAGATCGGCAAGCGCACCGAGAAGCAGTTCCCGGAAGGCATTGCCGCCCACGGCACCGACGCCCTGCGCTTTACCCTGACCGCGCTGGCCTCCACCGGCCGCGACATCAACTGGGACATGAAGCGTCTGGAAGGCTACCGCAACTTCTGTAACAAGATCTGGAACGCCGCACGTTATGTCCTGACCAACACCGAAGGTCAGGACTGCGCCCAGAACAACGAAGAGGTCCTGCTCACCCTGGCCGATCGCTGGATCATCAGCAGCCTGCAGCGCACCGAACAGACCGTGATCAAGCATCTGGACGAGTACCGTTTCGACCTGGCGGCCCAGACCCTGTACGACTTCATCTGGAACCAGTACTGCGACTGGTATCTGGAGCTGTCCAAGCCTGTGCTGTGGGACGAGTCCGAAGGCGAAACCGCTGAAGAAAAAGAGCGCCTCGCCGCTCTGCGTCGCGGTACCCGTGGCACTCTGGTGCGCGTACTGGAAGCGACCCTGCGTCTGGCACATCCGCTGATGCCGTTCATCACCGAAGAGATCTGG
The DNA here is from genome assembly GCF_017310015.1 of Marinobacterium iners. Taxonomy (NCBI): domain Bacteria; kingdom Pseudomonadati; phylum Pseudomonadota; class Gammaproteobacteria; order Oceanospirillales; family Oceanospirillaceae; genus Marinobacterium; species Marinobacterium iners. The sequence continues at coordinate 3,089,262 of NZ_CP022297.1, forward strand.
CAACAGATCAAGGGGCTGGCCGGCAAGGAAGGCGACACCATCATGCTGCAGGCCTACCCGAAACCGGTGGCCGAGCTGATCGACGAAGCGGCGGAAGCCGACATCGAATGGCTGAAAGACGTGATCGTCAGCGTGCGCAATATCCGTGGCGAAATGAACATCGGCCCGGGCAAGGAGCTGGAACTGCTGCTGCACAACGGCAGCGACGAAGACTTCCGCCGCGTACAGGAAAACTACGTTGCCCTGACCAAGCTGGCCAAACTGAGCGAAATCAAGTGGCTGGAAGCAGAGGATGAAGCCCCCATGTCCGTCACCAAGCTGGTCGGCAAAATGGAACTGCTGGTGCCGATGGCCGGCCTGATCGACAAGGAAGCCGAACTGGGACGTCTGCAGAAGGAGCTGGATCGCCTGACCGGTGAGATCAAGCGTGTTGAAGGCAAGCTCTCCAACGAGAAGTTTGTCGCCAACGCTCCTGCTGACGTGGTTGCCAAGGAGAAACAGAAAATTGCCGACGCACAGGACGCGTTCGACAAACTCAAGCAACAGTACGCCAAGATCGAGGCGCTCTGAGCATCAGCGGGGCTGGAACATCACCGGCCCCGCTTAAATCTTTACAACCCTATCCGCTACTCAGTCTCGATTGCGGATCATGTCGGCAATCGCAAACATCGGCTCTTTCAACATCTGTTTGAGCTCATCATCCGCGCCAATCTGCTCCAGTGCCTTGTCCATGCACAACAGCCATTGGTCGCGCTCGTCTGTACCGATCGCATAGGGTTTGTGCGGACTGGTCATGCAGACCGAGCCGTATTTCTCGGCATAACGCTGCGGCCCACCCATCCAGCCGGTCAGATAGTCGGCCAGCCTCTCTTTCATCGGTGTCAGATCCTTGCCATGCATGGCACGAATGCCGGCCACTTCGGGCGCGCTGTCCATGTAGTCATAAAAAGCGTTCGTGAGCTGACGGATGCCCTCCTCTCCCAGTGCTTCAAATGGGGTGTTGTAACCACTCATGGGGTATTCCTCTGTTAGTATCCTTATGCTGAGCCAACATAAATCAGCCAGACTTCAGATAAAAGCCTGTAGGTGCACTTAATATCCATTTTCCAACACAGGGGGATATCACAAGCACATGGCTAACTCTAACCGACGCCGATGGGTGATACTGGCACTGGCAGTCACCTTGCTACTGCCCCCAGCCTGGTTCTGGTACAACCTGTTGAGTCCTTGGGGATACACGGCGCCCGCTGGCCTGGCGGCCATTGCCCCTGACCGCCAACACAGACTGTTTGTGTACGGCACGCTGACCCATCGCTGGGTACGCTGGCTGGTAACAGGGGAACAGATCGTATCGACACCCGCTCGCCTGCCCGGCTTTCGTCGAGAAGGGCTGGACCTGGTTACGGAGCCAACAGCCGTGACACAGGGCGAGCTACTGGAGGTAGCTCCGACCAGCCTGCGCCGGCTTGACCGATACGAGCGACTGGGAATTCGCTACGAGCGAGTCCGGCTGACACTGGAGGATGGGAAAGAGGCCTGGGTGTACACGCGCATTAAGCAACCACCAGCAGAGACAGAGCCCACCCTTACTCGATGATGACATCGTCCAGCGGACGGCGCGGCGAGGCAGGCAGACGGTCATCGGGATACCCCAGTCGCAACAGAATCTGGGCATGCCCTTGTGGGCCAATATGCTGTTCCAGCTGAGGCCTTAACTGTGCGTGCTGTATCGGCTGATTCAGGTAGGAGGCTTGAACGCCCTGCTGTTGCGCGACCAGCAGCAGATGCTGCAGAGCCTGACCTGTTTGCAGCCAGTCACGGGGCGTATCGCCATCACTGCTCAGCAGCGCCAGTAACGGAGACTCCTCCGCCAGCAGCCGATCCTGAGATGCCATGCTTTTACCCATGTCAAAGTGGCGCACAACACCTCTGACCAAAGGCGCCACCAACCGAGGCACGGTCAGTCCATCGCCGGCTCGACCCGGATGCATCCACTGCGCCAGCTCATCACGCCAGCTCTCATTCTGCCACAGCAGGCTGTCGCCCTGTTTAACCAGCTCCACCACCTGCTGTCGCAGCTCCGGGTTCAGCAACAACTGTACATGACCATGTTCAGCACGGGCGACTTCACATAATGCGTTCTGCAACTCTGCCGACAAGGTTTCCGGCTTGAAGCGGTTGCGCCAGGTCCGGCGGTGAATCAGAGCATCTCCCAGACTCGCCAGCGTCGTTTCTTTTTCACCACGCCCAATATGCACCCGAGCCAGCAGATTCGGTGTTTCCTGTTTCGGCAATAGTGTCCAGTCCAGCGACAGCCCGGCATCGGCAGCTGCCACACGCAGATTGAACAGCGCACAGCCACAGCTGATATGCAATTCACGATTGTCGGGATCATTCACCGGCAGCGCGCGTTGCCAGTCGGCCAACAGCTCGACCACCTGCTCCGCCTCATTCAGGCGAAACAGCCAGGGCTGAGTATTAGCCAGGGCTGAGTATTGTGGCTGGAAGGTGCCAGAACGGCCTGCTGCAGCAAGGCATGGAGAGAGGTGCGCTCGGAAGACTCGTCCATCAGTCTGGCTCCTTCAGAGTGGGTGTGGTACCTGAGTGTACGACAGCCACTTCAGGCCGTCAGCATGTGGCCTGCAATTCCGAGGGCAAACCCTAGCACAGCCCCCATGGGAGGGCCCCAATGCCGCGCCAGTTTCACCTGGGGGGCGATGTCCTGAAATACCGAGTAGAGGATGCCGCCGGCGGCGAACAGCATTATGGATGACACAACGGCTGGATAGTCTGCCAACCAGCTGTACCCCAGCCATGCGGCGGCTGGCCCCATCAGTGCCATCAGCGCAAAAATCAGAATGATGCGACGTGCCGAGTAGCCGGTGTGATGACGCAACTCGCGGAATGCGTTAAAGCCCTCGGGCAGATTCTGTAAGCCGATCAGCAGAGCCAGCAGCAGGCCGTTGCTGCCGCCAAGTGCAAAGGTTGCACCCAGCGCAATGGACTCCGGCACAAAATCGGCCAGCATCGCCACCAGCTGACTGGCCGAGGTCTTGAAATGGTTCAGCAGGACATCGATGCACAGAAAAATCATTCCACCCAGTACAAACCAGAACAGGGCAGCGGTTGTATCAAGGTGTTCAAGGCCGTCAGGAACCAGCACCAATGCCACCGCGGACAGCAGAGCACCGCCACCCAAGGCGATGACACTGTGACGAAACTCCTTTTCCAGCCAGTGCGGGCGTATCCGTTCGGCGCAGGCCAGCCATGCACCCAGCGGCATACTCAGTCCGGCCAATAGCGTTAACGTCAGTATGTGCAACAGCATGGTAACCCCCGAATAGCGAAGACCTCTAGCCTGCAATCGGTGCGAAAACACCCGATGTCAGCCGAGCCAGATCTTGCGGTGACAGCTCAATCTCAAGCCCACGCCGTCCGGCGCTGACGTGTATCGTATCCAAAGCAGCGGCACTGTCATCAATAAAGGTCTTGAGCCGCTTTTTCTGGCCCAGGGGACTTACCCCACCCAGCACATACCCGGTTACACGCTCGACCTCGACCGGATCAGCCATCGCGGCCTTTTTGGCACCCGCCGCCTTGGCGATCTGTTTCAGATTGAGCTTGCCGACCACCGGAACGATGCCGACCGCCAGTGCCTTGCCATCGAGACTGACCACCAGCGTCTTGAATACCTGTGCGGGGTCCAGCCCCAGCTTTTCGGCCGCTTCAAGCCCATAGGATTCATTTGCAGGGTCATGGCTGTATTCATGAATACGGTGTGCAATACCCGCTTTGCGGGCCTGATCAACTGCGGGTGTCATCCTTTCGACTCCTACAGGTTACTGTAATTAACGCCCAAACAGCGAGGGGCGCTTGCCCGGTCGGTTGGATGCGACCGGTTCCGGCTGAGCCTGTGGCATCTGCCGGGCCGCTTTTTTCCCCTGTGCACCTTTTTTGCCCGATGATGCTACGCGCGTCCGACCGGTCCGGTTGGCCTTTTTCTCGGCCAGTGCGCCACCTTCAATCAGCTTGCCGTTTTCCAGTACCGGAACAGGCTGCAGCTGCAGCGGCTTGCCGATCAGGGCTGATATATCCTTGAGAAAACGTCGTTCCTCCGGCGATACCAGTGACACGGCCCAGCCCTTCAAACCTGCCCGGCCGGTACGGCCGATGCGGTGTACATAGGCCTCAGGCTGATTCGGCAGATCGTAATTGACCACCTGCGGCAGCGCCTCAATATCCAGCCCTCGGGCGGCCACATCAGTGGCCACCAGCACTTTTACCTCACCAGCGGTAAACGTGGCCAGCGCGGCCATGCGCTCACGCTGGGTGCGATCACCGTGAATCGCCACCGCGCTGATGCCATCCTCCAGCAGTTGTGCACAGAGCTGATCCGCACGCTTTTTGGTACGCGTAAACACCAGCGTCTGCTGCCAGTTGCCGCCACGAATCAGGAAGCTGAGTACATCCCCCTTATCGGCATTATCCACCGCGTAGGCACTTTGCTTGACCTGTTTGCTGGCCGAGTTGCGTACTGCAATCGCAACCCGTTTCGGGTTCTGCAGCAGTTTGTCGGCCAACACCTCCACAGAGTCATTGAGTGTGGCGGAAAACAGCAGTGTCTGCCGCTGCGCCGGCATATGGGTCAGCAACTCTCGGATCTCGCCAATGAAGCCCAAGTCCAGCATGCGGTCCGCTTCATCGAACACCAGCATTTCCAACTGTTCCAGCGACAGCTTTTTCTGCTTCAACATATCCAGCAGCCGCCCCGGCGTTGCCACCAGGATATCGGCTCCGCGTTTCATCTTGCGGATCTGGTTGTCGAAGCGCACACCGCCGAAGATGGAGATGACCCGCATCCCCAGCAGCTGGCCATATGCCAACGTATGCTCACCCACCTGCTGGGCCAGCTCACGGGTCGGCGTCAGGATCAGCCCCCGAATCGGGTGGTAATCACCGCTTGCGGGCGTGCGGCCGAGGCGCTCGATCATCGGCAGCGCAAAACCGGCGGTCTTGCCGGTACCGGTCTGCGCCTCGGCAATCAGGTCATGTCCCGCCAGCACCAGCGGGATCGCCTGTGCCTGAATGGGCGTCGGCGTGTGGTGATCCAGTGCCGTCAAGGTGGCAACCAGTTCAGGGCAGAGGCCCAGTTCGGCAAAGGCGGACATGGTATTCACTCCTGCTCACTGTTCCTGCGAGCGCAGGTAATCTTCATAACTGCCGTGGAAGTCATTGATGCCGGTGGGCGTCAGCTCGATGATACGGGTCGCCAGCGACGACACGAATTCACGGTCATGGCTGACGAAAATCAGTGTACCGGGATAGTTTTCCAGTGCCAGGTTCAACGCTTCAATCGACTCCATATCCAGGTGGTTGGTCGGCTCGTCCATCACCAGAATATTGGGGCGCTGCAGCATCAGCTTGCCGAAAATCATGCGGCCCTGCTCGCCCCCGGAGATCACCTTGACCGACTTGTCGATATCTTTTTGAGAGAACAGCAGACGACCCAGTGTGCCGCGGATCACCTGTTCGTCATCACCTTCCTTACCGCAGTAGGCCATCCAGTCGTAGAGACTTTTCGGTTCGGTGAATTCGTGCGCATGGTCCTGCGCGTAGTAACCGATGTTGCTGTTCTCGGACCACTTGACCTTACCGGCGCTGGGCTCAAGATCACCCACCAGGCACTTGAGCAGCGTCGTTTTACCAATGCCGTTAGGGCCGATGATGGCGATGCGCTCAGCCACCGGCACGGTCAGATTAAGACCGCTGAACAGCTCTTCATCAAATGACTTGGACAGCCCTTCAACTTCAAGTGCGATACGGTGCAGTTTTTTGTCCTGCTCAAAGCGAATGAAAGGGCTCTGACGGCTGGACGGCTTGATATCCTCAAGCTGGATCTTGTCGATCTGTTTGGCGCGCGAAGTCGCCTGTTTGGATTTGGACGCGTTGGCAGAGAAGCGACTCACGAACGCCTTCAGATCGGCAATCTGTGCCTTTTTCTTCGCATTATCCGCCTGCATGCGTTCGCGCGCCTGAGTCGACGCGGTCATGTACTCATCGTAGTTGCCGTGATACAGACGCACCTCGCCGTAGTCCACATCAGCCATATGCGTGCAGACGCTGTTCAGGAAGTGACGGTCATGCGAGATGATGATCATGGTGCAAGTGCGCTGATTCAGCACCCCTTCCAGCCAGCGGATGGTGTTGATATCCAGGTTGTTGGTCGGTTCGTCCAGCAGCAGAATGTCCGGGTCCGAGAACAGCGCCTGCGCCAACAGCACACGCAGCTTCCAGCCCGGCGCCACTTCGCTCATCGGGCCGAAATGCTGTTCCACCGGAATACCGACACCCAGCAGCAACTCACCGGCACGGGACTCGGCAGTATAGCCATCCAGTTCGGCAAACTCGCCTTCCAGCTCACCGGCACGAATACCATCCTCTTCGGTCATGTCCGGCTTGGCGTAGATCGCATCACGTTCGGATTTGATCTTCCACAGCTCTTCATGCCCCATGATCACGGTATCGACCACACTGAACGCCTCATAGGCGAACTGATCCTGTCGCAGCTTGCCGATGCGCTCGTTCGGGTCCTTGGAGACGTTGCCGCTGGTAGGCTCCAGATCGCCCCCCAGAATCTTCATGAAGGTGGATTTGCCGCAGCCGTTGGCGCCGATCAGGCCGTAACGGTTGCCGTCACCGAATTTAACGGAAACATTTTCAAACAGTGGCTTGGCGCCAAACTGCATGGTGATATTCGCAGTGGTAAGCAATGGAATCTACTCGATTGATCTTGAATGGGTATGGCGGGCCGACGGTTGATAACCGGCAGGGGATGCAACCAAAGAGGCGAATTATCGCATAAAAGCGGCATCGAGTAGAGGGGCACACAAACACACATTTTTAATCTGTATTTCGTTTACACCTTAAAGAGTATGATGCCCCCTCGGACGCCCGTATCGGGTGTTGCTCTCAAGACCTCAAGTGAATTCAGTCGTGCCGGAACAGTCAGACAGCCGTATCCATCGTTACTGTCAGTGGATGGGCCTGAGCCCCAACACCACCAGTCATACCGAAAAGCTGATCTCGGGCCTGGGTGCCGTCATGGGGATCGGGCTGGTGATACTGGTCTCCAGCTGGTGGCTTGATTCAGAAGCCGCCATTTTGCTCACCGCCTCAATGGGCGCAACCGCCGTTCTCCTGTTCGCTGTGCCCCATGGCGCCCTGTCCCAGCCCTGGGCGGTACTGGGAGGACATGGCATCTCTGCCCTGATTGGCGTCAGCTGCCAATGGCTCTGGCCCGGCGAATGGTTTACCGCACCCCTTGCGGTTGGGCTGGCGGTCACCGCCATGCACTATCTGCGCTGCATCCACCCTCCCGGCGGCGCAACCGCCCTGACCGCCGTCATTGGTGGCAGCAGCATTCACCAGCTAGGCTATGCCTACCTGCTGTGCCCGGTACTTCTCAATGTGGCCAGCATCCTGCTGGTAGCCCTGCTGTTCAACGGCCTGTTTCATTGGCGCCGTTACCCCGCCTGCCTGGCGCAACACCAGCACCCGCCACTGCCGACACGAGCGGTCAGCATCAATGCAGATGACCTGACATCCGCCATGGAACAGCTGGACTCCTATATCGACGTAACGGAAGAGGACCTGCTGGAGCTGTTTGAACTGGCGCAGGAGCATGCGGGGCGGCGTAAAAACTGACATGCCCCTAATCATCGAGTAGGAGGAGGTCTTGCGACCTCCGTCCTCTCACACCACCGTACGTGCGGTTCCGCATACGGCGGTTCATGATACACATTTAAGCTGGTGATATTGATCCATTAGCGATACCAGTCCGATTCGATCAAACACTTTCTTCGGCAGCGCCTGATTCAAGTGCGAGGCGCATGAGTTCCACCAAGGACCACGCCCATTGGTGGCACTGCGCCAAGCCCTGCCTTCAGATAGCCCCAGTCGCATCAGCATCTTGACCCGGGTGAACGGCCGTTTCCATTGACGCCAGAGGATTTTGCGCAGATGCCGGCGGATCCAGCCGTCCAGCGCCTCGAAGCTCCCTTTCACATCGCTATAACGGAAGTAGTTGATCCAGCCCCGCAGTTTCGGGGTCAGTATCTCGACCGTCCGATAGATCCTCTGTCCTCGACCTCTGCGAAGCACCCCCTTGATCGTGGCTCTGAGCCGTTTCAGAGACTTGTCTGCCACTTTGAGCCGGATATTCCGCTTGCGATTATCCACGCTATAGCCCAGAAAACTCCTGTTCCAGGGTCGATCGACCGCGCTCTTGCCCCGGTTGACGCGAAGTTTGAGTCGTTGCTCAAGATAGTCGGTCAATGATGCAAGCACACGTTCTCCCGCCTTCCGGCTTTTCACGTAGATGTTGCAGTCGTCCGCGTACCGGCAGAACCGGTGGCCCCGCCGTTCCAGCTCTCGATCCAGATCCGTCAACAGGATATTGGACAGCAACGGCGAGAGAGGGCCGCCTTGTGGCGTGCCTTCATGCCGTGCCGTCACCACACCTCCCTCCATGATCCCGGCCTGTAAATAGGCACGGATCAGTTTCAGGACACGTGTATCCGTGATCCCGCGCGCCAACCGAGACATCAAGATGTCGTGGTTGACCCGGTCAAAGAACGCTTCCAGATCGATATCGACCACCCAGCGACGCCCCTCTTCCATGTAGGACCGGGCCTGCAATACCGCCTGAGCAGCACTGCGTCCCGGTCGGAAGCCGTAGCTGTGATCAGAGAACGTGGGTTCAAAGCGTGGACTAAGCACTTGATGCAATGCCTGTTGGATCAGGCGATCCAGAACACTGGGAATACCCAGCATACGGATGCCTCCCCCGGGCTTGGGGATTTCAACCTTGCGCACCGGCTGGGGTGTGTACCGCCCCTCCAACAGTTGCTGTTTGATCTCGGGCCAATGGGTTTTCAGGTAAGGCTTGAGCGCCTCGACTGTCATCCCATCCACCCCGGGCGCGCCTTTATTGCGACGAACCCGATCGTAGGCCAGCAGCATGTTGCTGCGGGCCAGTACCGCTGACATCAGATCCCTGTCAGCCTCGCTCGGCAGTGATCCTGCGCCCGCTGTAACCGGCAACACCTCGCACGGGACCGCAACCGGGTTCTGCCCGGTCACCGCCTCGGCAAGTGATGGCGTCTCAGCCATCTGTTCAGTGTTGTTCAGGGTCATCAAGGGGCAGGGCTCCCGATTCGTTTATCATGTTCAGCCCTTCAGTGACCGGTAAGTCACCTACTATGGCGTCTGCTGAATTCTGTGGTCCCATCCGGCCGCCTCACGACAGCCGTAGCCAAAGGCAGGACAACAGACCTCCCAGGGTAAGACGCGCGACCTTCACACTTATACCTGCCGCATTTACGACCGCCGCTCCGTGCAAGTACCGGGCTTTGAAGATAGTAGACTCCTCACCCACAGCTGCCGCCTCGTATGCGATTTCTGTTCGTCAGGTCAGTGCTTTGCCTTCGGCTTCCTTCAGATTCCACCTCGCGATGGACACCCTTGCCGTTCGGCTAGTGGTTCCCCTTGCCGGGCCCACAGAGGACTTGCACCTCCAAGTCATCCGACCGCCACCACGCGCATCGGAACAGCGCCCGTCACGGCGCTACGCGCCATGCCTGGCGCACGCACAAAAAAGCCCGAGATTCTCGGGCTTTTTTCAATTACTGCAGGCGATCCGATGTTTAGTCATTCAACAACAGCTGCAGACCTGCCCCGGTATTGGAGATCGGTGCCACGTAGTTGCGGTGCACTTCCTTCACGTTACCCAGCAAACAACCGCGCATGGCCAGCCACATGTTCAGCTCGACGCCCTGTGCACCGGCAATCTCGACCAGATCATCGTTGCTGTACTTGGTCAGAGCTTCTGGATCGCTTACCAGCTTGTCCATACACTCCAGATCGAAATCGGAGTTGATAATGCCGGCACGTTCACCATCCAGCTGGTGTGACAGACCACCGGTACCGAATACCACCACCTTCTGATCACCGGCGAAGGACTCAACCGCACGGCCGATTGCCTGACCCAGTGCAAAGCAGCGGGAGGGTTTCGGCATCGGGTAACGCTCGCAGTTGATACACACCGGAATCACTTTCAGATGCTTGTAGTTGTGGCCCGGGTACATGATCGACAGCGGCACGGTCAGACCGTGATCCACCTTGATGTCCTGACAGATGGTCGGATCAAAGTCGTTCTCGATCAGTTCGTTGGCGATATGCCAGGACAGCTCGGTCTCACCGGTTACCGGCGGGATGGTGGCGATGCCCCAACCTTCATCGGCGTTTTCGTACATGGGCGCACAACCCAGTGCGAAGGTGGGCTTTTTGTCGAGGAACATTTCCAGACCATGGTCGTTGTAGAACACTATAGCAATGTCCGGCTGCTGTTCGTTCAGCCACTCGCGCACTGGCGGGTAACCGGCAAAAAAATCCTTCCAGTAAGGAGTGTCTTCCAACCCCTTATCCATGGCGATGCCGATCGCCGGAATGTGGGATGTGGTGATGCCGCCAATAACTTTAGCCATTGTTTTTCCCCCTTCCCTGACTATCCAGGTATGCCTGAAACTCTTCTTTGGTACGCCCGGTCTGCATGCCACCAATATCCTGCATATTCAGACCCAGAAGACCGGCGAACTTGGCCAGATAATAAACACTGCCACCCAGACGCAGCAGTTCGTTAAGGTCACGCTTGAGAATCGCTTCTTTCTGGGCTTCGGTCAGGCCGAACTTGTCACAGTACCCCGCTTCATCAGCCTTGAAAGCCTCACGGGCGTCAGCGTTGTTGAAGGAGTAGCACATTTTGTTCAGCGGATAGCCTTTGGTGGACATGGGGCCGTCGAAAAAGATCGTACCCGGTATCTCGCGGTGCGTTGAGCTCATGATCAGTTCTCCTGTCAGGACCAGTAAAGTCGCATCGGGTTGTCGACCAGCAGCTTTTGCTGCAGTTCGGCGGTGGTTGCGATCTGCGGGATAACGTCCACCAGTTTGCCGTCATCAGGGGTATGAGACTTCATATTGGGGTGCGGCCAGTCGGTACCCCACAGGCAACGATCCGGGAATTTTTCGACCAGCGCCTTCATGAACGGCACCACATCGCTGTAATCCGGTGGAGTCTGGGTCAGGCGTTCGGGGCAGGTGGTCTTCACCCAAACCTTTTCATTGCCGCCCATGAAATCGATGAAACGTTGGAAATCAGGGTGATCGACGCCCTTGGTCACATCCGGACGCCCCATATGGTCGACTACGATGGTGGTGTCGAGCTGATTCAGGAAGGGAATCAGATCTTCCAGATCCGGTGCTTCGAAGTAGACCACAATATGCCAGCCCAGTGGCTTGATCTTCTCGGCAATCGACAGGAATACTTCTTTCGGCGTGGTGTCGACCAGACGCTTGACGAAGTTGAAACGCACGGCACGCACACCGGCCTTATCCATCGCTTTAAGCTCTTCCACGGTGATCGCAGGATCTACGACGGCCACACCGCGCGCCAGCTCACCGGCGCTTTCCAGTGCATCGACCAGCGCAGCGTTGTCGGTACCGTGGCAGGATGCCTGCACGATGACGTTGCGCTCAAAGCCAAGGTAGTCACGCAGCTCGAACAGCTTTTCCTTGGGCGCATCACAAGGGGTGTACTTGCGCTTGGGGTGGTAAGGGAACGTGTCCGCCGGCCCAAATACGTGGCAGTGCGCATCAACGGCTCCGGCAGGCGCCTTGAACTCAGGCTTGCTCGGGTTGGCGTGGAAAGGAAGGTAGTCAGGATCCATCATCTCATTACACCTGCTTGGAATCAGTTATTGTGGGTAAAGACTTCACCGTCAAAAAGCTTGCGGGCCGTTCTCAGAATCGCGGCGGAGGCCACTTGACCTCTGGCATCCATATCCAGGATCACGCTCATCTCGCCGAGCGGGTGTTCAACCGACAGCATCTTGCGTGCACCTTCCGGCACTTCGGCAATCGCTGCGGCGGGTGAACCGGGCAGTACCGCCGCAGTCGCTACGCTGACCGCACCCAGTACACCGATGGAAGCGTGACAGCGGTGCGGAATGAACGTACGCGTTGACAGGGCACCGCCGTTGGTGGCCCGGCTGACCATGCTCATCTTCGGTACCGATTTTGCGCTGACATCGCCGAGATTCATCAGCGGACCGGCTTTGAGACGGATGGCTTCCAGCTTTTCACGCAGCACAATGTTGGCTTCCAGCTCTTCACGGGATTCCGTGCCGCTGATGCCCATGTCTTCGGCGCGCATCACCACCACGGGCATGCCGTTATCGATCAGAGTGACTTCGACACCATCTATCACATCGACCGTATTACCGGTGGGCAACAAGGCACCGCAACTGGAACCGGCGGTATCTTCAAATGTGATCGGCACAGCCGCAGAACTGCCGGGCACGCCATCAATGCAGGCATCGCCCACATAGCTGACCTGGCCTTCAGGGGTGCTGACACGGGCGCGGGCGATCTGGCCGGTGTTTTCCATAAAGATACGCACTTCGGTCTCGCCGTTCTGCGCCTCCACAAGGCCACGCTCGATGGCAAAGGGGCCAACACCGGCAAGGATGTTGCCGCAGTTCTGTGCATCGGTGACGATCGCCTGATCAACGAATACCTGTAGGAACAGATAGTCCACATCGGCATCGTCCCGGTCGGACGTTTTGACCACGGCTACCTTGGAGGTCAGCGGATCGCCACCGCCCATACCGTCGATCTGGCGCGGGTCGGGCGACCCCATGACCCGCAGCAGAAAGGCGTCGCGTTCGGCAGTGTCGACCGGCAGATCAGACGCGAGGAAGTAACCGCCCTTGGAAGTCCCGCCTCGCATCCACATGCAGCGGACGCCATCAGACATACTTCAGTCCTTTCTCTTTCAAACGCGGGCGCATGTCATAGATGTCCAGGCCCAGTTCGCCGTTGGCCATGCGTACGCGCTTGGACTCCTCCAGCGCCATGCGCTTGCGCGACAGCTCCAGCACTTCGGCGGCCTTTTCGCGTCGAACGACAACCACACCATCGTCGTCGGCGACAATCACATCACCCGGGTAGATCAGCTGATCGGCACAGGCAAGCGGGATGTTTACTGAGCCCAGAGTTTCCTTGATCGTACCCTCGGCGAAGACGGCTTTCGACCACACCGGGAAGTTCATCTGGCGCAGGTCGCGCGTATCGCGTACACCGCCATCAATGATCAGGCCCACCACACCGCGTGACTGAGCCGATGTCGCCAGCAGGTCACCAAAGAAACCATGAACAGAGGGAGAGGTCGGCGCGAACACCATCATGTCGCCCTTCTGACACTGTTCGATCGCCACATGCATCATCCAGTTGTCACCGGCAGCGCCGGAAATGGTCACGGCAGAACCGGCCACAGCCACGTCCTGCTGGATCGGACGCATATAGTGCGCCAGCAGACCAACACGGCCCTGGGCCTCGTGAATGGTGGCCACACCACATTCAGCCAGACCATCGATAACCGCCTGATCGGCGCGTTCAATATGTTGAACGACTACATTTTCTCTCATGACAAAAAACTCCTGTTAGGCCGGAATTTTCAGACGGCTGAATACACGACGGCTGTTGTGCTCGAAGATGTCCTGCTTCTGCTCGACGGTCAGCGCCTTGTTACCATCGATGTAACGCTTGGTGTCATCGAAGAAATGACCGGTTTCCGGGTCGATACCCCGCACGGCGCCGATCATTTCAGAGGCGAACAGGATGTTCTTGGTCGGCACGATGTCCAGCAGCAGGTCGATACCGCGCTGATGGTAGACACAGGTGTCGAAATAGATGTTGTTCAGTACGCGCTCTTCCAGTTCAAAGCCCTGATCCAGCGCCAGACCGCGGAAACGCCCCCAATGGTAGGGAACGGCACCGCCGCCGTGCGGAATGATGATTTTAAGATCCGGGAAGTCCTTGAACACATCGGACATCATCAACTGCTGGAAGCCAGTGGTGTCGGCACCCAGGTAGTGGGAACCGGTGGTGTGGAAGCAGTCGTTGCAGGCGGCGCTCACGTGCACCATCGCCGGGATATCGTACTCGACCATTTTTTCGTAGATCGGGTAGAAGGAGCGGTCCGCCAAGGAGGAACCATTCCAGTGCCCCCCACTGGGGTCCGGATTCAGGTTGATGCCGATGAAGCCCATCTGCTCAACGGTACGCACTATTTCCGCAACGGACTTGGCCGGATCAACACCAGGAGACTGCGGCAGCTGGGCAACAGGGGCAAAGTTGTTCGGGAACAGATCACACACGCGACGGATCAGGTCGTTCTGGTGTTCAGTCCAGAACTGGCTGGTATGCTCGTTGCCGATGTGATGACCCATCCAGCTGGCACGCGGAGAGAAGATGGTCAGGTCGGTACCACGCTCCTGCTGCAAACGCAGCTGGTTCTTCTCGATGGTTTCACGTATCTCGTCATCGCTGATGATGATCTGGCCCTTTTCACCGATAAAGTTGGGGTCCTTGGCAACGGCTTGTTTCTGTTTTTCGCGGTACTCACCTACCTGCGGCGGCGTGGTGGTGTAGTGACCATGGCAATCGATAATCATCTCGGGCACCTTATAAATCGGTTCTAACGCTCAATGTCAGTGCATCTAGTATTCGCCTGTGTAACAGGACTGGCTATTTCAATTTGACCACAATACTATTGATTTTTGAGAACACCCTATCAGGAAACAGCCTTCCCGGGAGGGACCATGCAGTTCACCATGCCCAACTTGAGACACCTGCGGGTGTTCATGGAAGTAGCCAGATGCCGCAGCATCAGCAAAGCGGCACCACTGGTTTTCCTGTCTCAGCCCGCAATCACCCAAGCGATAGGAAAACTGGAAGCACAGCTTGAAACCGAGTTATTCGAACGCCATTCCAACGGCATGTTTCCCACCCCGTCCGGCGAAGCCTTGTATAACCGTATCAGTCGCTGCATGGGTTATCTTGAGCGCGGTATCCGAGCCGCTCAAAAGAGCGCTCAATCCCAGAATGGTGGCCCATCAAGCCTGCTGCCACTGCTGACGACGACACAGCTGAGGGCCCTGATCGCCATCACCGAAAGCCACAGTTTCAGCGTCGCCAGCCGCAACCTGGATCTGTCGCAATCATCTTTGCACCGCGCCGGACGCGAGCTGGAACATCTGCTGGGTATCACATTATTCGAAAAGGCCAGGACCGGTATTACTCCCACCCGCGCCGCCGAACTGCTGGCTCGCGCCGCCAAGCTGGGATTTGCCGAAATCAAGCAGGGCCATTATGAAATCAGCGCCCTGCAGTTCCGTGAAGTCGGCAGGATCATCATGGGCAGCATGCCACTGGCCCGTACATCCATCCTGCCGGATGTCATCAACCGCTTCAGCATGGCTCACCCGGATATCGGCATTAACGTGGTGGATGCACCCTATGACGACCTGCTGTTCCACCTGCGCAATGGTGATCTGGACCTGCTGATCGGTGCACTGCGCTTTCCGCCCCCTGCCGATGACATTATTCAGGAAGAGTTATTGGCCCCACCGCTTGCCATCATCGGCCGCAAAGATCACCCTCTTCGGCAACACCGTACGCTTACACTGGAGGATATTGGTCAATACGGTTGGGTTGTACCTCGAATCGGAACACCCACACGTGCATTTTTCGACACCCTGTTCAGTGATCGCGGCGCCAAACAACCTACACGACTCGTTGAAACCAGTTCACAAATACTTATTCGAGAGCTACTTAGTGGCAGCGACCGACTGACCCTGATTTCGACCCACCAGGTAGAGCATGAATTGCGCCAGGGCATACTCGGGGTTATACCCTACTCTCTAAGCCATACAAGACGGCCCATAGGGCTTACACTGCGCCGTGACTGGCAACCCACACCGACACAAAGCCGTTTTATCAAAATGCTGAAAGAAGCGGCCTCACGTTATTCCGACATCTAAGAAACTCATCGCTTTGCAAAAATTGAATAGCACAAGAGGTTATTCAATTACTCAACTGCGTGGGCCGGTGGTAGATTTTGGTACAAATGCAACGCACCGGCGCAGCATTCCCTTATTTGATTTTTGGCTTCAGTATCAGGAGATACATGCATGAGACTGTGTGTAGCGGGCGCAAGCGGCGCCTTTGGCATGAAACATATGGACGCAATTGCTGCTATCGATGGCGCAACTGTTACCTCGGTTGTAGGCACCAAGATCGATGTGATCCGCCAGTTCGCTGAAGAACGCAACGTTCCCCACTACACCACTGACCTGGCCAAAGCTCTGGCGCGTGATGACGTTGACGGCGTCATTCTGGCCACTCCGACTCAGTTGCATGCGTCTCAGGCGATCCAGTGCCTTGAGGCCGGCAAGCACGTCATGGTGGAAATCCCCATGGCTGACAATATTGAAGATGCGCGCAAGTTGGTTGAAGTGCAGAAGAAGACCGGTCTGGTTGCCATGGCAGGCCACACCCGTCGCTTCAACCCGAGCCACCAGTGGATCCACAACAAGATCCAGGCCGGTGAACTGAAAATTCAGCAAATGGATGTGCAAACCTACTTCTTCCGTCGCACCAACACTAATGCCAAGGGTCAGGCCCGTTCCTGGACCGACCACTTGCTGTGGCACCACGCCTGCCACACAGTTGACCTGTTCCAATACCAGACCGGTGAAAAAACCACCAAGGTGCAGGCGATGGAAGGTCCGCACCACCCAGACCTGGGCATCGCCATGGACATGAGCATCGGCATGAAGGCCGAAAACGGCGCGCTCTGCACTCTGTCTTTGTCATTCAACAACGACGGTCCTTTCGGCACCTTCTTCCGCTATATCTGTGACAACGGCACCTACATTGCCCGTTACGACGACCTGTACGACGGCAACGAAAACAAGATCGACCTGACCGGCGTGGCTGTCTCCAACAACGGTATCGAGTTGCAGGATCGGGAGTTCATCGCCGCCATTCGGGAAGGACGTGAGCCGAATTCCAGCGTGGCTCAATGTCTGCCTGCGATGGAAACCCTGCATCAACTGGAACAGTGCCTGCAGGCCGAGAGCTAATCATCCTGATATCGATGGAGATCACCACATGAGCACAACGCTTAACAGCCACTTCAACCAGCCCGGCATCGGCCTTGGCTGTATGAATCTGTCACACGCTTACGGCACGCCATTGCCTGAAGCAGATGCGATTCAGGCATTACGTCAGGCGTTTGACATGGGGTATCGCCATTTCGATACCGCTACCCTTTATGGTGGCGGGCGCAACGAAACAGTGGTCGGCAAGGCTCTGAAGGATCAGCGTCAATCGTTGTTCCTTGCCAGCAAGTGCGGCATGGCGATAGGTCAGGAAAGCGGCAAGAAAGAGATTGACGGCCGACCCGATACCCTGCGTGCCCAGTGCGAAGCCAGTCTGCGTCGCCTGCAAACCGACCACATCGATCTCTATTATCTGCACCGTCTCGACCCCAATACTCCGATCGAAGACAGTGTCGGCGCCCTGTCAGACCTGGTACGCGAAGGAAAGATCGGCGCCATCGGTCTGTCTGAGGTCTCCGCAGCTACCCTTAAACGTGCCCAGCGCGTGCACCCGATTGCCGCCCTGCAAACCGAGTACTCACTCTGGTCTCGCAACGCCGAGATTGCGGTTTTGGATGCCTGCCGCGAATCAGGCACTGCCTTTGTCGCTTTCAGTCCTTTGGCGCGCGGGTTCCTGACCAACACCCTGCTGGACGTGGATACGCTGGTCGAAAAGGATATCCGCAACAACATGCCCCGCTTCTACAAGGAGAACTATCCGCAGAACCTGAACCTGCTGGAGGGATATGTTGCAATCGCCAACGAAGTGGGCTGCTCACCGGCACAGTTGGCACTGGCCTGGGTTCGCTCCAAGGGCGACTTTATTGTGCCGATTCCGGGCACCCGTTTTGTTTCACACATGAAAGAAAACCTGGCTGCCGATAGCGTCAGCCTGACCGCAGATGTGGTCACGCGCCTGGATCAATTGATCAACCAGAATACCGTTCACGGCCCTCGCTACAGTGCTGTACAGCAGGCCGAGATCGATACCGAGGAGTTTACATGATCACAGATGAATGGTTCTAGCCATACACATATAAAAACTATCGGTATAAAAACGCACGCAAAAATACAAGAACATAATTAAAACTGGGACATACTTCATGAAAAAATCAATCAATACTACTGGTTTTAAGTTACTTTTTTGCCGCTGCTACCATTACAGTGGAATGACTGCTGATTACTCCTTGCGTTTTTCCCGTTTCTTCTCGTCCGTATGTAATTTTTAGAGGAGGGTTCACAAACTTATAACCATAGAAATATAAAGACGGTTAATGGTAATAATAGAATCAGTGTACATAGTTGGTTGACCAACAAAGTTAAAAATAAGAGGAATTTAACTATGTTATCCAGTTTTAAAAAATACATTGCTGTTTCTTTAACAACAGCAGCACTACTTCATTCACCTGTTTCAAAGGCTGAAGCCTATGAAATGACAGTAGCGGGCGCTTCACCCGGGGGACTTTGGAGTTTGTTAGGAGCAGGAGTAGATACAAGCGTCAGAGCAGCATATCCTGGCTCAAAAATCACCTATCAAACGTCAGGCGGTGGCATCGCAAATATTGGTCAACTAGATCGAAATCAAGCTGATTTGGCACTTATCCACGATGCTGAACTTTTGCTGGCAAAAAAAGGCGAACCACCTTTCCAGAAACCGATAGACTCTATTCGAGTTCTATCCTATATGTATACTTGGGCTCCGATGCAGGCGCTTGTTCGTAAAAACTTTGCTGAAAAGTACGGCATTAATACTTTTGAAGACATCGCAAAGGTTAAACCACCCATCACTATTGCAATAAATAAACGCGGAAACATTGCATCAAATGTAGCAGTTGAAATGCTTACTGCTATCGGTGTTACTGAAAAAGATATTGAAAGCTGGGGTGGAAAGGTTATTTATGCGGCTTCGGCCGAGCAAGTAGGATTGATTACTGATCGCCGAGCAGACCTCATGATTAACTCACTATTTGTTCGTCATAGCTCTATTCAGCAGGTGGCCAATAGTGTCGATGTAACATTGTTGTCTATGGATTCTTCGACGGTTGAAACAGTGAATAAAGCTAGTGGAACGATTTCATTTTTGATCCCTGAGGGGACCTATGAATGGTCTCCAGCTAAGGTCAATACCCCATCATTAGGCGCAACCCTCGCAGTAAGAGCTGATATGGATGACGAAAAAGCGTACAACCTAACAAAGGCTATTTTTGAAAACTACGAGAAAATTGCAGGTGTGCACCCGGCAATGAAAGCGTTGAACCCAGAAGTAATGGCTTCCGTTAATGTAGTCCCCTATCATCCAGGTGCATTAAAATATCTGAAAGAAGCAGGCTTACATTAAACGAGCACAGCCATCTAGAATTATAAGAGCTAGTCAAATGTCGAATATACTTTCATCAATGTTAGAGACCGGTACTAAACGTCAGTTGAGTCCCGGGCTTGCCCGAATACTCCAATCAATTGCAGCAATAATTGCGTTAGGAGTGATTTACACAACTACTATCGTCTACGTCGATCTTTTTGCTATGACGATCGTATTTTTGTCATCAATGCTAGCTCTTCTATTCTTGCTGTATACACCAGGACCTTGGGGACGTACTAGTTCTCCAGGATTAACCGACTGGGTACTTTCGCTCACGAGTGTTGCCGCAGGCATTTATTTTCTAATAGAAAGCGACCGTATCGTAGAGCGGATCACATTACTGTTCCCTCTAGAAACACCAGACCTTCTTGCCGGTTCGGCATTATTTTTCCTGACTATTGAAGCAACACGCAGAACAGTCGGGGTTGGCTTAACCAGCGTAGTAGCTGCCTTTGTACTCTACAATCTCTTTGGGCATAGTTTACCCGCAGGGCTCGGTTTCCGTGAAGTAGGATATAACCACTTTCTCGATATTATGATGTTTACCAGCGATGGCCTTTTTGGTGTACCGCTTCGTGTAGCCGCAACTTATGCATTTTTATTTGTGCTCTTTGGTACCTTCTTATCTCGAGCAGGGGGTGCGGATTTCTTCTTTAATCTTGCATCAGCGATTGCAGGAAGGCGTGTTGGCGGACCAGCAAAAATCGCTGTAATCTCGTCTGGTTTATACGGAACCATGTCTGGTAGTCCGACATCAGATGTTGTAACTACGGGATCTATAACAATTCCGATGATGCAACGTTTAGGTTACGGAAAATCACTGTCTGGAAGCGTTGAAGTTGCGGCATCGACTGGCGGTAGCCTATTGCCTCCTGTCATGGGATCAGCTGCATTCATCATGGCTGAATATACAGGAATTGAGTACCGTGATATAGCTATCGCGGGTATCGTACCAGCATTACTTTACTACGTGTGTGTTTATACACAGATCCATTTACGATCTGAAAAAATGGGTCTTAAAGGACTGGATGAAGACGAAGTTTCGACAGTAAAAGTAGCAATGTCGAACGGCGGATTGTTCATAATTCCTTTACTTGTCCTTTCTGTAGCTCTTGTTATGGGATATTCGCCAACTTATGTTGCAGCATTTGCCTCTTTAAGCGTCATTGCTGTTGCCGCGATAAAACCCTCAACTCGCATGGGACTAAAATCCATTTGGGAAGCGCTCGGTGAAACTACACTTAGAATGGTTTCAGTAACAGCTGCTTGTGCCGCTGCTGGTCTGGTTATCGGTGGTATTTCGATGACAGGACTCGGTGGTAAGTTTGCTGATCTCGTGTTCATGCTCGCTGGAAATAGCAGTATCTTGGTTCTGATCATTTCTGCAATTTTGGCAATTATTCTAGGCATGGGGATGCCAACACCTTCTGCATTTATACTTGCTGCGGTATTGGTTGGGCCGACCTTGAGTTCTCTCGACTTCTCAGCGATGCAGTCAAACATGTTCATCCTGTACTTCGCAGTTCTTTCAGCGATGACACCACCCGTTGCGGTGGCAGCATTTGCAGCTTCGGCTATAGCGGATGCAAAACCTCTTGGAATAGCTATTGGTGCAGTAAAGCTTGCGATTACCGCATTCGTTGTTCCATTTGCATTCATGTATGGAGAGGGGCTGCTTCTTGAAGGGCCGATAATGGGGATAATCCTGAACTGTCTCACTGCTACTATAGGCGTTATCGTACTAAGTGCTGGTATTGAAGGATACTGGAAAGCACCTCTATCACGCATAGCGCAAACTATGTTGTTGGTAGCTGGCTTAATGTTCTTAGCACCGAATATCATCGCACTGGGTGTAGCTGTCGCTTTGGTTGTGGCTGCCGTCCTGGCAACACCTCATCTGAGATACCGAGCAAAAACGGCTTAACTTTCAGAAAGATTAATCTCTATTTTAAAGCGAGGCACATAGTGGAAGTTATTTATGCATTATTATCTTCCATTATGTTTGCGGCCACATTTTTACTAGTAAAAATAGGTCGTGAAACCGCCTCGCACCTTTCTATCTTATGGATCACTCTTACCGTCAATATATTTATCCTTGGTTTATCGAACTTATTTATAGACCTGCCTAAATCCATTTCACTACTTGATCTTAAATTCTTTATAATTTCGGGTATATTTGCTCCATTACTTGGTCGGTTATTTCAGTTCGTTGGTATGTCTAGATTAGGTGCGAATACAACGACAGCCTTAACACTGACGCATCCTTTGGTAACGGTATTAATAGGGCTTTTATTTCTAGGCGAGTCCGGAAATATCATTCAAATATTTGGTGCATTTTTAATAATAACAGGATCATTATTAATCGCCATATTTTCTGGATCGAATAGCAATTCAATAAATTATAGTGATCATCATATATATTTCCTATACCCTCTCCTGGCATCATTAACTTATGGTATATCTATTGCTCTTAGGAAATTAGGCATAGACCTGCTTAATTCGCCTGTACTTGCCAGTACAGTAACGGTTTTTGTCTCATGGATTATATTAAGCTTTTATTTATTGGTTACTAAATTTAAAATTTCATGTAATCGTCGAGAGTTTACTTATTTTTTATTCGCTGGAATTCTTTCGAGTATTGGGCCGGTATTTCTTTATCTATCATTGGCAATTGGAAACTTGCTGGTGGTCGCGCCATTGGCGGCAACGACTCCGCTATTTGTACTAGTTGGAACTTGGTTATATTCAAAGAGTAATGAGAATTTTAACTACCAAAAAACTATTGGAACATTTGGTATAGTTATCGGGGTCACACTACTAACCTTATTTAAAGACTAGCAATGTGACTTTTTTGATAAAAGTAAATTATGAAACTTCCGATAGCCAATATTTCTGAGCCTTAATTGCTCGGCTTTTCCATAGATTCCACGGACGGTCTACTTGTCCTTCGTTAGTTATTTGAGTCGCGCGTGCTTCTCCCTCAGATAAAAATTCGATTGGTCCAAGCCTGGACGCTTGAATCTGTAATTGTGCATTAACTTCGACATAAATAGCTCGATAGACAGCTTGCTTTAGGCTCGGTGCAACAACTGTAGAGCCATGGCCTCTCATAAGTACGAGGGTATTTTTTCCAAGAGATTGAGTTAATGATGCGCCAAGTGCTTTGCTAGTAACCAGCATATTTGAATCATTACCGGTCACATCGCGTATTTCGAATATAGGAACATGGGTACCTATGAAACCACTCATGTGGCATAGTGGCTTTAAGGGAGCGGACTTTACAACACTGAAGGGGACGATCGAGTGAGAATGACTATGAACAATCGCTTCGACATCATCTCGTTCCCGATATATTTCACTATGAATATAGCGTTCAAGATAGACCTTTCTAGAATCATCGTTTACAACTTCACCCTCCATGTTAAACTCAAGGATGTCTCCTTTGGTCACGAGACCTGGCGCCATGTTTCTTGCTAAGAAAAAATGATCTCTATTATTAGGATTTCTCACGCTAACGTGGCCAAAAGCATCTAAAACACCTTCGTTGAATAGAATTAAATTTGCAGATACCAAGTCATCGATAAGTTTTTCAATTTCTATATTATTCATAGGACTCTATTCTTTATTTTGATTATTAAATAGGTTTAATCCAATTCAAGATCAAGATCAAGATCAAGATTTAAATTTCAACATAATAATTATATTTCATTTGGATTTTCAATAAAATAAATAAATGCCAATATTCCAGCCACCCTCTAGGATATAAAATAATTATTGCTAACTAATTAGGAGACTATCTTATTATGATATATAGCCAGATGGACGGAGCACAGTTTTATTTACAATAATCATAGATCGGTATGTATAATATGACTGGATAATTTTTATAAGGGTAAAGCTGAAAAATATACTAATTTATCGTATATATGGAATATTTAGATCTCAGTAATGACATATCAACAGATAAAGAAAAATCCTGTTAACAAAGAGATATTTTACGGTTACTAACCACTCTTGATGGACTAGATAATTTATATTATTCTTTAGTCAGATATTTATTTATAATGTTTTTATAGAAAATTTATTTTTAAATTAGTTGGAGATTAGCCATTTGTGTAATCTCTTCGAGAGCCAAGGTGCGATTAGAGCAGTAGTAACCCCTGTAAGTACAGTGGCGACTAACAATAGACCAATAGGTTCTGCTACCTTCGACGTAATTGGCTTGAGCAGGTAAATAAGCACAATAAGAGCAGGGTAAACAGCGACTAAGCTAACCAACCACCGTTTCCACAGGCGTGGAGGCTTCGGGGGGATAGGAAGTCTAACAACAGGCTCAAACCAAATACTTGAGCCACAGGCCTGTTGTCTTGTTACGTCGAGTACGGATAATGCTTCAGTAGGATTAAGTATCGCCTTTCCATCTGAAGAAAGCTTCCATGATTCCAGGTCATCTTTACATTTAAACCTCAAAATACAAAATATTTCGACACCTTGGCCATCATCTCGACGCACTATATCAATAGACTCAAATCCAGCATGATCTTTCAACAAAAGATTCAATTGAGAGAGATGGGTGGCTAACCTATCAATTGCTGAGTGATTGATACGTAGAGAAACCAAATATGATGCTGAAGGAACTGTATCGTGCCCAACATCGAGTAAGTTATCATCCTTCATGCATTGAATGCCTATATATCACTCTCAGGATCAAATTGTAGGAAAAACCAGCGAGGTATGACCTGGCTGGTTTTCTCTTATATTTGCTAATAGCTAAATATAGTTACAAAGAATAGACCTCAGTAGTTGCGGGGTGGAACAGTTCATCTACAGATAGATGTCTTGAGCTCAGCCCCTGTTCGTAGTGGTTACGCAGGAAATATTCTAATGTTTTGACGTTAGGTGTGACCCCGTATGACCAAAGATCTTTAGACATTTTTTGCGTTACACCCAAAATATCTTCGACAAACGGCATCGTAACCTTAGTTGCCGAAGTATCCGATAGGGCGTCAAGTGCTATTGTTTTAGCTTCAGTGAAGGCTTTTAGAAGTGCTCCCGGTAACCATGGATGCTGTTCGGCTAGGCTGCGACGTACACCCAGAACGTGCATGATTGGGAATAACCCGGTGTCTTGATGCCATTGGAGTGCTGCAGACAAACCATCTTGCCATAAGCGACGGATCTGAGGATGGCCTTCATGGTAACAACGTGGCCATCTAGGACCAATGAAACCATCTATCTCACCATCGATTAGCATCTGATTCAGCGTGGAGCCTTCTGGTGCGTTTTCGATAGTCACGTTGTCTGGTAGATCCAGATTGATCTTTTCAGGACGTCCTGGCTTGTCCATCCCTCCACGTACCCAAATAATCTGATCAGGAGTGACACCTGCATCTGCAAGGATTGCTCTAACCCATACGTTTGCTGTCAGTTGATATTCCGCAATACCAATGCGACGGCCTTTGAGGTCTTGAGGTGTTTCTATTCCTCTGTCCGCACGAATATAAACAGAAGAATGACGAAAAGCACGGCTAAGGAAAACAGGAATTGCGATATATGGAGGGTTTTCTCTAGTCAACGAAACACAGTATGAACTTAAAGATATTTCTGAAATATCACATGTCTCGTGGCGAAATGCGTTAAAAAACATTTCTTCGGGTGACTGAAGAAATGTGATCGGATCGATACCGTCGATTTGTACGCGACCATCATGAATTGGACGAGTTCTATCATAGTCACCCATAGCTAGGGAAAGTTGAAGCTTAGACATTTTTTATCCTTTTTGGTAATTGAGTATGACTGCGTCACCAGTTTCACTACTTTTAAGTAGTGCATGACATATTTCGAGTGAGGCACGACCCCATTCACCATCTTGTAATGGTGAAGCTTGTTCACGTAGTGCTGTATAAAGCGTGTCAAAAACTTCTGCTCGTGCGGTTCTAAAGGGTGCTGGGTAGAAAATAGGGCCATCACAATACGTTATTTCTACACCGTTCGGAGTCAGACGTATGTCTCCGCGATCACCGAATACGAAAACCTGCCCAAAGTGCTCATGAGTTTTGGCTTGAGGACACGTTTCGAGTGATGTAAATCCACGTGACGACTTAAATTCTAACTCGTCTTCTATTGATTCTAATATTTTACGGGCATTCTTGAATTCATCCGGCTTGGGTATACCTAATTCAGAAGTATTCTCCATCAGCCGATCGCCGTCAAAATGTGCATAACCTGAGTACGTTAGGTTGGCATAAACACCTTCGCTGAAATCTATCAGCATGCTGTAGGCACCTTCCGTCGGTCGGTTTGTATCCCAGGCTCCACCTGTCCTTGCCGTGACTCGTTGAGCAGGGACTCCTGCCAAGCGACGCACAAGGTCTATTTGATGGACGGCTTGACTAAACACCACACCACCACCTAAGTCAGTTGAAAGCTCAGCGGCTGTTCTTGGACGATATAAAAAATCTGTGGCATAGAGCGCATGTATCATCCTTACACGCCCAATCTTACCTTCAGCAATTAGGGTTTCGGCAAGTTTAACCGGACCATCAAAGCTATGGCTAGGACCAACAATTATCTTTACTGCCGCTTTTTTTGCTGATTCAATCAATAATGATGCATCCTCTAATGAAACTGTCATCGGTTTCTCAATAAGGACCGCCTTACCGGCGTTTATAGCGGCTAAAGCATGCTCTTTATGCAATCCGTGAGGTGTTGATATATAGACCGCTTCTACATCCGGATCATTGACAAGGTCGGTGACATCAGTATAGGTCTTGGCACCAAAATTTTTTTCTAATGACTTCCGATGTTCAGAGTTTGGCTCTGCGGCAGCAACTAATATAATACCTGGGTGTGCGTGGATAGCAGGGGCCGATAGCGCAAAGGCCCTCCCTAAACCTGCCACCCCAAGGCGAACTGGATTAGATATCGAGGACAAGGCGATCACCTTTTGCTCGGGAGACACACAGCATAATTGTGTCAGACTTTTCGTCATCCATTAAAGCCAAATCACGATGATCAACTTCACCTTCCCTGTACTTACATTTACAGGTACCACAAGTTCCTGTTTCACAAGAGCTGGAAAAGTCGTGTCCATTAGCGCGCAGAGCTTCCAGAATCGTGTGATCTGCGGGGACGGTTATCGTTTCACCTGATTTAGCAAGTTCGACGGTAAATTCTGTATCAGTATCTCGAATGATTTCAACGGGCATGAACTCCTCAAAGTGAACTCGACCATCAGGCCAATGTCCCGTGCCTCCTTTCACCTCTTCCATTAAAGAGGTTGGCCCGCAACAATAGATATGCTCTTGCGTTGGATTCATCAATAAATCCCAAAAATCGAAAGCATTTGAACTATCGCCTTCGCTATAATGGATAATAATGCTATCTCCACAAAGCTCTTTAAGTTCATCAGCATATGCTGCTTTTTCATAGCTGCGGGCTAAATAAACAACTCTGAACTTCCTGCCCTCTACTTTTAGTCGTTGAGCCATAGAGTAAATCGGTGTGATGCCGATACCGCCGCCGATTAACAAAGCGTCGTGCTTTGGACCGAGTGGAAATTCGTTATCAGAAGTTTCTACATCAAGGACGGTTGACACTGTTGCTTGCTCATGCATCGACCTTGAACCGCCCCGTGAATTCAGCTCCTTTTTTATAGCAACCGTGTACGCGCTTAGATTGTCACCTGGATGAACTAGTGAATAGTAACGATGGGCTCCTGAGGGCGTGGTGATAGAAACATGCGAACCAGGTTCCGCTGGTGGCAACTGTTGCCCATCAACAGGCGTCAGTGTGAATTCTTCAATTTCTGGCGTAAGTGTGCGCCGAGCAGTCACTTTCAGCTTCATTATTTTTCTCTCTGAGTGTCGCTAAGTACATGAATCCTCTGTCAGAAATCCTTATATCGGATTACCCATGACCTGCATCAATGTTAGCAATCTAATTATTGCCAGTCAACAAAATTAGACCTCTAATTTTGTTGACACTGAAAGATTAGCTATCTATTATTTCGATGGTCGAGGGTAAGGGTGTGCTAGACATCCTTTCGCCTCTCATCGCATTCAGCAACAAGCCCAAAAGTGCTAACACATATTTGGCCAGCAAGGTCCTTAGTGCGTTTTAGCCAGTTATGTGAAGTAAAATAAAACGGAGAACGGCACGATGCTTACACCACAAGAAAACGAATTGTTAACTCATGTTATGCCAACGGACCCTATGGGGCGGCTTATGCGTCAGCATTGGACCCCTGTTTGCCTACTTGAAGAGGTAGAGGAGTGCGATGGAACACCAGTGCTTGTTGAAGCATTGGGTTCTCGTTACGTCGCATTTCGTGATACTGAAGGTCGAGTCGGACTCTTAGATGAGCTTTGTCCCCACCGCTTGGCTTCCTTGGTATTCGGCCGAAATGAAGATTGTGGTATCCGTTGCTTGTATCATGGTTGGAAGTTCGATGTAGAAGGCAATGCTGTGGCAATGGCATCAGAACCACCAGAAGTAGAAAAGTCTATGTGCTCTAAAGTGAAGCACAAATCTTATAAAACTATTGAATGGGGTGGTTTCCTTTGGGCTTGGCTGGGAGAAGGCAACGCTCCTGAATTCAAAAAACCAGCGTTTGCACCTAATAAAGACGTCCAGGTATCAATTCTAAAAATCCGCCTACCTTGTAACTGGGCGCAGGTTTTGGAAGGCCAGATTGACTCTGCGCACTCTTCTTCACTACACTCCTCCGATATGGTTCCTGCTAAAGTTGAGAGTGCTGCGGCTGATGACCAAGGTTGGTACCGTCCATCTACGGACAAATCTCCGCGTATGCAGTCTGCGAGAACCGATTATGGTTTCCAATATGCGGCGATCCGTCGTCCGATTACTAACGCATCGACTCATGACTATATCCGTATAACGCAATACGTTGCTCCGTACTATGCATTGATTCCGCCTAATACTTCGTACAACGTCGCGGCGGTTATCGTTCCAATTGATAACGAAAACTGTAATTTCCACTTCATCGCTTGGGGTAACCCAGAAACTACGCCAGATACTGATGCGTGGCGTAAGTTTGCTCGTGCAGTGCCAGGTATAGATGTAGATCCAATTACTTGGGCTACGGTGGGCACTATGGAAAACCGTTTTCGCCAAGATCGAACAAAAATGAAGGAAGGCGACTTTACAGGTATTGCCGGTATTCCAAACCAAGATATAGCAATGTGGGTTTCAATGGGAAAAATTGTTAATCGTACA